>JBKJJF010000300.1:0-10159 GCA_046598195.1 Rhizobacter sp. | reverse complement strand
GATCACCGGCAACGCCGGGCTGGGTGGCCTGGCCTTTTTCAATGCACAGAGCGGGCCGCTCACCATCAGCGCAGGTGTGGTCAATGAAGTGCCGCAGGCCACCAGTGCCAACGTGGTACTCGGCGGCAGTGCTGCGCAAGGCGCGGCCATCGACCTGGGCTTCGGCGTCGGCACAGACATCCGCACCACCGGCACGGTGAATCTGCGCCCGCTGGGCGTCGACACGGCCGGCAACCTGGTGGAACGGCCGGGTACCGACATCACCATCGGCACCGAGGCGATCGGCAACGTGTTCTACGTCAACTCACAGTGGCTCACCACACCCAACGCCACGCGTCCCGGCATTGCCGCACGCGGCGGCGTGGTCATCGGGTCGAGCCTGCACACCGGCCTCATCACCGTGTTGGACAGCGCCCTGACCCAGCACACCGATGTGTCGCTGACCCTGCAAAACCAGGGCGTCAACTCGGCGGGCATGGAGCTGCGCTCCGGCAACACGCTGCAAAACCTGGGCTTGCGCACCACCGGCAACATCACCCAGACCGCGGCCATCACGGTGACGGGCAACCTGGTGGTGGAAGGGGGCGCACAAAGCACCGTGGCGCTGAGCAACGTGGGCAACAGCATCGGCAACCTCGCCTTCGACCCGCCCGCCTCATTCACCCTGCAAACCACCGGGCCGCTGAGCATCGGTGCGGCCAGCACCGCGGGCTACACACCGGGCTCCGGCTTCTCGCCGCTCAGCATCACCAACAGTCTGGGCGGCAACACGGCGCTGATCCAGTCGACCGGCACCATCACCCTCAACCAGTCGATCTCGATGGTCGGCGCCAATGCGCAGCTCAACGTGGTGGCGCCGAGCATCACGGTGGCGCCGGGGGCCACCGTCAGCGCACCGGCCGGCGGCTCGGCCAAGCTGTGGGCGGGCAGCTTCCTCGGCGTGACGGCAGGCACCAACCTGTACGGCTGCGTGTACGGCGACACCGCGACCTGCAGCGTGTCGGGCATCACCCTGCCCACCACCGGCAACCAGGTGCTGCACGCCACCCGGCCCACGCTGGTGGTCGCGGCCAACCCGGCCACCGGCTACCTCGACCTGGCCTTGCCGGCGCTGAGCTTCAGCACCAGCGGGCTGGTCAATGGCGACACCGCCGCGGTGGCACTCGCCGGCGCGTTGGCGACCACACCCACTGGCACCGGCACCTACGCCATCAACCAGGGCAACCTGCGCTCGCCGCTGGGCTACAACCTCGCCTTTACACCGTCGACCTTGACGCTGCGCCCGGGCATCACACGCCAGATGTTGCAGTCGAGCTTCCAGGCCGAGCTGGCCTCTGACGTGTATGGCCGCAACCTTGACCAGCCTTACATCTGCACCGCTGCCTCGGTGCTTCGCGGCACCCTGGCCGACGACAAACAAAACGACCCGCTGGCCTCGGAGTGGGGCAAGGTGCGCAACCAGCCGCAGCTCTCGGGTTGCCTCAATGTCACCGATGGTGGCTCGTGTTCCGCGTTCTGACGCACCACCGCCATGGACGCCACCTCCTCCATATTGACGAGAGTCACATCGATTCAGCCGGTGCAGATGACTTTCGGCTGATGTAGCCCAGCCGCCCGCTCCATAAAGTCCACTCCATCGTGATTCAACCCCTCCACAAGCGCATCGCATGAACGCCCTCCCCGTCGAAGACCTGTTGGCCTCGCTCGGCGCTGATGCCCCCTGTGGCGCCGACCTGGAGTACGACCCGGCCTTCCGCGCTCTCGAAGAAGCCGCCCGCGGCAAAGCCGAGCAGCAGTTCGGTGACACCGTGATCGCAGCAACCGAGCCCGACTGGCGTGTGGTGCACGAACAAGCCACCGAGCTCGCACGCCGCACCCGCGACCTGCGCGTGGCCGTGCTGCTGGCCCGAGCCGGTGCCCGCCTGCACGGTGTGGCGGCTTACGCCAGCGCGCTGTCCTTGATCGCCGGCTTGCTTGAGCGCCACTGGGATCACGTCTACCCGAAGCTCGACGCCGACGACCACAACGACCCGACCATGCGCCTGAACGCGCTGGCCCCGCTGGTGGATGGCACCGCTGGCCTGGCCGACCTGCGCGCCGCCGTGATCGGCGCGAGGCGCCCTCCACTCACCGTGCGCCAGATCGAGCTCGCCGCCGGCAAGGCCGACCCCCGCCCCGACGAACTGGTGCCCACCCTTGACGGCGTGGTGCAGGCCGTGAAGGCCGCCGAAGCGCAGTCTGCCGGCACCCTGGCCGCGCTGAAACAAGTGCACGCCGAAGTGCTGCGCATCGAGTCGGCGCTGGGCGACAAGGTCGGCTCGGCCCAAGGCCCCGAGCTGCGCCCCCTGCGCGTGCTGGCGCACACCTTGAACAACGTGGCCAACCAGGCCGAAGGCGGCGCCCCGGCCGATGTGTCGCCTGACGACGGCGCGGCCCCCAGCGCGCAAGGCAGCGGCTCGCGCGGCACACCCGGCTCGCTGCAAACCCGTGAAGACGTGGTGAAGAGCCTCGACCGCGCTTGCGAGTGGCTAGAGCGCCACGAGCCCACCAACCCTGCCCCCCTGCTGATCCGCCGCGCACAGCGGCTGATGGGCAAGAGCTTTCTCGAAATCATCAGAGACCTGGCGCCGGCCGGCATCGACCAGATCGAAAACATTGCCGGCCACAGCGACACCTGAAACACACGCAATGTCTTGCAACGAATCTCCGTTCGGGCTGAGCCTGTCGAAGCCAGCGAGCACCTCGGTGCAGGCACTTCGACAAGCTCCACGCGAACGGACACTTTGAACCCCAGCCCGAAGGAGCTTCACCATGGCCACCAGCAGTCAGAAATTCATCGCCCGCAACCGTGCACCGCGCGTCCAGATCGAATACGACGTGGAGCTCTACGGCGCCGAGAAAAAGGTGCAGCTGCCCTTCGTGATGGGCGTGCTGTCTGATCTCTCAGGCAAGCCGGCCGAGCCATTGCCACCGGTGGCCGAGCGCAAGCTGCTCGACTTCGACGTCGACAACTTCGACAGCCGCATGAAGTCAATGAAGCCGCGTGTCGCCTTCCAGGTGCCCAACACCCTCACCGGCGAAGGCAACATGAGCGTCGACATCACCTTCGAAAACATGGACGACTTCTCGCCCGCCGCCGTGGCACGCAAGGTCGACTCGCTCAACCAGCTGCTCACCGCACGCCAGCAGCTGAGCAACCTGATCACCTACATGGACGGCAAGACCGGCGCTGAAGAGCTGCTCGCCAAGGTGATCTCCGACCCGGCGCTGCTCAACAGCCTGGCCAGCGCCAAAAAGGCGTCCGATGCCCCGGCGGCCGACGCACCCAAGGCCGAGTAACGAGCCACCGTAAAACCGTTCGCCCTGAGGTATCGAAGGGCCTGCTCGCATGTCGCCAGGGCTTCGATACCTCAGCCCGAACGGATGCGGGATTCAATGAAATAGGAGAACAAAGATGGCAGAAGCACAAAGTCAATCTTCCGCGCTGCAAGGCGTTGAATTCCAGGGTGGCGATTTCGCCAGCCTGCTGAACAAAGAATTCAAGCCCAAGAGCGACGAAGCCAAATCCGCCGTTGAAGCCGCGGTGCTCACGCTCGCGCAGCAGGCGCTGAGCAAGACCCAGCTGATCGGCAGCGACGTCGTCGCCTCGATCGAAGCGATGATCGCCGAGCTGGATGAAAAGCTCAGCTCGCAGATCAACCAGATCATGCACCACGCCGATTTCCAGCAAATCGAGTCGGCCTGGCGCGGCCTGCACTACTTGGTCAACAACACCGAGACCGACGAGCAGCTGAAGATCCGCGTGATGAACATCAGCAAAGCCGAGCTGGGCAAGACGCTCAAGCGCTACAAAGGCACCGCCTGGGACCAGAGCCCCATCTTCAAGCGCGTTTACGAAGAAGAGTTTGGTCAGTTCGGCGGTGAGCCCTTTGGCTGCCTGGTCGGCGACTACTACTTCAACCACGGCCCGCAAGACGTGGAGCTGATGGGCGAAATGGCCAAGGTGGCTGCCGCTGCGCACACGCCCTTCATCGCGGCCGCCGACCCGGCCCTCGCACAGATGGGCTCGTGGCAAGAGCTGGCCAACCCGCGTGACCTGACCAAGATCTTCACCACGCCCGAATACGCCGCCTGGCGCTCGCTGCGTGAAAGTGACGACGCCAAGTACATCGGCCTGGCCATGCCGCGCTTCCTGGCACGCATTCCCTACGGTGCCAAGACCAACCCGGTTGAAGAGTTCAACTTCGAAGAAGAGACGGCCAACGCCGACCACACCAAGTACACCTGGGCCAACTCGGCGTATGCGATGGCGGTCAACATCAACCGCTCGTTCAAACAATATGGCTGGTGCTCGCGCATTCGTGGCATCGAATCCGGCGGCTCGGTCGAAGGCCTGCCCACGCACACCTTCCCCACCGATGACGGCGGCATCGACATGAAGTGCCCCACCGAAATCGCCATCAGCGACCGGCGCGAAGCGGAACTTGCCAAGAACGGCTTCATGCCGCTGGTGCACCGCAAGAACAGCGACTTCGCCGCCTTCATCGGTGCCCAGTCGCTGCAAAAGCCGGCCGAGTACGACGACCCCGATGCCACGGCCAACGCCAACCTGGCGGCGCGCTTGCCCTACCTCTTTGCAACCTGCCGTTTTGCGCACTACCTCAAGTGCATCGTGCGCGACAAAGTGGGCTCCTTCAAGGAGAAAGACGACATGGCCAAGTGGCTCAACAACTGGATCATGAATTACGTCGATGGTGACCCGGCCAACTCGTCTGAGACCACCAAGTCACAGAAGCCACTCGCGGCGGCTGAAGTGACGGTGGAAGAGATCCCCGGCAACCCCGGCTACTACTCGTCCAAGTTTTTCCTGCGGCCCCACTACCAACTCGAAGGGCTCACGGTGTCTTTGCGTCTCGTCTCCAAACTGCCTTCTGCCAAGGCGGCATAACAAGATTTCCCAAGATCGATCGATCAAGTTTTTTTGCCACACAGCGTCATAACCAGCGCAGGCAACTTTCTTCTCAAACCATCTAGGAGTTTCAATCATGAGCGGCGATTTCCACATCAAGTTTGACGGCGTCGAAGGCGAAGCCACCCACAAGGATCACAAGGGAGAAATCGAACTCCTGTCGTGGAACTGGGAAGTGACTCAAGCCTCAGGCGCCGGCACCGGCGGCGGTTCGGGCCGTGGCAAAGCCACCCCGGGCGAGTTCGTTTTCAGCCACGTGTACGACAAGGCGTCTCCGGTGTTGGCCAAACACTGCGCGGCCGGCAAGCACTTCAAAGACGCCAAGCTCACCGCCCGCAAGGCCGGTGAAGGCCAGAAAGCCTTTTTGGTGGTCACACTGAAAGAAGTGTTCGTCACCGCTGTCTCACCGTCGGCCAGCTCCGAAGGAGACATCGAGGAACAAGTGCGTTGCTCCTACAAGGACATCGAGTTCGCCTACAAAGCCCAAGACGACAAGGGCGGCCTGGGTGGCGAAGTCAAGTTCGGCTGGAACACCTCGACCACCGAGACGCGATAAGCAGGCGGGCTCTCGCCCGGTTCGCCGGGTGAGACTTCCCCCTCGACGCTTCGAGGCCTCACCCGAGGCCCAAAGGATTCATCATGCCTTTAGTCCCCAGCTCATCAGGCGCCGGCGCCATCGACGTCTTCCTCAGTGTTCAGACCAAGCGCGCAGGCAAGCTCAAGGGCGAAAGCACGGCCATCGACCACAAGGAAGAGATCACCGTGCACGGCTGGAGCTGGGGCCTGGCCGCCAGCTCGGCGCTTGGCTCCTCGCAGGCCACCGGCCGGCGCAGCTACAAAAACCTGGTGGTGACCAAGCGCATCGACTCGTCGTCAACCTCGCTGATGAGCGTGCTGGCCACCAACGATGAGGTGAAAGAGGCCAAACTTTCCATGCGCAAGGCCGGTGAAGGCCAGCGCGACTACTTCACCATCAAGCTGTCGAACGCGCGGGTGAACTCGCTCGACATCGAGTGCGGTGAAAACGGCGACGCCATCGAGCGCATCAGCTTCAGCTTCACCAAGGTGCAGGTTGACTATGAGCTGCAGCAAGCCAGCGGCCAGCGCGGCGGCGGCACCAGCTTCCAAGACGAAATCATGACCGCCTGACACCATGGCCACCCCTCAAGAGCTGTTGGCCGCCGGTGACCCGGCACAAGCCCTCGCCGCGCTGCAAGCGCAGGTGCGTGAAAAACCTGGCGACGCCAAATTGCGTGTTTTTTTGTTCCAGCTGCTCAGCGTGCTGGGCAGCTGGGAGCGCGCCATGGCGCAGCTCGAGGTGTGCGGTGAGCTCGACCACGGCACGCTCGCGATGGTGCAGACCTACCGCGAAGCCATCAAATGTGAAGCCGTGCGTGGCGCGGTGTTCGCCGGCAAGACCACGCCGGTTGTCTTTGGCCAACCGGCAGCCTGGGTGGCCATGCTGATCGAAGCCCTGGCCCAAGAGGCGCAAGGCAACCTCGCCCAGGCACAGCACCTGCGGGCCAACGCTTTCGAGCAGGCCCCCGCTACGGCAGGCAGCCTCAACGGCGAAAACTTCGACTGGATCGCCGACGCCGACTCGCGCCTCGGCCCAGTGCTCGAAGTGGTGCTCAACGGGCGCTACACCTGGGTGCCTTTCGATTCGCTCTCAGCCGTCACGGTTGAAGCGCCTGAAGACCTGCGCGACATGGTGTGGACCGCGGTGCACCTGACCTTCAGCAACGGCGGCGATTCGGTGGCCCTCGTGCCCACCTGCTACCCCGGCACGCGCGAGCAGCCCGACGGCAAGCTGAAACTCGCCCGCGCCACCGAGTGGCTGCCCGCCGGGCCCGAACAATATGCCGGCCTCGGCCAACGCATCTTGTCGACCAACGGCTCTGAAATGGGCTTGCTCGAAGTGCGTGAGATCAAACTCGGGGCCACATGACTGACATGCTGGTGATCGAAGCGGAGGGCCGAGCGCCGGGCCGCCCCAAGCCGGCCCGCATACCCTCGGGGGATCGCCAAACGTTTGCGTTTGGCGAGGGGCTGTCATGAACGTTCGTGACCGGCTTCAGCCTGCCTTGTTGGATCGGCTCACCGATTTCAACCCGCAGTCGCAGGTCGAAGCCGAAGACACCCGCATGATGAACAAATCGCAGATCCGCGAAGCGGTGCTGCGAGATCTCTCCTGGCTGCTCAACTCGGTGCAACCCTTGAACAAGGCCACGGCCGCCCAGTACCCGCAGGCGGCTGACTCGGTGCTCAACTACGGCTTGCCCGCCATGTCGGGCCAACTCGCCTCGCGCATCGACGTGGGCCTGCTTGAGCGCACCATCAAACAAGCCATCTTGCGCTTCGAGCCTCGCGTGATGGAAGACTCGCTCGAAGTGAAGGCACTCGAAGCCTCCAGCGTGCTCGACACGCACAACGTCATCGAGTTCGAGATCCACGGTTTTATGTGGGCCCAGCCGGTGCCGCTCGAATTGTTGTTGCGCACCCAGGTCGACCTCGAAGCCGGCCAGGTGGAAGTGCGCGACGTGGGCAGTGCGTCTCCTTCCAGGCGCAAGAGCTGATCGCGCATGGACCCGAACCTTCTTCGCCACTACAACGATGAGCTGACCCACCTGCGTGAGGTCGGCGCCGAGTTCGCCGCCGAGTTCCCGAAGATCGCCGCGCGCCTGTCGCTTGAAGGGCTGGAGGTCTCAGACCCGTATGTCGAGCGCCTGCTTGAAGGCTTTGCCTTCCTGGCCGCGCGCATCCAGCTCAAGATCGACTCCGAACACCCGCGCTTCGTGCAGCACTTGCTGGAGACGGTGTACCCGGGCTTTTTGTCGCCGGTGCCGGCGATGATGATCGCGCGCATGCGGCCCGACCCGCTTGACCCCAACCTCGCGCGTGGTTTCACCCTCAAGCGTGGCAGCTCACTCACCAGCGAGCTGGTGCGAGGGCAAAACACCCGCTGCGAATTTCGCACGGCGCACGAGGTGACACTGTGGCCGATCGAGATCGAATCGGTGCAGTACTTCAGCCACGCCCCCGACCTGCCCTTGGCCCACCTGCCGGTGGCACGCCAGTTGCGCGGCGGCTTGCGCATCAAGCTCAAGCTGCACGGCGGCCTCAAGTTCAAACAGTTGAAGTTGGACAAACTGCCGCTGTTCATCTCGGCACCCGACGACGTGGCCTTCAGGCTGCACGAGCTGGTGCTCGGCAACACGGTCGGCACCTGGGTGGCCGCTGGAACAAGCGGGCCTGCCAACCGCAGCGCGGCCTCTGGCTTTGCCGACGCCGACTCCGTCAAACCGCTGGGCTATGAAGATGACGAGGCCTTGCTGCCCGAAACCTTGCGCGGTTTCAGCGGCCACCGCCTGCTGCAAGAGCTGGCGGCGATGCCGCAGCGTTTCCTGTTTTTCGAGATCAACGATCTGGCTCGCCGCCTTGCCACGGTAGATGGAGCCGAGGCCGAGATCGTTGTGCTGTTTTCGCGCGGGGAGGCCGCCCTTGAATCGCTGGTGGACGCCGGCAGCCTCGCGCTTTTCTGTACCCCTGCGGTCAACCTCTTCCCCAAGCGGCTCGATCGCATCCAACTCGCGACATCCGGCACAGGCGGCTGGGAGCACCACGTGGTGCCCGATCGCACGCGACCCATGGACTACGAGATCCACACGCTGGAATCTGTCACGGGGTATGGCGTGGCGCAGGTGGCCGAACAGAGCTTCATGCCGCTGTACGCGAGCTTTCACGATGCGGCGCGAAGCCACGGCGCCTATTACACGGTGCGCCGTGAGCCGCGCATGCTGTCAGCACGCCAGCGGCTCGACGGGCCGCGCTCGGCCTACGTCGGGCAAGAGGTGTTTCTCTCGCTGGTCGACCCGCAGAACGCACCCTACCGCGAAGACATTCGCCAGCTCTCGGTCACTGCATGGGTGACCAACCGCGACCTGCCCACGCTCTTGCCCGGCAACGCCACCACCTGGGTGCTCGACTCCGCCGGGCCGGCCGGCCGCATCGAAACCCTGCGCGGCCCGACCCGCCCGGTGCAGCGCCTGGCACGAGGCGACGTGGGCTGGTCAATGGTGAGCCTGCTCACGCTCAACTACCTCAGCATCGCGGGTGAAGACCCGAAACGTGCCGCCTCTGCACTGCGCACCCTGCTCGCACTGCACGGGCCCGAGCAAGACGTGGCCTGGGCCAAGCAGATCGAAAGCATCCAGTGGCTGGAGGCCAAGTCGGTGGTGCGGCGTTTGCCCTTCCCTGGGCCGCTGACCTTCGGCTGCGGTGTAGAAGTGACCGCGCTGGTCGATGAGTTGGGCTTCCAGGGTTCTAGCGCTTTCCTACTCGGCCAGGTGCTTGATCGGTTCTTTGCTCGCCACGCGGCCGCCAACAGTTTTTGTGAAACGGTGCTTCGCTCGGCGTCTCGCGGCGAGATCATGCGAACCAAACCCCGCATCGGTACCCACGCGGTGTTATGAAGCGACTTGGCCACCCCACCGCCGTTCGCCCTGAGCCTGTCGAAGGGTGCGCCGTGCACAGCGCTGACCCTTCGACAGGCTCAGGGCGAACGGTGGTGGTGGCTCCCGTTTTTTGCCTACGCCTTTCGTCGCGTCGCGACGAGTACACCGCTCAGGGCGAACGGTGGTGCGCGGCATGACCACCGACCCACGCCAACTCCACGAGCGCCGAGCGCGCCTGTTCGCGAGCCTCGCGGCCGAGCCCTGGGCGCATGATTTTTTTGCCGTGCTGCGGCAGATCGAGTCACTGGCCCCCAACTCGCCACGCTTGGGCCACGCGCTGCGCCCGAGTGCCGAGCCGATTCGCCTGGGCCAAGACCCGGAGCTTGATTTTGCGCCCGCCGCGCTGATGTCATTCAAGGCCGATGGCCACAAGCCGCCGCGCCTGGGCGCGCGGTTTTTTGGCCTGTTCGGCCCGATGGGCCCGCTGCCGCTGCACATCACCGAGTACGCACGTGACCGGCTGCGCAACCACGCTGACCCGACCTTCGCGCGTTTTGCCGATGTGTTTCACCACCGCGCGCTGCTGCTCTTTTACCGCGCCTGGGCACAAAGCCAGCCCGCCGTGCAGGCCGATCGGCCCCACGATGACCAGTTCGCCAAGTGGGTGAGCGCCTTGTTTGGCCAGGCGCCTGCGTCACTGCGCAAGGCAGACTCCGTGCCCGACGCCGCCAAGCGT
>JBKJJF010000175.1:0-89061 GCA_046598195.1 Rhizobacter sp. | reverse complement strand
TGCTCGATGTGTACAACCAGTACCACATGGGCATCACCGCCGAAAACGTGGCCAAGAAGTACAGCATCAGCCGCGAAGCGCAAGACGCGCTGGCCCTGGGCTCGCAGCAGAAGGCCGCTGCCGCGCAAGACGCCGGCCGGTTCAAGGACGAGATCGTGCCCTTCAGCATTGCGCAGAAGAAGGGTGACCCGATCGTCTTCTCGGCCGACGAATACCTCAACCGCAAGACCAACGCCGAAGCCTTGGCCGGCCTGCGCCCCGCCTTTGACAAGGCCGGTGGCGTGACGGCGGGCAACGCCTCAGGCCTGAACGACGGCGCCGCCGGCGTGGTGGTGATGAGCAGCAAGCGCGCCGACCAACTGGGCCTCACCCCGTTGGCGCGCATCAAGAGCTTTGCCACCACCGCCATCGATCCGGCTTACATGGGCATGGGCCCGGTCACGGCGTCGCAAAAGGCGCTGCAACGTGCCGGCTGGAAGGCCGCCGACCTTGACCTGCTCGAAATCAACGAAGCCTTTGCCGCGCAGGCCTGCGCCGTCAACAACGAAATGGGCTGGGACACCAGCAAGGTCAATGTGAACGGTGGTGCGATTGCCATCGGGCACCCGATCGGTGCGTCGGGCTGTCGCATTCTGGTGACCTTGTTGCATGAGATGCAGCGCCGCAACGCCAAAAAAGGCATTGCCAGCCTGTGCATCGGTGGTGGCATGGGCGTTGCACTGACAGTCGAGCGCTGAGGACTTGAGCCCCAAGGCTGTCGCTTTGCGACAACCGCCCCCCGAGGGGAGCCACGAAAACTTGGGGCGGCCCGGCGTTTTCTTATCGCGTTTTGGGGGGAACCCGATTGACCCAGCCCACCGGCAGCGCGACGCTAGAGATTCACTAACCCAAGGAGAACAACAATGAGCCAAAAGATTGCATACGTCACCGGGGGCATGGGTGGCATCGGAACCACCATGTGCCAGCGCCTGCACAAAGATGGTTTCCTCGTGATTGCCGGTTGCGGCCCGAGCCGTGACTTCAAAAAATGGCTCGATGAGCAGAAGGCGCTGGGCTACAACTTCCATGCGTCGGTGGGCAATGTGGGCGATTGGGATTCGACCGTCGCCGCCTTCCAGAAAACCAAGTCTGAACTGGGCCCGATCGACGTGCTGGTCAACAACGCCGGCATCACCCGCGACGGCATGTTCCGCAAGATGAGCCGTGCCGACTGGGACGCCGTCATCGAAACCAACCTCACCAGCCTGTTCAACGTGACCAAGCAGGTCATCGAAGACATGCTCGAGCGCGGTTGGGGCCGCATCATCAACATCTCTTCAGTCAACGGCGAGAAGGGCCAGTTTGGCCAGACCAACTACTCGGCGGCCAAAGCCGGCATGCACGGCTTCACCATGGCGCTGGCGCAAGAAGTGGCCAACAAGGGCGTGACGGTCAACACCGTGAGCCCCGGCTACATTGCAACCGACATGGTCAAGGCCATCCGCCAAGACGTGCTCGACAAGATCATCGCCGGCATCCCGGTCAAGCGCCTCGGCACGCCGGCTGACATCGCGTCCATCGTGTCGTGGGTGGCGTCCGATGAGTCGGGGTTTGCGACTGGCGCTGATTTCTCGGTGAACGGCGGGCTGCACATGGGTTGATGCTGGCTGCGGGCGACAATCTCGCCGGCGCCATGTCATCTCTCTTCCACATCTCGTTCTACAAATTCGCCGCGCTGCATGAGCCTCATGCAGTCGCGGCGCATTTGCGTTTGCTCGCGGCTGATCTGCTCGGCAGCGTGCTGGTGGCCGAGGAGGGTGTCAACGGCGTGCTGGCCGGCGCGGCGTCGGCGCTGAATGCTTTCGAGCGCACCTTGCTCGCAGACACGCGCTTCAGCGGCATGGTCTTCAAACGCAGCGCCTGCAAAACGGCCCCGTTTGCGCGCCTGAAGGTTCACGTCAAACCCGAGATCGTGGCCGTGGGTGTGCCCGGCGGCGGCGCTTCGCCAGACACCCGGGTTAGCCCCGCGCAATGGCGGCAGCTGATCGCGCAAGACGACGTGGTGGTGCTTGATAACCGCAACAGCTTCGAGCACCGCCTGGGCCACTTCAAGAAGGCCGTTGATCCCGGCGTGGCCAACTTTCGCGACTTCCCCCGCTACGTCGAGGCCCACGCCGCGCAGTGGCAAGCCGAAGGCAAGACCGTGGCCATGTACTGCACCGGTGGCATACGCTGCGAAAAAACCAGTGCCTGGATGCGCGGCCTGGGTTTGCAGGTGCGCGAGTTGGAGGGCGGCATCCTGAACTACTTTCAATCGCTGCCCGACGCCGAGCGTGAATGGGAGGGCGAGTGTTTTGTGTTCGACAACCGCATTGCGCTCGATACTCATCTGCAGGAAACCGACACCACGGCCGAGCAGGTGTATGCGGGCGAGCCCGATGGCGAATGGCGATTACAGCGGGCCCAGCGTCTCGATGAGTCTCGCTGACGGTGTGGGCCGCAGTTGCGTGGCCTTGCCCGCTGCCGGGCCGTGGGCCACGCTGATCGAGTTTTTTGTCGATCGTTTTCCGCGCATTGCGCGTGACGAATGGCTGGCCCGCCTGCAGCGCGGCGAGGTGACCGATGCACAAGGTGCGCCCATGGCAGCCGATGCACCCTTCAGGCCGCACAGCAAGCTGTACTACTACCGCAGCCTGCCGCCGGAGCCGCGCATCCCCTTCGACGAAACCGTGTTGTACCAAGACGATCTGATCGTCGTCGCCGACAAGCCGCACTTCTTGCCCGTCACGCCCGCCGGCCGCTACCTGCAGGAAACGCTGCTGGTGCGGCTCAAACGCAAGCTCGGCATCAACTCGCTGGCGCCGGTGCACCGCATCGACCGCGAGACCGCCGGGCTGGTGTTGTTCACGGTGCAGCCCGCCACGCGGGGCCGCTACCAGGCTTTGTTTCGCGACCGGACGGTAGAGAAAAGCTATGAGGCCATCGCTCCCCATCGCATTGACCAGACATTTCCATTGATTTGCATCACCCGCTTGGAAGAGGGTGAGTCATTCATGACGATGCAAGTGGTACCGGGCGAGCCGAATGCCGAAACCCACATCGAGCTGATCGAATCGTGGGGTGAACATGCCCGCTACGGGCTGCGGCCACGCTCGGGCAAACGCCACCAGCTGCGGGTGCACATGGCGGCGCTGGGGTTGCCGATCGTCAACGACCTGATCTACCCGACGCTGCAGCCCGACACCTTGGCGCCCGACTACACACGCCCCTTGCAGCTGCTGGCACGCTCGCTTGAATTCACCGACCCGGTGAGCGGCGAGTCACGCTCGTTTGAGAGCCGCCATCGCCTCGCCCATGCGGATGGCGCCGGCCGGTTGCCATGAGGGGTTGAACTGCAGCGGGCCCTGAGGGAACAGCATCACGACGGTGGAGCCGAGCAGAAAGCGGCCCATCTCATCGCCTTGTTTAAGCCGCACCGGCTTGCCGTTGTTCGCCTCCGGATAGCGCCACTCGCGCACCTGCTTGACCCGTGGCGGGTTGACCACGCCGTGCCACACGGTGGCCATGCTGCCCACGATGGTCGCGCCCACCAGCACCAGCACGAAGGGGCCACGCTTGGTCTCGAACACGCACACCACACGCTCATTGCGCGCAAACAGCCCAGGCACACCACGCGCCGTGGTCGGGTTGACCGAGAACAGCGGCCCTGGCACGTGGATCATGCGCGTGAGTTGGCCGTCACAAGGCATGTGGATGCGGTGGTAGTCCTTCGGGCTCAGATAGAGCGTGGCGAAGTGGCCGTTGTCGAACAGCGCCGCCAGTGACGCATCGCCGCCCACCAGGGCGGTGGTGGTGTAGTGGTGGCCCTTGGCCTGGAAAATCTGGTCTCGCTCGATCACACCGCACTGGCTGATGGCCCCATCGACCGGGCAAATCAGGTCGGCGCGGGCCCGCGGGCGTGCGCCGGGCTTCAAGGCGCGGGTGAAAAACGCGTTGAAGCTGGGGTAGCTGGCGGTGTCAGGGTTGGCCGCTTCGTTCATGTTGACGCCGTAGCGTTTCACGAACCAGTCGATCAGACGCGTGGTCAGCGCGCCGCCTTGGGCCGATGCGACCCTGCCGGCCAGGGCCGTGAGCATCTGCTTGGGCAGGAGGTATTGCGGCAAGACGGCGAGGCGGTCGGACACGGCGTTTTTCTCAGTGGTCGGAGGGGCGGATTCTAGGGAGTTGGCAAGCCGCACCGCCTGAGCGCAGGTGCGGGAGGAGGCTGCTCATAGCCATTATCAATGACCGGCCTTGTTGCAATTCATTATGACAATGCTGCGTTGCAACTAAGATTTGCGTCGGTTCACGGCCTGGGTCGCCTTCCGGCACACCCGGGTCAGCCAAAACTACTTCTAACTCATCCATCTCCAAAGGAAGCCACATGTCACTCATCAACACCCAAGTTCAGCCCTTCAAGGCGCAGGCGTTCAAGCAGGGCAAGTTCATCGAAGTGACCGAGCAGTCGCTCAAGGGCAAATGGTCGACGCTGATCTTCATGCCGGCTGCCTTCACCTTCAACTGCCCGACCGAAGTCGAAGACGCCGCCGAGCATTACGCCGAGTTCCAGAAGCTGGAAACCGAGGTTTACGTCATCACCACCGACACCCACTTTGCTCACAAGGTGTGGCACGAAACCTCGCCGGCTGTTGGCAAGGCCCAGTTCCCGCTGGTGGGCGACCCGACCCACCAGCTGACCCGCGCTTTCGGCGTGCACATCGAAGAAGAAGGCCTGGCCCTGCGTGGCACCTTCGTCATCAACCCCGAAGGCGTGATCAAGACCGCCGAAGTGCATGACAACGCGATCGCGCGTGACGTCAAGGAAACCCTGCGCAAGCTGAAGGCGGCGCAGTACGTGGCCAAGCACCCAGGCCAGGTCTGCCCGGCCAAGTGGAACGAAGGCGCCAAGACGCTGACCCCGTCGCTTGACCTGGTCGGCAAGATCTAAGCCTCCGTTCTTACCTTTCCCCAGCCTTTCTCAGAGCCCGCCCACCGCCGACGCGGTGGGCCCCTTCGCCGCCCACCACGGGGCTGCAAAAAGGGAGTGGCTCGTCCTGAATTCCAGATTCTTCGGAGCACCCCACCATGTTGGACGCCAACCTCACAGCCCAGTTGAAGGCCTACCTTGAGCGGGTTCGCGAGCCGTTCGAGGTGGTGGCTTCGCTGGACGACAGCGAGAATTCACGCGACATGCGCAGCCTGCTTGAGCAGATTGCCGTGCTGTCGCCCCACATCACGCTCAAGACCGATGGCACCGATGCACGCACGCCGTCGTTCGCCTTGAACCGCATCGGCGCCGATATGGGCCTGCGTTTCGCTGCGATCCCGCTCGGCCATGAGTTCACCTCGCTCGTGCTGGCCCTGCTGTGGGTCGGTGGCCACCCGCCCAAGGCCGAGCCCGAGGTGATCGAGCAGATCAAGGGCCTTGACGGCGACTACCGCTTCGAGGTCTACATGTCACTCACCTGCCACAACTGCCCGGACGTGGTGCAGGCGCTGAGCCTGATGGCCGTGCTCAACCCGAAGGTGCGGGTTACCGTCGTTGACGGTGGTCTCTTCCAGCAGGAAGTGGAAGCACGCCAGATCATGGCGGTGCCGGCGGTGTACCTGAATGGCGAGATGTTCGCCTCGGGCCGCATGACCACCGAAGAGATCGTGGCCAAGCTCGACACCAAATCGGGCGAGCGCGAAGCCGCCAAGCTTGACGCCCGCGCGCCGTATGACGTGCTGGTGGTGGGCGGGGGCCCGGCCGGCGCGGCGGCTGCCGTGTACGCCGCTCGCAAGGGCATCCGCACCGGTGTGGCAGCCGAGCGCTTCGGTGGCCAGGTGAACGACACGCTCGCCATCGAGAACTACATCTCGGTGCTGGAGACCGACGGGCCCAAGTTCGCCATGTCGCTGGAGCAGCATGTGAAGGCCTACAACGTCGATGTGATCAACCTGCAGCGCGCCGACAAGTTGCTTGCGGCCACGCAGCCAGGTGGCCTGGTTGAGGTGCAGTTCGCAAGCGGCGGCTCGCTCAAGAGCAAGACAGTGATTCTTTCCACCGGTGCACGCTGGCGCAACGTCAACGTGCCGGGTGAGCAGGAATACAAGAACAAGGGCGTGGCCTACTGCCCGCACTGCGACGGGCCGCTGTTCAAGGGCAAGCGCGTGGCGGTGATCGGTGGCGGCAACTCGGGTGTGGAGGCCGCGATCGACCTCGCCGGTTTGGTGGCGCAGGTGACGCTGATCGAGTTTGCCGACAAGCTGCGCGCCGATGCGGTGTTGGTGAACAAGCTCAAGAGCCTGCCCAATGTGGTGATCCACACCAACGCACAAACCACCGAGATTACCGGCGACGGGCAGAAGGTCAACGGCCTCAGCTACACCGAGCGCGCCAGCGGTGAGTCACGCCACGTCGAGCTCGACGGGGTGTTCGTGCAGATCGGTCTGGTGCCCAACACCGAGTGGTTGAAGGGCACCATCGAGTTGTCGCGCCACGGTGAGATCGTGGTCGACGCCAAGGGCCAGACCTCTTTGCCGGGTGTGTTTGCAGCGGGTGACGTGACCACGGTGCCGTTCAAGCAGATCATCATCGCGGCCGGTGACGGGGCGAAGGCGGCGCTCGGAGCCTTTGACCACCTGATGCGGTCGTGAGCGATTGTTAGGGCGAGATCGCGCCGAGCAACTCGGTTTCGATCTCGATCTGCAACTTGTTCTGCTGCAGCGCCGAACCGTCGATCAAGAAGGTGTCTTCCACCCGCTCGCCCAGCGTGGTGATCTTGGCCAGCTGCAGGTTGATGTGGTACTGCGCCAGCACGCGGGCGATGGAATACAGCAGCCCCGAGCGGTCACTGGTTGACACGCCGAGCAGCCAGCGCTGGCCACGCTCGTCGGGCCGCAGCGTCACGCGTGGTGTGATCGGGAACGACTTCACGCGCCGCGACAGGCGCCCGCGCGAAGGTTCGGGCAGCGGGCCGTCGGCCTTGAGCGCGAGTGTGGCCTGGGTCTCTACCAGTGAGATCAGGTCGCGGTAGTGCTGGTCGATCAGCGGGCTGATCACCTGGAAGGTGTCGAGCGCATAACCGGCGCGCGTGGTGTGGATCTTGGCGTCGAGAATGTTGAAGCCCGCGCTGTCGAAATAGCCGCAGATGCGGGCAAACAGGTCAGGCCGGTCGGGTGCGTACACCAGCACCTGCAAGCCTTCGCCCAGTGACGACAGGCGCGCACGCACCACCGGCTCTTTGGTCTCGACGAAACGAAACAGCGAGCGTGCATGCCAGGCGATATCACCCGCATCGTGGCGCACGAAGTAGCTCAGTTCCAGCGTGGCCCACAGTGGTACCTCGGTGCCCGGCAGCAGCGAATACAGGTTGAGCGTGTGCCGGGCTTCCTGTTTGCGGGCCTCGATCTCGGCGTCCATGTTGGGCCGGGCACCACCCAGCGCACGCAGCGTGAGGCGGTACAGGTCTTCGAGCAGCTTGCCCTTCCAGGCATTCCACACCTTGGGGCTGGTGCCGCGGATGTCGGCCACGGTGAGCAGGTACAGCGCGGTGAGCCGACGTTCATTGATCACCAGCTTGGCGAAGGCCTCGATCACGTCGGGGTCGCTCAGGTCTTCTTTCTGGGCGATGCGTGACATGGTCAGGTGGCCCTTGACCAAAAACTCGATCAACGCAGCGTCTTCCTTGTCGATGCCGTGATCGCGGCAGAAACGGCGCGCTTCCACGGCGCCCAGGTCAGAGTGGTCACCGCCGCGGCCCTTGGCCACGTCATGGAAGAGGGCGGCTACGCAGAGAACCCAGGGCTTGTCGAAGGTCGAGGCGAGCTGCGAGCAGAACGGGTACTCATGGGCATGCTCGGCAATGAAAAAACGCCGCACATTGCGCAGCACCATCAAGATGTGTTGATCGACGGTGTAGACGTGGAACAAGTCGTGCTGCATCTGGCCCACGATGCGGCGAAACACCCACAGGTAGCGGCCCAGCACGCTGGTCTGGTTCATCAAACGCAAGGCGTGTGTCTGGCCCTCGGGATGGTGCAGGATCTGCATGAAGGTGGCGCGGTTGACGGGGTCGCGGCGGAACTCGCCGTCCATCAACTCGCGGGCGTTGTAGAGCGCTCGCAGCGTGCGCGCCGACAGGCCTTCGATGCCGTGCTCCTTCTGGAACACGAGAAAGGTTTCCAGGATGGCGTGCGGCTCGCGCTCGTAGAGGTCGTCGCTGACCACTTCGAGCATGCCGGCGCGGTCAAGAAAGTGCGCGTCGATGGGGCGCATCGGCGCGTCTTGCGAGCCGTTGACACGCTCCTCGATGTTGAGCACCAGGATCTGGTTGAGCTGCGCCACCGCCTTGGCAGCCCAGTAATAGCGCCGCATCAGCACTTCAGACACACGCTGGCCCTTGGTCGCCTTGTAGCCGAAGCTCTCGGCCACGGCAGTCTGCAGGTCGAACACCAGCCGGTCTTCGCGCCGCCCGGCCACCATGTGCAGCCGCGCGCGGATCAGGCGCAGCAGGCCTTCGTTGCGCTGCAGCTGCTTCACTTCAAAGGCGGTGATCAGCCCCTTGGCGGCCAGCTCCGTCCAGCTCTTGCCGAGCCCGGCGGCGCGCGCCACCCAGATCAGCACCTGCAGGTCACGCAGGCCGCCGGGGCTCTCTTTGCAGTTGGGCTCCAGTGAGTAAGGCGTGTCTTCGTACTTTTGGTGGCGCTGGCGCATCTCGAGCGTCTTGGCCACCAGAAAGGCCTTCGGGTCCATGGCCGCGGCATGGGCGCGGCGGAAGGCGGTGAAGACACGCTTGGAGCCGCAGAGGTAACGCGATTCGAGTAGCGCGGTTTGCACTGTCACGTCGTTCGCGCTTTCGGCGGTGCATTCGTCGACGGTGCGCACGCTGGAGCCGATCTCCAGGCCGATGTCCCAACAGGCGGTGATAAAACCTTCGACCGACGACTTCAGCGCGTCGTTGGACGAGCCGGCCAGCCGTGCGTTGGCGAGCTCGTCACCCGGCGGCAGCAGCACCAGCACGTCCACATCAGAGTGTGGGTACAACTCGGCGCGGCCATATCCGCCCACGGCTACCAGGGCGGCGCCGGGCGGCATCATCGCGTGTTCCCACAGCTCAAGCAGGGTCTGGTCAACGTGGCGGGCCAGCGCGCGCACCAGCCGGGTGGCGGCCGGCGCGGTGGCGCGCGACCCGCGGAAGTGCGTCAGCAGCGCAGCCTTGCCCTCGCGGAACTGCGCACGCTGCTCGCTGATGCTGCGGGGCGCGCCAGCGGGCGCCCGGGTGGTTTCAGCCACGACCGCCATGGGCGGCTCCTCTTCAGGCAGTTGCGGTGGCGGGCGCGGTCACGAAGGCGGGCGGCGGCGGGCTGCCGGCCGACAGCGTCAACACCTCGTAGCCCGTTTCGGTGACGAGCACCGTGTGTTCCCATTGCGCCGAGAGCGAACGGTCGCGGGTGACGATGGTCCAGCCGTCGCCGGTTTCGCGGATGTCGCGGCGGCCTGCGTTGATCATCGGCTCGATGGTGAACACCATGCCCGGCACCAGCTCTTCGAGCGTGCCGGGGCGGCCATAGTGCAGCACCTGCGGCTCTTCGTGGAATTTGCTGCCGATGCCATGGCCACAGAACTCGCGCACGATGGCGAAGCCGGCGTTTTCGGCAAAAGTTTGGATCGAGTGGCCGATGTCGCCCAAGCGGGCACCGGGCCTCACTTTCACGATGCCCTTCCACATGGCGTCATAGGTCATGCTGCACAGGCGCTTGGAGGCAATCGAGCCTTCTCCGACGACGAACATGCGGCTGGTGTCGCCATGCCAGCCGTCTTTGATGACGGTGACGTCGATGTTGACGATATCGCCGCTTTTCAGCGGCCGGTCATTCGGGATGCCATGGCACACCTGGTGGTTGATCGAGGTGCAGATCGATTTGGGGTAAGGCGTGTAACCCGGCGGCTGGTAGTGCAGCGGCGCGGGGATGGCCTGTTGCACGCCCACGATGTGCTCGTGGGCCAGGCGGTCGAGTTCTTCGGTGCTGATGCCGGCCTGCACATGCGGCGTGAGCATGTCCAGCACTTCAGAGGCAAGGCGGCCGGCGACGCGCATGCGTTCAACATCGGCGGCGGTTTTGATCGTGATCGTCATAGCCCCGAATTATGTCACCTGACCCGTAAAATGCGCGGTTTCCACCGGCCAAGCCCCAGACCTCGGGCAGGCCACTCCCAACCGCCACCCGAGCCCCCAGCGTGACTTCCACCTCCAAGCATCTGCTGAACTTCGAGGGCGGCAACGCCTTGTCCGCCTTCCGCGCCCAGGCCTTGCTGCCGCGGCTCCAGGCGGTGAGCCCCCGCATCACCGGCGTGTCTGCACGGCATGTGCACTGGGTCTGGAGCGAAACGGCCCTGGCCCGGGAGGCGGTCGACAAGGTGCAGGCCCTGCTGCACTACGGCGACGCTTACACCGGCTCGGCCGAGGGTGCGCTGATCGTGGTGGCGCCGCGTCTGGGCACGGTGTCGCCCTGGGCCTCCAAGGCGACCGACATCGCCCACAACTGCGGGCTGGCGATCAAGCGGGTGGAGCGTGTCACCGAGTTCCGTCTGAGGCTGAAGAGCGGCCTGCTGGGCGGCGCCAAGGCATTGAGCGCCGAAGAGCTGCAAGCCGCTGCCGCGCTGCTGCACGACCGCATGACCGAGAGCGTGCTGCTGGCGCGCGAAGACGCCGCCCACCTGTTCGATGAACAACCCGGCAAGCCGATGGCGCATGTGGAGGTGCTGGGTCAGGGCCGCGGCGCGCTGGAGTCGGCCAACAGCGAGTTTGGCCTCGCCTTGAGCGACGACGAGATCGACTACCTTGTCAACGCCTTCACGGCGCTGAAGCGCAACCCGACCGATGTGGAGCTGATGATGTTCGCGCAGGCCAACAGCGAACACTGCCGCCACAAGATCTTCAATGCGCAGTTCACCATCGACGGGGTGGCGCAAGACAAGTCGATGTTCGGCATGATCCGTAACACGCATCAGCTGGCGCCGCAGCACACGGTGATTGCCTACAGCGACAACGCCTCGGTGATGGAAGGTGGCCCGACCGAGCGCTGGCTGCCGCAGGGTTACACCAACGCGCCGTTGTACGGCGCGCGCCACGAGACGGTACACGTGCTGATGAAGGTGGAGACGCACAACCACCCCACCGCCATTTCGCCGTTTCCCGGCGCCTCCACGGGCGCGGGGGGTGAGATTCGCGACGAAGGCGCCACCGGCCGGGGCTCCAAGCCCAAGGCAGGGTTGACGGGTTTCAGCGTGTCCAACCTGCACTTGCCCGGCACCAATGAACCTTGGGAACAAGCGCCATACGGCAAGCCCGAGCACATTGCGAGCCCTTTGCAGATCATGACCGAGGGGCCCCTGGGTGGCGCCGCCTTCAACAACGAATTTGGCCGGCCCAACCTGGGCGGCTACTTCCGGGTGTACGAGCAGACCGTGGGTGCTGACGCCAACGCGTTGCGCCGTGGGTACCACAAGCCCATCATGATCGCCGGTGGCCTGGGCTCGATCTCCGATTCGCAGACGAAGAAGATCGAGTTCCCGGCCGGCACGCTGCTGATCCAGCTCGGTGGCCCCGGCATGCGCATCGGTATGGGCGGCAGCGCGGCCAGCTCGATGGCGGCGGGCGCCAACGCGGCTTCGCTCGACTTCGACTCGGTGCAACGCGGCAACCCCGAGATTCAGCGCCGTGCACAAGAGGTCATCAACCACTGCTGGGCACTCGGTGAAGTGAACCCCATCCTGGCCATCCACGACGTGGGGGCGGGTGGCATCTCCAACGCCTTCCCCGAGTTGGTGGACGGCGCGGGTCGCGGTGCGCGTTTTGATCTCTCCAAGGTGCCGCTGGAAGAAAGCGGCCTGGCGCCCAAGGAAATCTGGTGCAACGAAAGCCAGGAGCGCTACGTGATGGCGGTGCGCGCCGATGCGCTGCCGCTGTTCGAAGCCATGTGTGTGCGCGAGCGTTGCCCGTTTGCCATCGTGGGTGTGGCCACCGATGAGAAGCAGCTGACGCTCGATCAACCGGGTTCTGCCGACCCTTCGACAAGCTCAGGGCGAACGGGTCTTGTAATCGACATGCCGATGGACGTGCTGCTCGGCAAGCCACCCAAGATGCACCGCGACGTGAAACGTGTTTCGCGCCAGTTCGCCGCGCTCAACCTCAACGATGTGTCGCTCGACAAGGTGGCGTTCGACGTGCTGCGCCATCCGACGGTGGCCAGCAAGCGTTTTCTCGTGACCATCGGCGACCGCACGGTGGGCGGTCTCAACCACCGTGACCAGATGGTCGGCCCGTGGCAAGTGCCCGTGGCCGATGTGGCGGTGACCTTGGCCGACTACAGCGGCTTCCGGGGTGAGGCCATGAGCATGGGCGAGCGCACGCCCTTGGCCGCACTGGACGCGCCGGCTTCGGGCCGCATGGCGGTTGGTGAGGCCATCACCAATTTGCTGGCGGCGCCGTTTGAGCTGCCCCGCGTCAAGCTGAGCTGCAACTGGATGGCTGCGTGTGGCGAGCCCGGCGAAGATGCGGCGCTCTACGACACGGTGAAGGCCGTGGGCATGGAGCTGTGCCCCGCGCTGGGCATCAGCGTGCCCGTGGGCAAAGACAGCCTCTCGATGCGCACGCGCTGGAGCGACGGCGAGGGTGACGCCAGAGCGGCCAAACAAGTCACCGCGCCGGTGAGCCTGATCGTCACCGCCTTTGTCACCCTGGCTGATGTGCGCTCCACGCTCACGCCGCAGCTGCAGCCCGGCGACACCACGCTGGTCCTGATCGACCTCGGCAACGGCAAGAACCGCATGGCCGGCTCGATGCTGGCCCAGGTGCTGAACCAGTTTGGCGACGAAGTGCCCGACCTCGACGACCCGCAGCAACTGAAGGCGCTCGTCAACGCCATCAACCAGCTGCGCAGCGAGAACAAGCTGCTGGCGTACCACGACCGCAGCGATGGCGGCCTTTGGGCGGCTGTGACCGAGATGGCCTTCGCCGGCCACTTGGGCGTGAGTCTCAACATCGACATGCTGGTCACCGAAGGCGATGGGCTGAGCGACAGCCGCGCCGATTTCGGCGACGCAAAAAACTGGGCTGGCCAGGTCAGCGCACGCCGTGCCGAGCTGAGCCTGCGCGCGCTCTTCAGCGAGGAGCTGGGTGCCGTGATCCAGGTGCCCACCGCGGTGCGCAACGAGGTGATGCAAACCCTGCGCAAACACGGCCTCAGCAAACACAGCCACTTCATTGGCAAGCCGAATGACAAGGGCGTGGTGGAAATCTGGCGTGACGCCAAGGCCATCTTCAGCGCGCCGCTTTGTGACCTGCACCAGGCCTGGGACGACGTGAGTTGGCGCATTGCCCAGCTGCGCGACAACCCGCTCTGCGCCAATGCCGAGCACGAGGCGGCGGGCCGGCCGGAAGACCCGGGCCTGCACGTGCACCTCAGCTTCAAGCCCGAAGCGCCTGCGATCAAGACCACGCGGCCCAAGCTGGCCATCTTGCGCGAACAAGGTGTCAACAGCCACGTCGAGATGAGCTACTCGATGCACCAGGCCGGCTTCGACACCTTCGACGTGCACATGAGCGACCTGCAGACCGGCCGCGCGCGGCTCGACCAATTCCAGGGCTTCATCGCCTGCGGTGGCTTCAGCTACGGCGACACGCTGGGAGCCGGCGAAGGCTGGGCGCGCTCGGTGATGTTTAACCCGGTGCTGGCCGAGCAGTTTGCCGCCTTCTTCCAGCGCCAAGACACCTTTGCCCTGGGTGTGTGCAACGGCTGCCAGATGTTGGCCGCGCTGTCGCCCATCATTCCCGGCGCACAGGCCTGGCCCAAGTTCACGCGCAACAAGAGCGAGCAGTTCGAGGCCCGCCTGAGTTTGGTCGAAGTGCTGGAGAGCCCATCGATCTTCTTCAAGGGCATGGCCGGCAGCCGCCTGCCGATCGCGGTGGCGCATGGCGAAGGTTTTGCCGACTTTTCGCAAAGAGGCGACGCAAGGGCCGTGCACCGCGCGATGCGCTTCGTCGACAACACCGGCGCACCCACCGAGGCCTACCCGTTCAACCCGAATGGCAGCCCCGATGGCCTCACCTCGGTCACCACGCCCGACGGCCGCTTCACCGTGCTGATGCCTCACCCCGAGCGGGTGTTCCGCAATGTGCTGATGAGCTGGACCTCGGGTGACAAGAGCGAGCCCAGCCCGTGGATGCAGATGTTCCGCAACGCACGCCGCTGGGCTGACTGAACAAGAAGAACGGAGACCCCCATGCACAAGACGCCGGTGAAATACCTGGTTTTGATCGAGTCCGATGGCGCGATGCTGGCCAAGCTCTACGACGGCCTCTACGCTGAGGTGAACGACATCGATGCGGCTTCGGAAGAAGTCGCCGTGATGACCCAAGGCCTCATGCCGCAGCGCAGCGGAAATGATGCCACCTGGTCGCGTGTGTTGGCAGGCCACGGCGAGCCCCAGCGGCTGGCCGCACGCATCTTCACTCTGGACGTCTGATAGCCATGCATATTGCCATTGCCGGTGGGGGCATCGGCGGCTTGACCATGGCCCTTGCGCTGCATCAGCGCGGCATTGACTGCACTGTTTACGAAGCCGCACGCGGGATCTTGCCGCTGGGTGTGGGTGTCAACCTGCTGCCGCATTCCGTCAAAGAGCTGAGCGAGCTGGGCCTGCGCGATGCACTCGCCGCCACCGCCATTGAAACGGCCTCGCTCACCTATTTCAACAAGCACGGCCAGACGATCTGGAGCGAGCCGCGCGGCCT
Source organism: Rhizobacter sp. (assembly GCA_046598195.1). GTDB lineage: Bacteria > Pseudomonadota > Gammaproteobacteria > Burkholderiales > Burkholderiaceae_C > Rhizobacter. Next base: position 74,263 of record JBKJJF010000175.1, on the reverse strand, counting down.
GGCCGCGGGTTACCCGGTGCCGCAATATTCGATCCACCGTGGCGAGCTGCACATGATCTTGCTCGAAGCCGCGCTGAGCCGCTTGGGGCCGGAGCGCGTGGTGCTTGGCCATCAGCTCACCGGTTTCGAAAACCGCAGCGAGCGTGTGCAGCTCGGGTTCACCCGCCTGGCCGATGGCAGCAGCGTGAGCGCCGAGGCCGACGTGCTGGTGGCGGCCGACGGCATTCACTCCGCCGCGCGGCGCCAGATGTGGCCGAACGAAGGTGCGCCACGTTATGGCCAGCGTGTGCTGTGGCGCGCCACCACCGAAGGCCAGCCCTTCGGTGACGGCCGCTCCATGTTCATGGCCGGCCACCCCGACGTGAAGTTCGTCGCCTACCCGATCTCGCGCAAGCTGCACGAAGAAGGCCGCTCACGCATCAACTGGATCGCCGAACTCTCCATCCCGGGCCCGACACCGCCGCGCCAAGACTGGAACAAGCAGGTTGACGCCGGGGTGTTCGCCGAGCCCTTCGACCGTTGGCAGTGGGAGTGGATCGACATTCCGGCGCTGATTCGTGGCGCGGGCGCGATCTATGAATTCCCGCTGGTTGACCGTGACCCGCTGCCGCACTGGCGGCAGGGCCGTGTCACGCTGCTGGGCGACGCGGCGCACCCGATGTACCCGATCGGCTCCAACGGCGCGTCACAGGCCATTCTCGATGTGCGCAGCCTGGCCGATGCACTGGCCGGTGAGGCCCGCGTTGATGCCGCGCTCGATGTGTATGAAGCCGACCGCTTGCCCAAGACGGCCAACATCGTGCTGCTCAACCGCCAGAACGGGCCCGAGCAGGTGATGGCGATTGCCGAACAGCGCGCGCCGCAAGGCTTCAAGCACGTCCACGAGGTGATGCCGCGCGACGAGCTTGAAGGCATTGCCGCCCGCTACAAGCAGGTGGCCGGCTTCGCCACCTCGCAGCTGCAGCGCGGCGCACGCTGACAACCCACATGACCACCCACTACACCCTCTACGGCGCCGAGATCAGCTACTTCACGGGCAAGGTGCGCGCCTACCTGCGCTGGAAGGGCTTGCCCCATGTCGAGGTGCTGGCGCGGGCCGAGGTCTACCGCGAGGTGATCGTGCCGCGTGTGGGCTTCCCGGTGATTCCGGTGATGGTCACGCCCGAAGGCGAGACGCTGCAAGACTCCACCGACATCATTGACGCGCTCGAAGCCCACCACCGCGATCACCCGGTGGTGCCCGCCACCGGCGTGCAGCGCCTGGCCGCCGCGCTGCTGGAGCTGTATGGCGACGAGTGGCTGGTGATTCCCGCCATGCACTACCGCTGGCACCACAACCGCGAGTGGGCGATGCGAGCCTTTGGCGAGGTCAACGCCCCCGAGGCCTCGCCCGAAGAGCAGCTGGAGCTCGGCACACGCCGCGCGGGCCCGTTTGCGCAGGCGGCGGTGCTGCTGGGGGCTTCCACACCGCAGATGCAGGCGGCCGTCGAGCGTTCCTACGAAGGTCTGCTGGCGGAGCTGGATCAACACTTTGCCGCCAGCCCCTACCTGCTGGGCACACGCCCGTCGATCGGCGACTTTGGGCTTTACGGCCCGCTGTATGCCCACCAGTACCGCGACCCTGCCAGCGGCGCGTTGATGCGCCGCCTCGCCCCCCAGGTGGTGGCCTGGGTCGAGCGGCTGCGTGACGCCCCGGCGCCGCGCAGCGGTGAGTTCTTGGCAGGCGACGAGCTGCCCGGCACCTTGGCACCCGTGATGCGCCGCATGATGCGCGAGCAGCTGCCGGTGCTCGCCGACTCATCGCGCCTGCTGGCCGAGTGGGTGGTGGCGCACCCGGGCGAGCGCATTCCGCGGGTGATCGGCTCGCACAGCTTCGAGCTGGAAGGCGAGTATGGCGAGCGCATCGTGCGCCCCTACAGCCTGTGGATGATGCAGCGTGCGCGCGACGTGTACACGAGCCTCTCGCCGGCCGAGCGCGAGCGGGCCGATGTGTGGCTTGACAGCATCGGCGGCCAGGCGTTTCGCAGCTTCAACGACCCGCCGAGGCTTGCGCGCCAGGGCATGAGCGTGCGGGTGGTGGGCTGATCAGCGCGCGCCGTTGACCACGGCGCGCACGAACTGCGCGGCGGTGTCGCTGAGGGTTGCGAGCTGGTCGATGCGGTCGCACTCGATCATCTCCAGCACCAGCTCGTTGATGCCGCCGACGATGGTCACGGCCAGCGCCTGGGGCAGTGGCGAGTGGCTGGCTGAAGGCTGGTTGACGACCTCCAAGATCAGCTGGGCCAAATGCTGGTTGACCCGCCGCCGCGCCGCCAGACCGACCGCGCCCAGGCCGAGGATGGCGACGAACAGCGTCTTCAGCAGCAGTGGGTTGCTGGCCAGGCAGGCAAAGTAGGCCCGCAGCGCCTGCTCGGCCTGCATCAGCGGATCGTGCCCGGGCGCTATGGCCTTGCGCAGCACCGACAAGGCTTGGCCGCTGGCGGCTTCATACAACGCGATCAGGCACTCTTCTTTGCTGCTGAAGTGTTCGTAGAAGGTGCGGCGCGACACCCGTGCGCCGCCGGCCAGGTCGGCGATGGTGGTGTCGGCATAACCCTTGTGGGCGACGGCCTCGGCCATGGCGTCGAGCAGGCGGCGGCGGTGTTCGTTCTGGTTGTCGGGCGCAGTCATGCGGTTGTGCAAAAAGGAACCTGACTAGCGACGAACCTCAGCCAAGCTCCGTTCGCCCTGAGCCAAGCTCCGTTCGCCCTGAGCCTGTCGAAGGGTGCGCAGTGCACGGCGCACCCTTCGACAGGCTCAGCCCGAACGGAAAATTGGATAGGCTGAGGTACGTCGCTAATCAGGAAAAGGAATGAAAAGGAAGGAAAGTATTCAAGCTGGTACTTGACAGTACCACAATGGATTGGCACATTGGTGACCATTGGTACCAACCAGTACCAGACTCAAGCCATGAAAGAAAGTGCCATGACCGACCTCGTAGTGCGCCGCCTGTTGATCGATCTTGAAACCGCTGTGCCGCGCCGTTGGGCGGGGGGCGATGCTTTTGTCAGCGCCTTGTTCAACGCTTTGTCGATGAGCTTCCCGGTGGGCGAGCAGTTTTTCATCGACTCGCTGCGTGCGGGGGTCAAGCAGCTGCCTGAAGGCGAGCGGGCGCGTTACGCCGCCGAGGTGCAGGGTTTCATTGGCCAAGAGGCCACCCATCGGCGCATCCACGCGCTGTTCAATGGCCACCTCGACCGGCTCGGGTACGCGAACACCTGGGAGGCACGCATCACCCGCCGCACGCCGCTGTTTGACCAGGTCGATGCGCGCCACGTGGTGGCGGTGACGGCCGCCACCGAGCACTTCACGGCCATCCTCGCGGAGTGGATGCTGGGCCATACCGAAGTGTTCGAAGGTGCCGAGCCGCGGCTTCGCACCATGTGGCTGTGGCATGCCTCCGAAGAGTCGGAACACCGCAGCACCGCCTTCGACATCTACCTCGCGCTGGGTGGCAGCCACGAGTGGCGCGTGAAGTGGTTTCGCCGCGTGACCATGCTGTTCCTGACCGATGTGCTGCGCCAGACGGTGCGCAACCTCTGGCACGACGGCGACCTGTTTCGCCTCAGCACCTGGCGCAGTGCAGTGCGCACCTTGTTTGGTCAAAACGGGTTGGTGCGTTGCACCTACAAGCCGTGGCGCGCGTACCTCAAGGCCGGCTTCCACCCGCGCCAGCAAGACGATTCGCTGTCACGCGACTGGCTGCGCAGCAATGCGGCGCAGTTTTCCGAGGTGGGTCGTTAGACCGCCGACACCTCGACCGCCACACCACCCAGCACGGCGTTGCCCGACACCGGGTCGCGCAGGTTTTCGTCGAGCACGGTGTTGAGGTTGCTGCCCGGGCGCTGCGAGGCCAGGCCGAGCTGAGCGCCTGGCAGGTTGTGCCCCCATCCGTGCGGCAGGCTGACTACGCCTTGCATGATGGTGTCGCTGATCTCCACCTGCGCTTCGATGGCATGGCCGGCATGGCCCGCGATGCGCGCCTGGGCACCATCGACCAGCCCCAGGCGTTGGGCATCGGCCGGGTTCACCAAGGCGGTGCAGCGGAAGGGGCCCTTGGCGAGCAGCGGCAGGTTGTGCATCCAGCTGTTGTTGGAGCGCACGTGGCGGCGGCCGATGATCACCATGTCGGCCGTGGGCTCAACGAGGGCGGCCAAGGCACGCGGCAGGTCGGCCATCAACAGGGGCGGTGCAAGTTCGATCTTGCCGCTGGGTGTGCGCAGCATCTCGGGCACACGCGGCTGAAGTTCACCGAGGTCGATGCCGCCCGGTGCGGCCTTCACCTTCGCAAGCGTCAAGCCGTCGGGGTTGCGGCCAAAACCGTCGCCGTAGGGCCCGGTGCGCAACGCAAGATCGACCCGGCGGTCGGGGCCGCTGTGTTGTGACAGCTCGGCCATCACCGCGCCCGCCTTCTCGCCAAAGCTGCGCTCCAGCTCGGCCATCAACATCGCATCGTCGATCTGCTGCGGGTCGGCGCCAGCGCCCTTGCCCTGGAACAGGCCGATCAGCTTGACCATCACCTGCCAGTCGCGCAAGTGCCCAACGGGTGCGGGCAAGACCGGCGAGCTGTAGCGCACGTAGTTGCGGTACTGGAACTGCTGTAGCGCGATGTCGTGGTGGCTCTCGTGCAGCGCTGACAAGCCGGGCAAGATCACATCGGCATGGCGTGTGGTTTCGTTGAGGTAGATGTCCAGGCTCAGCATGAAGTCGAGCTGGTCGAGCGCCTGCGCGAGCCGCGCGCCGTTGGGCGCCGAGAGAACCGGGTTGCTCGCGATCGTGATCAGCGCATTCACCTGGCCCGGCCCCGGTGTTTCGATCTCTTCGGCCATGCAGCCGGTGGGCAACTCGCCAAACACTTCGGGTGCGCCGCTCACGCGTGAGCGGTGGCGGCCGGTGATGATGCCGCGACCGGAGCCCGGCTTGCCTTCGGTGTTGGCGGAAAACGAAGCCGCTTTGGGGAACATGGCTCCACCGGGTTCGTCGAGGTGGCCGGTGAGTGCATTCAGCACGTCGATCAGCCAGCTGGCGAGCGTGCCAAAGGTCTGCGTGCTGGTGCCCAGGCGGCCGTAAACGGCGGCGCGCTCGGCCTTCGCCAACTCGCGGGTGAGCTCACGAATGGTCTCGGCCGCCATGCCGCAGCGCGGGGCCACTGCGTCGGCTGAAAACGGCTGCACGGCGGCACGCAGCTCGTCGACGCCCGCCACGTGTTCGGCCAAGCGGCCCAAGCGCACCAGACCTTCAGCAAACAGCGTGTGCACCATGCCCAGCAGCAGGTGCGCGTCACCACCGGGGCGAATGGGCAGGTGGCGGTCGGCAATGTCGGCCGTCTCGGTGCGGCGCGGGTCGATCACCACCAGCTTGCCGCCGCGGGCGTGCAGGGCTTTGGCCTTGCCGCGGAAATCGGGCACCGTCCACAGGCTGCCGTTGCTGGCCATCGGGTTGGCGCCGAGCATCAGCAGAAAGTCGCAGCGCTCGATGTCGGGCACGGGGATGGAGAGCCAGCTGCCAAACATCAGCCCGCTGGAGAGCTGCTTGGGCATCTGGTCGAGCGTGGAAGCGGAGAAGATGTTGTGTGAACCGAGCGACTTGAGCAGGCGGCCGGTGTAGAGCATCAGCCCGAGCCTGTGGCTGCTGGGGTTGCCGGCCGACACGGCGACCGCGTTGTTGCCAAACTCTTTGCGCAGCGGCAGCAGGCGGCGCTCGATCTCGGCGAAGGCCTCGTCCCAGCTGGCTTCAACGAACTTGCCATCGCGTTTGATCAGCGGCGTGCGCAGGCGGTCGGGGTCGTCGTGCAGGTCTTTCAGCGCCACGCCCTTGGGGCAGAGGTAGCCCTTGCTGAAGCCGTCGCTCTCTTGGCCGCGAATGGCGATGACCTTGCCACTGTCCACATGCACGTCGAGCCCGCAGCAGGCTTCACAAACGGGGCAGATCCGGTGGGCAATGGTCGTTGTCATTCTTGTCTCCTGTGGGCTCCCGTTTATGGCTGCTGGACGTTGTTTTGTCCGTCACCCAAGCGACGCAGGGCTTGCGCGGTGAACGGGTCGGCCGGGAAAAACGTCTCCAGCGCCAGCTCCGACAAGGTGATGTCGACCGGCGTGCCGAACACCGTGATGGTGCTGATGAACGACAGCACCCCCATCGCCGTGCGCAGCTGCAGCGGCAAGGCCACGGCGTTGAGGGCGATCGCCTCGTAAGGCACGTCGTCTGGCGGGGTGGGGTAGCTTTGCAGCTCTTCGAGCAAGGCGGCGAGCACCGGATCGGCGCTGACAGCAATCTGGTGGCGCAGGCGTTCGAAGAGGTGGGTACGCCAGGCCGAGAGGTTGACGATCTTCGGGGCCATGCCTTGCGGGTGCAGGCTCAGGCGCAGCACGTTGAGCGGCGGCGCCAGCAACTCAGGGGCGATGCCCTCCATCAGCGCCAGCACCGGGCGGTTGTGCGACAGCATGTTCCAGTGCCGGTCGACCGCCAGTGCGGGGTAGGGCTCATGCGCGCGCAGCACCAGATCGACCGCTTCACGCGCGGCCTGCAGGGCTGGGTCGTCGAGGGCGCGCTCGCGGTAGATGGGTGCGAAACCGGCGGCGGCCAGCAGCGTGTTGCGCTCGCGCAGCGGCACCTCGAGCTGCTCGGCCAGGTGCAGCACCATCGCGCGGCTGGGTGCGGCGCGGCCGGTTTCCACATAGCTCAGGTGGCGGGTGGAGATGTCGGCATCAAGCGCGAGGTCGAGCTGGCTCAGGCGGCGGCGCTGGCGCCATTCGCGCAGCAGCGCGCCGATGGGTTGGGCGGTGGTCGGGGCGAGGGCGGTTTGCATGGGGCAGACCATAACGCAGCCGGGGTGGGCGCTCCATGACCTCTCAGGTCATCGACGGGCACACGCCGCTGCCGAAAGATGCGCTCCGTGCTGCCGCAACCGCGGTGGTTTTCAACCGGAGATGTTCATGTCACACGTTTCTATTTCCACATTTCTGCGGCGCGTTCTTCTGGCTGACGCCGTGTTGAGCGTCCCGAGCGGCGCGGCCATGGCGCTCGGTGGTGGTTTGCTCGCACCCTGGCTGGGCTTGCCGGCGTGGTTGCTGGTGCCCGGCGGTGTCGCCTTGGTGGCTTATGCGGCCCTGCTGTGCTGGATGGCGGGGCGCCCCAGCGTGCCGCGGGCAGCGCTGTGGGTGTTCATCGGATTCAACCTGGTCTGGGCGATTGACTGCGTGGCCATCGCAGCCGGCGTGTGGTTCGCGCCCACGCCGCTGGGCCTGGCCTTCCTGGGCATGCACGTGCTCGCGGGGCTGGTATTTGCGGAGCTGCAGTTCATGGGGCTGCGCCGTGACAGCGCAGCCCGCCACGGGCAGCGTCAGCTGGCGTAGTCAGCGATCGGCACGCAGCTGCAGAAGAGGTTGCGGTCACCGTAAACGTTGTCGACTCGGCCGACCGGCGCCCAGTACTTTTGCTGGCGCAGGCTCTTGACCGGGAAGGCCGCTTCTTCGCGCGAGTAGGGGTGTGGCCAGTCTGACTTGAGCAGCGCCGCCGTGGTGTGAGGTGCCGCTTTCAGCGGGTTGTCTTCGCGTGGCCAGCGGCCTTGCTCCACTTTTCGAATCTCTTCGCGGATGGCGATCATCGCGTTGCAAAAACGATCGAGTTCGACCAAGGGCTCGCTCTCGGTGGGTTCGACCATCAGCGTGCCGGCGACGGGGAAGCTCAACGTGGGTGCGTGGAAGCCGTAGTCGATGAGGCGCTTGGCCACGTCTTCGGCGCTGATGCCCGAGCTGTCTTTGAGCGGGCGCAGGTCGAGAATGCACTCGTGCGCCACGCCGCCCCCCTTCACGCCAGCGATGTTGCCGCTGTAGTGGATGTCGTAGTGGTCGGCCAGGCGCGCGGCGATGTAGTTGGCGCTCAGAATCGCGGTTTCGGTGGCAGCCTTCAAGCCGTCGGCGCCCATCATGCGCACGTACATCCAGCTGATGGGCAGCACGGCCGCGTTGCCCAGCGGGGCCGCACTGATGGCGCCGACTTGTTGGTCGGTGCCAATGCCGGCGCTTCGGTGCGCTGGCAGGTAGGGCACGAGGTCAGCGACGACGCACACCGGCCCGACACCGGGGCCACCACCGCCGTGCGGGATGCAGAAAGTCTTGTGCAAATTCAAGTGGCTCACATCGCCACCAAACTCGCCCGGTGCGGCCACGCCCACCAGCGCGTTCATGTTGGCGCCGTCCACATAAACCCGCCCGCCATGTTGGTGCACCAGGGCGCACAGCTCCTTCACCCGCGTCTCGAACACGCCGTAGGTGGAGGGGTAGGTGATCATCACGCACGACAACTTGTCGCTGTGTTGCTCGCACTTGGCTTTGAGGTCAACCAGGTCAACGTTGCCGTCGGCATCGCACTGGGTCACCACCACCTGCAGCCCAGCCATCTGCGCGCTGGCGGGGTTGGTGCCGTGGGCCGACTCAGGGATCAGGCAGATGTTGCGGTGGCCTTGGCCCTGGGCTTCGTGGTACGCCTTGATGACCAGCAGGCCGGCGTATTCACCCTGCGAGCCGGCGTTGGGCTGCAGGCTGATGCCGGCGTAGCCGGTGGCCTGGCAGAGCCAGTCGCGCAGTTGTTGGTCGAGGTCGGCATAACCTTGCAGCTGGTCAAGCGGCGCGAACGGGTGCACGTTGGCGAACTCAGCCCAGGTGACGGGGATCATCTCGCTGGTGGCGTTGAGCTTCATGGTGCAAGAACCCAGCGGGATCATGCTGCGGTCGAGTGCCAGGTCTTTGTCTGACAGGCTGCGGATGTAGCGCAGCATTTCGGTCTCGGAGTGGTGGGTGTTGAACACCGGGTGCGTGAGGAAGGGGCTGCTGCGCAGCTGGCCCGCGGGGATGCGCGGCGCAATGCCTTTTTCGAACTTCTCGAACGATGAACCGGCGCGGCCGAAGAGCGTCCACAGGGCGCGGATGTCGTCGCGCGTGCTGGTCTCGTCGAGCGTGATGCCCACTGAGCGGGCCGAGGCACGGCGCAGGTTGAAGCCGGCGGCGCGTGCGGCCTTCAAGACCTGCTCGGTTTTGTCGCCGGTGCTCACCTCCAGCGTGTCGAAGCTTGCGCTCTGGGCCAGCGGCGCGCCGAGCTCTTCGAGGCCGGCGGCCAAGATGGCGGTGTAGCTCGCCACACGCTGTGCGATGCGCTTGAGGCCTGCCGGCCCGTGGTACACGGCGTACATGCTTGCAATGACGGCCGGCAGCACCTGCGCCGTGCAAATGTTCGAAGTGGCCTTCTCGCGGCGAATGTGTTGCTCGCGTGTTTGCAGCGCCAGCCGGTAGGCGGGGTTGCCGTGTGAATCGACGCTCACACCCACCAGGCGGCCGGGCATGGAGCGCTTGAATTCGTCTTTGGTGGCCAAGTAGGCGGCGTGCGGGCCGCCGTTGCCCATGGGCATGCCAAAACGCTGGGTGTTGCCCACTGCAATGTCGGCGCCCATCTCGCCGGGCGGGGTGATCAGCGTCAGCGCCAGCAGGTCGGCGGCGACGATGGCCAGGCCGCCGGCGGCGTGCACGCTGTCGATCACGGGCGTGAGGTCGCGCACCACGCCGTTGACGCCGGGGTACTGGAACAGCGCAGCAAAGGCGTGCGCGCGGGCGGCGGCGTCGGCCGGGCCGGTGACCACGCTGATGCCCAGCGGCCGGGCGCGTGTTTGCACCACTTCCAGCGTTTGTGGCAGCACGTCGTCGGCCACAAAGAAGGTGGTGGACTTGCTCTTGCCAACACGCAGGGCGAGCGTCATGGCTTCGGCGGCGGCGGTGGCTTCGTCGAGCATCGACGAGCCGGCGATGGCCAGGCCCGTGAGGTCACACACCATGGTCTGGAAGTTGATCAGCGCTTCCATGCGGCCTTGCGAGATCTCGGCCTGGTAGGGCGTGTAGGCGGTGTACCAGGCGGGGTTTTCGAGGATGTTGCGCAAGATGACGCCCGGCGTGTGTGTGCCGTGGTAACCCTGGCCGATGAAGCTCTTGAGCAGCTGGTTTTTGCCGGCGATTGTCTTCAGCTCGGCCAGGGCCTGCGCTTCGCTCAACGGTGCGGGCAGGTGCATCGGTGTCGGGCGCGCGATGGCGCGCGGCACGATGGCGTCGATCAGCGCGCGGCGCGAAGCCGCGCCGATGACCGACAGCATGTGTTGCTCGTCGTCGGCTTCAATGCCGATGTGGCGGGCCACGAATTCAGACGGGTTCTCAAGCTCACCGAGGGGCTTGTGGGCGGGCATCAGCATGGTGTTGTGTCTTTCTCCGTTCGGGGCCGAGCCTGTATTCCGATCGCCCTGAGCTTGTCGAAGGGAGCCGGCGCAATGCACGGCGCACCCTTCGACAGGCTCGGGGCGAACGGGGGTATACGAAGGTGGGTGTGCGAAGGTGGGTGTGCGAAGGCTCAGGAGTTCTTGACGAGTTGCTCGTAGGCGGGAGCGTCGAGCAACTGCGCGAACTCGGCCATGTCGGCCACACGCACCTTGAAGAACCAGCCGGTGCCGAGCGGGTCGGTGTTGGCGAGTGCCGGGTCGGCGCGCAGGGCTTCGTTGACTTCGACGACTTCGCCACTGACCGGCATGTACAGATCAGCCGCAGCTTTCACCGACTCGACCACGCCCGAGACCTCACCCTTTTTGAAACTGCGGCCCACCTCGGGCAGGTCGACGAACACCACATCGCCCAGTGCGTCTTGTGCGTGCACCGTGATGCCTACGGTGGCGGCTTCGTGGTCTTCGATGTTGATCCACTCGTGGTCTGGGGTGTACATGGTCGTCATGGGAGGCTCCTGGTTGCTTGAAAGAGATAAAGGGGTTCAGCCGCGGGGATCAACCGCGGGGGATCACCCACGGTGATAACGATGCGGCGCAAAAGGCATGGTGGTCACGCGCATGGGCAGGCGTTTGCCACGCACTTCGGCGTACACCTCGTGGTGTGGCAGCGCGTGGTTGCTGGCGAGGTAGGCCATCGCAATGGGCTGGTTGACGCTGGGCGAGAGGGTGCCGCTGGTCACGTGGCCCAGCTTGTGGCCTTTGGCGTCGACGATGTTCGCGCCTTCGCGCACTGGCACACGCTCCAGGCCGAGCAGGCCCACACGCTTGTTGCTGGGGCCGTTGGCAAGCTGCGCTTCGATGACGTTCGCGCCCGGGTAGCCACCCGCGCGCGCACCGCCGGGGCGCCGCACTTTCTGAATGGCCCAGGTGAGCCCGGCCTCGACCGGCGTGGTGGTGTCGTTGATGTCGTGGCCATAGAGGCACAGGCCGGCCTCCAGACGCAGGGTGTCGCGTGCGCCCAGGCCGGCAGGTTTCACTTCAGGCAAGGCGAGCAGGGCGCGGGCCAGGGCTTCGGCTTTGTCCGCAGGCACCGAGATCTCGAAGCCGTCTTCGCCGGTGTAACCCGAGCGGGTGACAAAACAGTCGGCACCGGCAATGTGCGCGTGTATGCCGGTCATGAAGGTGAGGCTGGCGACTTCGGGGCTGAGGCGGCGCAGGGCGGCTGCCGCCTTGGGGCCCTGCAACGCGAGCAAGGCGCGGTCGGGCAAGGGCTGCACGGTGCAGCGGTGGCCGATATGGGTGACGAGGTGGCGCGTGTCAGCTGCTTTGCAGGCGGCGTTGACGATCACGAACAGATCGCCTTCGCGGCGCGTGATCATCAGGTCGTCGAGGATGCCGCCGCTCGTGTTGGTGAACAGCGCGTAACGCTGCTTGCCGACGGGCAGGTCGACCACGTCGACCGGCACCAACGATTCGAGTGCTCGGGCGGCGTCATCGCCCACCAAACGAAGCTGGCCCATGTGCGACACGTCGAACAGCGAGGCCGAATCGCGGCAGTGTTTGTGCTCCGCGATGATGCCGCCGGGGTAGTTGACTGGCATCTCGTAGCCGGCAAACGGCACCATCTTGGCGCCGAGTTCGAGGTGGAGCGCGTACAGCGGGGTGTTCAGCAGGGCGGTGGTGTCAGACATGGCGGCTCTCCGAGGGCATTGTTGTGTCGCAAGCATCCATCACCGAGATGAAAAATGCCCGCAATGCCCTCACTGTCCGCTCTACCTGAGAGATTGGCGCGGGCCGGTCAACGGCGCCACGCTTGCCCCTTCGGTGGGCCCACTCCGGGTGGGCCTCTCTCCAGCGAGGAACGCCCCCCGTCTTTCACATGACGTGAGGCGTTTGCCAGTCCTTTTGCCTGAGCGTTCAGGCCTCGCATTTCTGCTCGGCCCTGCGCCTTCGGCGGCTTCACGGGGAAGCTCTCTCCTGACAAGGTTTCAGTGTAGCAGTGGCTTTTGTGCGTGGCGCGGGCTGCGGGACAATAACGCCTTTCACACCACCTCTGCCTCTGTGAGCTACGCCGTCAAAGAAATCTTCTACACGCTGCAAGGTGAAGGCAGCCATGCGGGCCGCCCGGCGGTGTTTGTGCGCATGGCCGGCTGCAACTTGTGGAGCGGGCGCGAAGCCGACCGCGCCCAGGCCGTGTGCCGCTTTTGTGATACCGAGTTTGTCGGCACCGACGGCACGCTGGGCGGGCGCTACAGCACTGCCATCTTGCTGGCCGAGCAAGCGGCTGCCTGCTGGCCCGTGCAGGCCGGTGATCGGTTTGTGGTGCTGACGGGCGGAGAGCCGCTGCTGCAAGTCGACAGCGCGCTGGTGGATGCCTTGCACGCGCAAGACTTCGAGATTGCGGTTGAGACCAATGGCACGCTGGCCGCACCCGCTGGCATCGACTGGCTGTGTGTGAGCCCCAAGGCTGGCGCGGCGTTGGTGCAGCGCCAGGGGCACGAGCTCAAGGTGGTGGTGCCGCAGCCCGGCCTCGATTTGCTGGCTCTTGGTCAACTGCCTTTTGAGCACCTGCGCGTGCAACCCATGGCCGGCCCGTTGGGTGTTGAAAACACTGCATGGGCCGTGCAATGGTGCCTGGACCACCCACGCTGGAAGCTCAGCGTGCAGACCCACAAAATGCTTGGCATTCGATAGCCCGGCCAGAACCGACCGCCATGTTTGAACTCAGCCAAACCTTTCACTTTGACGCGGCCCACACCTTGCGCCGCAAGACCGTGTCAGCGCCCGAGGCGCTGGCCAGCCGGCGTGTGCACGGCCACTCTTACACCGCCGAGGTGAGCTTGCGCGGCGAGCCCACGGCCGACACCGGCATGCTGATCGATCTGGCGGTGCTGCGCGCCGCGATTGCCGAGGTTCGCGAAGGCTTGGACCACCACCACCTCGACGAAGTGGCTGGCCTGGGCGTGCCCACGCTGGAGAACCTGTGCATCTACATCTACGGCGCCCTGGCCCACTTGCCCGGCCTGCACTCGGTGAGCGTGGGGCGTGCCAGCACCGGAGACCGCTGCCGCTACGCGCCCTGAGAGGGTGAACCGAAATGGTTCACCGTGCCCAGCGCACGCGAGCAAGGCGACACACAGCGCGGAGCAGTTTGATTTTGTTCACGCCGCTGCGAGCGCCGCCGTCGCCTTCGATCACATGCCGCTGTAGTTTGGCCCGCCGCCCCCTTCAGGGGTGACCCACACGATGTTTTGCGTCGGGTCCTTGATGTCGCAAGTTTTGCAGTGCACGCAGTTCTGCGCATTGATCTGCAAGCGGTCGGTGTTGTCGGCGTTCTTCACGTACTCGTACACCCCTGCCGGGCAGTAGCGCGCTTCGGGGCCGGCGTACTTGGCGAGGTTGATGTTCACCGGCACGCTGTTGTCCTTCAGCGTCAGGTGCGCCGGCTGGTGCTCTTCGTGGTTGGTGTTGCTGATGAAGACGCTGCCCAGGCGGTCGAAGGTGAGCTTGCCGTCGGGCTTGGGGTAGGCGATCTGCTCGCACTCGGCTGCGGGCTTCAGGTAGAGGTGGTCTGCCTTTTCACGGTGGAAAGACCACGGCGGTGCCTTGAAACCCAGGCGCGGCAGCAGCCAGTGTTCGATGGCCACCATCAGCCCGCCGAAGACGTTGCCGAACTTGAACCAGCTCTTGAAGTTGCGCGAAGCTTCCAGCTCGGCGCGCAGCCAGCTTTTGTCAAAGGCCACCGGGTACTCGGCCAGCTCGTCATGCTGGCGGCCGGCTTGCACGGCGGCAAACGCGGCCTCGGCGCACAACATGCCGCTCTTGATGGCGGCGTGACTGCCCTTGATGCGCGCGCCGTTGAGGTAACCCGCATCGCAGCCCACGAGTGCGCCGCCCGGGAACACCGTCTTGGGCAGGCTCATGATGCCGCCGGTGGTGATGGCACGTGCGCCGTAGCCGATGCGCTTGCCGCCTTCCAGGAAGGCCTTGATGCGCGGGTGGGTCTTCCAGCGCTGCATCTCTTCGAACGGGCTCAACCAGGGGTTGCTGTAGTTGAGGCCGGTCACCAGGCCCAGCGTGACCTTGTTGTCTTCGAGGTGGTACATGAAGCCACCACCGTAGGTGTCGTCTTTCATCGGCCAACCGGCGGTGTGAACCACCAGGCCTGCCTTGTGTTTGGTGGGGTCGATTTCCCACAGCTCTTTCACGCCGATGGCGTACGCCTGCGGGTCTTTGCCTTCGTCGAGGTGGAACTTGGCGATGAGCTGCTTGCCCAGGTGGCCACGCGCGCCTTCGGCAAACACGGTGTACTTGGCGTGCAGCTCCATGCCAAGCTGGAAGCTGGCATTCGGCTGGCCGTCTTTGCCAATGCCGAGGTTGCCGGTGGCAATGCCCTTGACCGAGCCGTCTTCGTTGTAGAGCACTTCAGCGGCGGCGAAGCCGGGGAAGATTTCAACGCCCAGCGCTTCAGCCTGTTGGCCCAGCCAGCGCACCACGTTGCCCAGGCCGACGACGTAGTTGCCTTCGTTGTGGAAGCAATTGGGAATGAGGAACTGCGGCGTGTCGAACGCGCCGTTTTGCGTCAGCCACAGCAGTTTGTCGCCGGTGACAGGCTGGTTGAGCGGGGCGCCGTCTTTTTTCCAGTCGGGCAGCAGCTCGGTCAGTGCCTTCGGGTCCATCACCGCGCCGCTCAGGATGTGGGCTCCTGGCTCGGAGCCTTTTTCAAGCACCACCACCGAGACCTCTTTGCCCTGCGCCGCGGCCAGCTGCTTCAGGCGGATGGCTGTTGCCAGGCCGCCCGGGCCGCCACCGACAACGACCACGTCGTACTCCATCGCTTCGCGCGGGCCGTGCTGGGCAAGAATTTCGGTGGGGGTCATGCAGTCTCCTTCAATGAACAATTGCCGCGCATTCTAATTGCCGCGAAGGCCTAAAAGAACGATCGTTCTTTTCTATGCTCATGTCTGTATGCGTTGGATGTCTGCAGTGCAGAAGCGCGTGCTATCTTCATCGCAACACATGATTTTTTGAGGAGACGCACATGGGCTACACCATTGATCTGTCAGGCCGCGTGGCGCTGGTCACCGGCGCCTCCAGTGGGCTGGGCACACAGTTCGCCAAGACCCTGGCCGCCTCGGGCGCGGCGGTGGTGCTGGCCGGGCGGCGCATCGAGCGGCTGAAAACCTTGCGTGCCGAGATCGAGGCCTCGGGTGGTGATGCGCACGTGGTCACGCTTGACGTGACCGACCACGACAGCATCAAGGCTGCGGTGGCACACGCCGAGACCGAGATGGGCACGATCGACATCCTGGTCAACAACTCGGGTGTGAGCACCACACAAAAGCTCACTGACGTGACGCCCGAAGATTACGACTTCATCATGGACACCAACACCAAGGGCGCCTTCTTCGTGGCGCAAGAGGTGGGCAAGCGCATGCTGGCGCGCGCCAAGGGCGCCGCACCTGGCACCTTCACGGGCGGGCGCATCGTCAACATCGCTTCGATGGCGGGGCTGAAGGTGCTGGGCCAGATCGGCGTGTACTGCATGAGCAAGGCTGCGGTGGTGCACATGACACGCGCGATGGCGCTGGAGTGGGGCAAGTACGGCATCAACGTCAACGCCATTTGCCCGGGCTACATCGACACCGAGATCAACCACCACCACTGGAAGACCGAGCAGGGCCAAAAGCTCATCAACATGCTGCCGCGCAAGCGCATCGGCCAGCCGCAAGATCTGGACGTGGTGCTGATGATGTTGTGCTCTAACGAGAGCCACTTCGTGAACGGTGCCGTGATCCAGGCGGACGACGGCTTTTCCGTGTGATGCAAACCACCGTTCGGGCTGAGCCTGTCGAAGCTGGCGTGTTGCACGGAGCAGGCACTTCGACAGGCTCAGTGCGAACGGACATTGGAGCCTCGCGAAACAAGAGAACGGCCGAGCACGATGCGTGAACTCTCCTTGCTTGAAGCGCGTGTCTTGGGCGTGCTGATCGAGAAGGCCCACACCGTGCCCGACAGCTACCCGCTGTCGCTCAACTCGCTGGTGTCGGGCTGCAACCAGAAGACCACGCGCGACCCGGTGATGAGTGCCACTGACGCCGAGGTGCAGGTGGCGGCCGATTCGCTGAAAGCGCTGCACCTTGTCTTTGAGTCCAGCGGCTCGCGGGTCACGCGCTACGAGCACAACATGGGCCGCGCGATGGCGCTGCCGTCGCAGAGCGTGGCCGTGCTTTCCGTGTTGATGCTGCGCGGCCCGCAGACCAGCTCGGAGCTGCGCGCCAACTGCGATCGGCTGCACCGTTTTGCCGATGTGTCGTCGGTCGAGGCCTTTCTCGATGAGCTGGCGGCACGCGCGCAAGAAAAGGGCGGCTCGCTGGTGGTGAAGCTGCCGCGTGCACCGGGCGCCCGCGAGGCGCGCTGGTCACACCTGCTGTGCGGCGCGGTCGATGTGTCGGCCATGCCGGTGGCCACCCAGTCGGAAGACTTTGTCGCGGCCAGCGAGCTGGCATCGCTGAAATCGCAGCAACTCACGATGCAGCGCGAGCTCGACGAGCTGCGCGGCCTGGTCGATAAGCTGTATTCAGAGTTGGGTGTCAACAAAACCTGAGGGAGAGACGATGCGCATTGAGATACCCGACGACAAACGCCTGGTTCACGAGATGCACATTCCCATTCGCTGGGGCGACATGGACGCGATGGGCCATGTCAACAACGTCAGCTACTTCCGCTACTTGGAGACCGCGCGCATCGAGTGGCTCAACGGCGCGGGCTTTGCACCCGACCCGAGCGGCGAAGGCTTCGTGATCATCAATGCTTTCTGCAACTTCCTGATTCAGCTCGAATACCCGGGCGAGATCGTGGCCAAGACCTACGCCGCCAACCTGGGCCGCAGCAGCTTCGACAGCTTCACCACGATGGAGCGGGCCGACCAGCCTGGTGTCATCAGCGCGGCCGGGGGCGCCACCATCGTGTGGGTGAACTTCCCGCAGCAGAAGTCGATGCCGTTCCCAGATCGGCTTCGTGAGCTGATCGCCTGAGCACGCCGAGCTAGGGTTGACCTCCTTCGTGCGCGTCGCGCTGGAAGCTGTCAAACGCTGAGCAGCTTGTGCACCAGGTCGGGTGTGGTGGCCGCGCCGTATTTGCGCATCAGCCTTGCGCGGTAAACGTCAACCGTGCGTGGGCTGATGCCCAGGCGTTTGCCAATCAGCTTGCTGGTGAGGCCGTCGATCAGCAGTGCAGCAATCTCGCGCTCGCGTGCCGTGAGGTCGGCCTTCAGCCGGCGCTGTGATGACAGGTCTTCGAACGACCAGATGCCGGCCGCATGAGGCTGCTTGGGGTCGAGTGCGCGGCCCGACACATGGCACCAGAACAGCTCGCCGCGTTGCGGGCCGTCGACCCGCTTCATCACCCGTTCGTCGGCGTACCAGCCGCTGGTGTTGAGGCTGGCCACGATGCGCTGGCCGGTGCGTTCGAACTCCTCGTGGGTGGGGTAGAGCACCTCGAACGACTGGCCGAGCAGTTGCTCCTTGGCCGCGCCAAACATCTCCAGCAGCTGCTGGTTGCAGTCGAGCATCAGCCGGTTGCGCGACAAGACCATGCCCACGGGGGCAAGGTCGAAGGCGGTTCGGTAATCGTCTGCGCTGAGGGCCATGGGGAGCGGGTATGTTTTTAGTGAATTCTACGTAACGACTACGTAATAGGTTACGTAGTACCCTCCCGGATTGCAATTTGGCCCTCGCAGGAGAAAGTAATGAACAAGGTCTACCCCAGTGCTGCCGCCGCGCTGAAAGGGATCGTGCATGACGGGCAGTTGCTCGCCGTGGGTGGCTTCGGTTTGTGCGGCATCCCCGAGGCGCTGATCGCGGCGCTGCGCGACAGCGGGGTCAAGAATCTTTCTGTCATCTCCAACAACGCTGGTGTCGACGGCTTCGGCCTGGGCCAATTGCTCGAGACGCGGCAGATCAAGAAGATGATCTCCAGCTACGTGGGTGAAAACAAGGAGTTCGAGCGCCAGTACCTGGCCGGTGAGCTGGAGCTTGAATTCACGCCGCAAGGCACGCTGGCCGAGAAGCTGCGTGCCGGTGGCGCCGGTATCCCGGCGTTCTTCACCAAGACCGGCGTGGGCACGCTGGTGGCTGAAGGCAAAGAGACACGCGAGTTCGATGGCCATGTGTACGTGATGGAGCGCGCGCTGCTGCCTGATGTGTCGCTGGTCAAGGCCTGGAAGGCCGACAAGAGCGGCAACCTGATTTTTCGGCGCACGGCGCGCAACTTCAACCCGGCGGTGGCGATGGCCGGCAAGGTCACCGTGGTCGAGGTCGAAGAGATCGTTGAGACCGGTAGCTTCGACCCCGATGCCGTCCACCTGGCGGGCATCTACGTGCACCGGCTGGTGTTGAATGCCACGCCCGAGAAGCGCATCGAGAAGCGAACCATCACAGAGAAAGCGGGGGTCTGACATGGCCTGGACACACGACCAAATGGCGGCCCGCGCGGCCAAGGAGCTGTCTGACGGCTTCTACGTCAACCTCGGCATCGGCCTGCCCACCTTGGTGGCCAACTTCGTTGACCCGAAGATCGAGGTGTGGCTGCAAAGCGAAAACGGCATGCTGGGCATTGGCCCCTTCCCGACCGAAGACCAGGTTGATGCCGACCTCATCAACGCGGGCAAGCAGACCGTGACCACCATCCCCGGCTCGTCGATCTTCGGCTCGCACGACAGCTTCGCGATGATCCGTGGCGGCAAAGTCAACCTGTCCATCCTGGGTGCGATGCAGGTCAGCGAAAAAGGCGACCTCGCCAACTGGATGATCCCCGGCAAGATGGTCAAGGGCATGGGCGGCGCCATGGATCTGGTGGCCGGCGTCAAGAGCGTGGTCGTGCTGATGGAGCACGTGGCGAAGAAAAAAGACGGCGGCATCGACCTGAAGATCTTGCCGCAGTGCACGCTGCCCCTGACGGGCCTGGGCGTGGTCGACCGCATCATCACCGACCTGTGCGTGCTCGACGTCACCCCCCATGGCCTGAAGCTCGTCGAGCTGGCCGAAGGCGTGACGCGCGAAGAAGTGCAGAGCAAGACCGGCGTGCCGCTGCAGTAAGCGGCGCGCTCGCTCAGCGGGTGGCCCAGAACTCGCGGAAAGCGCGGCGCGGGTCGTCTTGCGCGCCGGTCACCGCGCCGTCCTTGTCGAACACCATCGTCGTGCGGCGATCGAGCGTGTAGGCCGGCCACTCGGGCGTGAGCGGGTTGTTGGGGTTGCCGGTCGCGGCAAACGTCGCCCACGCCGAGGCCAGCTGATCGGCCAGCCGCACACTCTCGGCGTTGGGCCCGTTCAATCCATACCGAATGTCGTGTTTGGCCGGGCCCACGTCCACGCCGTGCGTGGCGCCGAAGCGGCCGCCGTAAGCCGGGCTCGGGGCCTTCCACAGATACGTCCACACCGGGGCGCCGCCCCTGGCGGCCTTGCGTTCGGCCTGAGCGTGCGCCGCTTTGCGGAAGGTCTTGTCGGTGCCCATGCGGGCCTGGATCAGGTAGGGCGTGGCGGCAGGGTCTTCAGCGCGGTAAAGGGCGAGCAGCTTGTCGCCATTCGGGCCCAATGATTGGGTGAGCGTGGCTTCGTCCAGGTCGAAGTTCACCGCACGGTAGCTGCGCTCGTCGAGCACGGTGCTGATGATCATGGGCACCTCGCTTGAAACACCCGGCGCATCGGGGTCGAAGGGCTGGCGCGGCAGGCTGCTGCCGTTCATCACCGGCGAGAACGAGCGGGGTGCTTCGCCCTGCGTGCGGTCGGCCATCTCCATCGTGATCTGCGCGGCGAGCAACTCCTCGAAGGGCAGGGTGTGCAGCGTGTCGAGCGAGTTTTTGCTCACGCCGAGTATCTTCAGGAAGGTCTCGGCCGCCGTGCCCGCGTGGTCGGGTGTGGTGGCCCGCAGTGCCGAGCCGCTCATCACACCGGCGCGGTGGAACAGGCCCTTGGCCGAGGGCATGGCCATCAGCACGCTGGTCTTGGCGCCGCCGCCCGATTGGCCAAACACCAGCACGCGCGACGGGTCGCCGCCGAAGTTGGCGATGTTCTCGCGCACCCAGCCGAGTGCGGCCACGATGTCGAGCATGCCCACCATGCCCGACTGCGCGTAACGCTCGCCGCCGATGTTCGACAGATCAAGAAACCCGAACGATCCGATGCGGTGGTTGAGGGTGACGACGACGGCGTTGCCGAAGCGCGCCAGCATTTCGCCGTCTGACTGTGGCGAGTTGCCCGAGCCCGCGTAGTAGCCGCCGCCGTGCAAATGCACCATCACCGGCAAGCTCGCGTTGGCATCGGGTGTGGGTGTCCAGAGGTTGATCACCAAGCAGTCTTCGCCCATGCCGCCGGGCTGCTGGTCGAACATGATCAGGTCGGCGTACTCGCGTGTGCGGTTGCTTGGCATCTGCGGCGCGTGGTTGCCGTGGCCGGTGGCGTCTTGCACGCCGGCCCAGCGCGGCGGCGCAACCGGCGGCATGTAGCGGTTGGCGCCGGTCGTGTTGGCGCCGTAGCGAATGCCCTTGAACGACGAGACGCCGCCCGAGATCAAGCCGCGCAGCTTGCCCTGCGCGGTCTCGACGATGGGGAAAAGATCGCTGGATTTGAACGTTTGCATGCCGGCCTCCGTGGTCACTACTGATATATCCGTGTGACGCAACGATAAACCAAGCACGCGTTCTGGTGGATGGACTGCCCTGCCGGATCAGCCGTTGCGTGATCGGAGCAGCGAGCGCGCCGCTTCGGTCACCAGCCCTGGGCCTTGGTAGATGAAGCCGGTGTAGAGCTGCACCACGTTGGCACCGGCTGCGATCTTGGCTTGCGCGTCGGCGCCGCTCATCACGCCGCCCACGCCGATGATGGGAAAGCCTTTGCCGAGCGCCGCACGCAGCTGCGTGATGACACGGTTGCTGGCGGCCCGCAGCGGCGCGCCCGAGAGGCCGCCGGCTTCTTCACCATGCGGCAGGTGCTTCACCGCGTCGCGCGCGATGGTGGTGTTGGTGGCGATCACGCCGTCGATGCCGTTCTTGCGGATGGTGGCGGCGATCACCTGCACCTGCGCTTCATCGAGGTCGGGCGCGATCTTCACGAAGATGGGCACGCTGCGGCCATGCTGTTGCGCGAGCTGCAGCTTGCGCGCCTGCACGGCCGAGAGCAGCGCATCGAGCGCTTCATCGTTTTGCAGCTCACGCAAGTTTTTGGTGTTCGGCGATGAGATGTTGACCGTCACGTAATCAGCGTGCGGGTACACACCATCAAGCCCGGTCAGGTAGTCGTCGACTGCGCGTTCGATGGGCGTGTCTGCGTTCTTGCCGATGTTCAGGCCCAGGATGCCGCCTTTTTCGCGAAAGCGGCTGCGCTTGACGTTGTTGATGAAGGCGTCGAGCCCTTCGTTGTTGAAACCCAACCGGTTGATCAGGCCTTGCACTTCAGGCAGGCGAAACATGCGCGGCTTGGGGTTGCCCGGCTGTGCCTTGGGGGTGACCGTGCCCACTTCGACGAAGCCGAAACCCATGGCGCCAAAGGCGTCGATGCAGCGGCCGTTTTTATCAAGCCCCGCGGCCAGCCCCACGCGGTTGGGGAACTTCAGCCCCGCCAGCGTGAGCGGGTCGTCGATGCGCGGCTGCGACACCGCGCACACCAACGGTGTGTGCTGGATGCGGGCCAGCGCGCCCAAGGTCAGGTCATGGGCTTGCTCGGGGTCGAGGCCAAACAAAAAGGGGCGGGTGAGGGCGTAAGGGAGGAGTGGCATTCAGTTGACGCAAGAGAGTGTCTTGGATAATCCGCACATTGTCTCAAACGCCTCACAGAACCCCATGACTCAAGACGAACTCAAGGCCCTGGTCGGCCAGGCCGCATTGGCCTACGTGGTGCCCGGCAGCGTGGTGGGGGTCGGCACCGGCTCCACCGTCAACTGCTTCATTGATGCGCTGGCTGGCATCAAGGATCGGATTGCCGGCGTCGTGTCGAGCAGTGAAAAGAGCAGCGAGCGCCTGCGTGCGCACGGTATCGCGGTGCTCGACAGCAACAGCGTGAGCAGCATCCCGGTCTACATTGACGGTGCCGACGAGATCGACCACGGTGGCCACATGATCAAGGGCGGTGGCGCCGCACTCACGCGCGAGAAGATCGTGGCCGACAAGGCCGAGCGTTTTATCTGCATTGCCGACGAGTCCAAGCTCGTGCAGACGCTGGGCAAGTTTCCGTTGCCGGTCGAGGTGATCCCCATGGCTGCGGCGCAGGTGGCGCGGCGTCTCAAGGCGCTGGGCGGCGACGCCGTGTTGCGCGCGGGTGTGGTGACCGACAACGGTTGCCAGATTCTCGATGTGCGCGGCCTGTCCATCACCGACCCCGCGGCGATGGAGCGCGACATCAACCAGTGGCCTGGGGTCGTGACCGTGGGCATCTTTGCGCGCAACAAGGCGAGCGTGTGCCTGCTGGGCACGGCGCAGGGTGTGAAGACGCTCACTTTCTGAGCCGCTGGCAGCTCTGGTTCTCAGGCCCGCCCGAAAAGCGCGTACCCTCGGGCCTGTTGCGCCGCGTTTGTGCAACCCACTGGAAGGAAAGCCCATGGCCAAACCCAATTACTCGTTCGAAAAGCGCCAGCGTGAGCTGACCAAGAAGAAGAAAAAAGAAGAAAAGCTGAAAGACAAAGCCGGGCGCAAAGCTGGCGGCGAAACGGGCCATGAAGACGGGCAACCACCCGAGCAAGGTGCTTCGGTCACCCCGCCGAGCGAGACCTGAACGTCCACAGCCCGCGGCGCATACCCATGGTCAAGCGCCGCAAGCCAGAACCCGGCAGCACCGCTGCCCCGCCTGCCCTAGCGGCCCCACCCGCGACCTACGCGCCGGCCTTCAAGGCCGGCATTCAGGCCACCACCTCGCGGGTGCAGGAAATGCACAACGCGATCTCCGGCAAAACCTTTGATGCCTTGCAGAAAGTGCCGGGTCTGTCGTTGCCTGCGCGTCTGGTGCAGGGTGCGCACGATGCCATCACCACGGGCGTGTACGCCGCCGTGCGACACGGCACGGGCGCCTTGCTGGGCTTGGTGGGCGATGCCGAGCGTTTGTGGGTCGACCCGACCCGCGTGCCTGCCGGGCGCGAGCTGGCATTTCGCAGCGCATTGAATGCCGCCGCCGGCGACGCGCTGGCGCAGGCCGGCAGCCCGCTGGCGGTGCAGATGGGTTTGCACGTCGCAGGCCAGCCGCTGGCACTTGAACCCGATTCATTGGCGGGTCTGAACGAGCGTGTGTGTGTGTTCATCCACGGCCTGGCCTGTGACGAACAAAGCTGGTCGTTGTTTTCAGAAGCTTGGCGTGGTTCGCCTTGGGCCCGAGACGGTGCGAGCTACGGCGCCTTGTTGGCCGACGAACTGGGTATCAGCTCGATCTACCTTCGCTACAACACCGGGCTGGCGATTGACGACAACGCGCAGCAGCTGGCCGGCCATTTGTCGCAGCTCGCCGAACACGCGCCGGCTCATGTGCGCGAGATCGTATTGGTGGGCCACAGCATGGGTGGGCTGGTGGCCCGCCGCGCCTGTGAGCAGTTGAGCGAAGCCGATGCTGCCTGGCGCCAGCGGGTGCGCACCGTGGTGTGCCTCGGCTCACCGCACCAGGGTGTACCGCTTGAGAAGCTGGGGCACTTTGTGGCTTCGGCGCTGAGCTTGTCGAGCGTGACGCAGCCGCTGGGCACCATTGCCAACGCGCGCAGCCAGGGCATCAAAGATTTGCGCCACGGCCTGCGCGGCAAAAAGCGCCGCGCCGATGGCTTGGCCTTGCGCCTGGTGGCGGGCAGCCTGGCCGACGAGGCCGACGCGATGATGGGCCCGATGGTGGGCAGCGTGCTGGGCGATGGTTTGGTCACAACCACCAGCGCGTCAGACGCGACTCTGGTGGGTGATGTGCAGCGGGTTGAGCTCGCCGGCCTGGGCCACATGGCCCTGCTCAATCACCCCCGGGTGTACGCGCTGATTCGCGGCTGGCTTGCTGCCTGACGGCGCGGCTGACGAAGCGTGCGGGGTCGATCGCGTCGAGCAGGCTGGCCTCCAGCGGCGAAGGCGCACCGGTGATGAGTGAGGCCAACACCCGCGCGCCCAAGCCCGACCAGGTGATGCCGCGCGAGCCCAACGCCGTGAACACATACAAGCCCGGCAAGCGCGGCACCAGGCGCGGCTGATCGAACGGCCGATTCACAGGGCCGTGCAGGTCGGGCACCGCGCCGATCACCGGCAGCTTGTCCTGCGCCACCCAGCGCCAGCCGGTGCGGCCTTGCAGGGCTGTGAGGGGGATGTCGACCGGGCCGCCGATCAGGCGGGCGAGTTGCGCGAGGTTGTGGCGGTGATCGTCGTCGCGCACCGTTGCGTCCATGTCTGCGGGCTGTGACGAGGCACCGAACAAGGCCATGCCGTTCAGCTCGGGCAGCAGGTAGCCCGCGCCGGCGATTGGCAACTTAGGCAAGGTCGCAAGCAGCGCCTTGTCGCACAGGCTGATCTGCCCACGCACCGGCTCGATGGGCCAGTCGGGGTGGTCGAGCAGGCGCAGCGCATCGCCCGCGTTGGCCAGCACCACGACCTCGGCCTCGTCGATCACGTGTTCGTGGGCATCCAGCAGCTGCCAGGTCTTGCCGCTTCGGCGAAGCCGTGCCACTTGCACGCCGCCACAAAAGCTCGTGTGCGCTGCGGCCTGCGCCATCCAGGCCTTGGCCAGGCGGGCCGGTTCCACCCAGCCGCCTCCCGGGTAAAACCAGGCCGATTGATGCAAGGCCAGGCCGCTCAAGGCGCTCGCCTGGGCCGCCGTGACGGCCTGCACGTAGTCGGCAGGCAGCCGCAGTTTTGCAAGCGTTGCGGTCATGGCCGAGGCCTCGGCGCCATCGAGTCGCAGCAGGCCTTGCACGGTGCCGCCCGCATCGGCCACCACCCGCTGCGCGTGCAAGGCCGCGGCCCGGTTGAAACGCGCGTGGGTACCGTCTTGCGCATTGACGATGCCGTGAAACAAACCGGCCGGATTGCCGGAGGTTTCTTGTGCCGGGCTGGCTTGCCGATCGAACACCGTGCTGCGCCAGCCTTGTTCGGCCAAGGCCCATGCACTCGCGCAACCGGCCAAGCCAGCGCCGACGATGAGGGCGCGGCGCTCGCTGCTGGCAGGCGCCATGCGCGACGGTGCTTGACGCGGCGTGAAGCTGGGTGCGTAGTGTGCGAGGGTGACGCGCCCCGGGGCATCACGCAGCTTGAAGCCGGCGCTGCGCAACCCATCGCGCACCTCGCTGCTGGCCGTTCCCGTGACGAGCGTGGCTTCGGGCGCGGCCAGGCGCGCGAAGGCCTTGAACATGCGCGGCTGCCATGCGGAGCCGTCGAGGCAGAACGCATCCACACGCGCCACCAGTTCGAGGAGCCACGCGTCAACCTCGCCCAGTGCCAGCAACAACTGCACCTTGCCTTGTTCGAAATGCAGGCTGTGCAGGTTGTGGGTGAGCGGTGGCCAGGCGGCGATCAGCTCGGCGGCCAAGTTGGCCGTTGGCGAGTTCGTGTGGGTTTGCCGTAGGTCGTTGGCTTGGAGCGGGTGTTGCTCCACCGAGATGAACACCAACCGCTCACAACGCGCCGGATCGTCGCGCCACGCACGCCAGGTGGCCAAAAAGTTGTGGCCGGTGCCGAAGCCGGTTTCGAGGACCACAAAACGCTCGCGCTGCTGCCAGCGTTGCGGCAACTCGTTGCCCGCCAAAAACACGTCGCTGGCTTGGGGGTTCATTGGCCGGCTTGGGCACTCAGCCAACTGAGCAATCGGTCGCGTGCATCGGTGAGGCCGCGGTAGGCCAACACGGCGGGGCTCATGCTGGCGAGCGCGTCGTGCACCTGTTGTGCGTGGGCTGGGCTGGGCAGCGCTTGCGCCAGCGGCTGCAGATCCACACGAATGGTGAACACGGCTTGCTTCAACTCGGGCAGAGGAATGAAGGTCTGGTGTTCGGTGCGAAAGAAGGCGTGTTGCGCCAGCTGCGCAGGTGAGGCATCGGCCGGCCACGGCGCGGGGTCGACATGCTCGGGGTGAGCGTGCAAACGCGGGTGGCGGGTGATGGTCCAGACGAAGCGCTCCCAACGATCGCTGCCCGTGACCAGGCGTGCGAGGTGGTCGCTGGCGGTGAGCAGCAGCTGGTTGTCGGCCACCGGCGCATGCACATGCGCGAAATGGCGGCCGACTTTTTCTTCAGGCGCCCAGCCCGAAGGCAGGCACACCGCCAGCCAGGGAATGTGGGCGGTGGCGCCGTCGATGATGGCGAAGTCTTCGACAAAGGCCAGGCTCAGCAGGGCCGGCAAGCGCCACTCGGGTGGCAGTGCGCGCAGGCAGGCGCCGACCTCGGGTTGACGGTTGTGGTGTTGTTGAGGCTCGTCACCCAGCAGCGACCAACCCAGCAGGAGGGCGTGTGCCGATGCAGCCGACCACGCGCCGGGATGCTCGGCGGTGGCCTGTTCGCTCAAGGCCTGGAGGGCAGGGCCTGCATCAAAGCTCGGTGTGCTGAGCAAGGCCTGGGCGGCGTAGGCGCCCAGCACCGCCAGCTTTTCGCGCAGCGCGCGGTCGCCGGGTTGGTTGGGCGTGAGCTGCGTGGTACCGGCGGCCAGCCGGCGCAGCCCGGGCTGCATGCGAAAGGGCGCGCAGACGCTGGTGAAATCGAAGGGCATGCCCGTCACCTTAGCAAAACAAAAAGGGCACCCCGGGGTGCCCTTGATCGCCGCGCGCAGGCTTTACACGCGCTTGCGGTACTCGTGCGTGCGGGTGTCGATTTCGATCTTGTCACCGGTTTCAACGAACAGCGGCACGGCGACTTCGAAGCCCGTGGCCAGCTTGGCCGGCTTGAGCACCTTGCCCGAGGTGTCGCCCTTGACGGCCGGCTCGGTGTAGGTCACTTCACGCACCAAGCTGGTGGGCAGCTCGACCGAGATGGCCTTGCCGTCGTAGAACACCACTTCGACGGGCATGGCGTCTTCGAGGTACTGGATGGCGTCGCCCATGTTCTCGGCCTCGACCTCGAACTGGTTGTAGTCGGCGTCCATGAAGGCGTACATCGGGTCGGCGAAGTAGGAGTAGGTGCACTCCTTCTTGTCGAGGATGACCTGGTCCATCTTGTCGTCGGCCTTGAAAACAACTTCGGTGCCCGAACTGCCGACCAGGCTCTTGAGCTTCATGCGCACGGTGGCGGAGTTGCGGCCACCACGGCTGTATTCGGTGCGCAGGACAACCATCGGGTCTTTGCCGTGCATGATCACATTGCCGGCGCGAATTTCTTGAGCGGTCTTCATATCGATTTCCGTGTGCGGTGCATCGGGTGATGCGTGAGGGCGCGCGTCGGATGTTCATTCACCAGAACGCGCAAAGCCTCGGATTTTAGCGTGATTCAGTGGCAAACCCCAGCAGTTGGGTGCTCAAGTCGCGCTGCGCCAGCAACTCTTCACGCCAGGCTTGGCACTGCGCTTGCCATGCCGGTAGTGGAGGCAGGCGGGGTGGCAGATCGGCCAGGCCATTCCAGCCCAGCCACAGCTCGCGCAGGCCGGGCACCTGCGGGAAGCGGCCCAGGAAGGCATTTAGTTTGTCCGCATGGGCGAGATCGTGTTGCGGGTAGATCTGCCAGACGAAAGGCCGCCCGGCCCACTGGGCGCGCACGAAGGAGTCTTCTCCGCGCACCAGGTTCAGGTCGCAACTCCACAACAAATGGTCGTACTCGGCTTGCGGCAGGTAGGGCATGCGCTGGGTGCGCAGGCCGGCGGGCCGGTGGGTGGGCTCGGCGACGCCGGGCGTGAGCAGCAGCAGGGTCGGGGTGTCGGCCAGCAGCTCCGGCAACGCGGCCTGGGCCGGGTTGTCGTAGCTGAAGAGGCTGACCAGGCGCTCGCCATCGCCGAGCGAAATGGCTTGCTGGCTGAGCCAGGCTTGGCGGTCGAACTGCCGTTGCGCCCTCATCAGACCGGGTTCGCGTAGCAGTCCACCGGTGGCCCGCGTGAAGCCGGGGTAGAAGAAGTGTTTGCTCATGCCGTTGCGTTGAGGCGAGGGCAGGCGGTGGCTGCGCTCCACATAGGCTTCGGCGCTCAGGTATTCGAGGTTGATCCAGACGGGAGGGGTTGGTGCTTGCGCCATGCGCTGCACAAAGGCCGCAGGCAGCTCGCAGCCGAAGGCTTCGATCACCACATCGCACGGTGTCGTGGTGCTCGCTTCAAGCCAGGGGTGCACTGAAACCCCGCGCGCGCCGGAGGGCGCCATCCAGGCCAGGGCCGAAGCGTCGTCCACCCACAGCCGCACCTCTTCGCCACGCGAAGCCAGGTCGGCGGCGAGGCGCCAGCAGACGCCGATGTCGCCGAAGTTGTCGACCACGCGGCAGAACACATCCCATTGCATGCGTGGATTATCGAGGCGGCACAATTCGCGTCCGATGAGCGAAACCGACACCGCCACACCCGGCGAAGAACCACACGACCCCGCGCGTCAGCAGCTGCTGGCCGACGTGGCCGCACTGCCGGGCCTGCCGGGCGTGTACCGCTACTTCGACGCGCAAGACGCCGTGCTCTACGTGGGCAAGGCACGCGACCTGAAGAAGCGGGTGTCGAGCTACTTCCAGAAGACCCACGGCGGCACCCGCATCGGCCACATGGTGACCAAGATCGTGCGCATGGAAACCACGGTCGTGCGCTCCGAAGCCGAGGCGCTGCTGCTAGAAAACAACCTCATCAAGACGCTCAACCCGCGCTACAACATTCTGTTTCGCGACGACAAGAGCTACCCCTATCTGAAGATCGCCGCGCATGCCTACCCGCGCATGGCCTATTACCGCGGCTCGGTCGATCGCAAGCACCGCTACTTCGGGCCGTACCCCAGCGCCTGGGCGGTGAAAGAGTCGATGCAGATGCTGCAAAAGGTGTTTCGCTTGCGCACCTGTGAAGACACGGTGTTCAACAACCGCTCGCGGCCTTGTCTGCTGTACCAGATCAAACGCTGTTCGGGGCCGTGCGTGCAGCACATCAGCGCCGAAGACTACGCACGCGACGTAACCAACGCCGAGCGCTTCTTGCTGGGCGAACAACAGGAGGTGATGGACACGCTGCAGTCGCAGATGATGGCCCACGCCGACGCGCTCGAGTTCGAGCAGGCAGCCGAGATCCGCAACCAGCTGGGGGCGCTCTCCAAGGTCTTGCACCAGCAGTCGGTGGAAGACAACACCGGCGTCTCGACCAAAGACGCCGACATCTTGGCCGTGAAGGTGCAAGGCGGCCGTGCCTGCGTGAACCTGGCCATGGTGCGCGGCGGGCGGCACCTGGGCGATCGGCCGTACTTCCCGACTCACGTGGACGATGCCACCGAGGTGCAGGTGCTCGAAGCCTTCATCTCGCAGCACTACCTCGACAGCCCCGTGCCGCCGCTGCTGGTGCTGAGCCATGCGGTGGACAAGGCCTTGATTGAGGCACTTTCATTGAACAGCGGCATCAAGGTGACCACCCAGCACCAGCCACGCGACGCCCGCCGCGCCTGGCTGGACATGTGCATCCAGGGCGCCGACATCAAGCTCACGCGGCTGTTGTCGGAGGAAGGCTCGCAGCAGGCGCGCACGCGGGCACTGGTCGATGCCCTCGACCTGGCGCCCGAGAACCCCGAAACCTTCCGCATCGAGTGTTTCGACATCAGCCACACCGCTGGCGAGTCGACCCAGGCCTCGTGCGTGGTGTTCGAGGGCCACAAGATGCAAAGCGCGCAATACCGCCGCTACAACATCGATGGCATCACCGGCGGCGATGACTATGCGGCCATGCGCCAGGTGCTCACACGCCGCTACAGCAAGCTGGCTGCGGCGGCCCTGAGCGGCGCGGCGCGGCTGCCCGACCTGGTGCTGGTGGACGGCGGCAAGGGCCAGGTCAGCATGGCGCGCGAGGTGTTTGAGGAGCTGGGGCTGGACCTGGGCCTGATCGTCGGCGTTGAAAAAGGCGAAGGGCGCAAGGTCGGGCTGGAAGAGCTGGTGTTCGCCGATGGGCGCGACAAGGTGTACCTAGGCCACGATTCGGCCGCGCTGATGCTGGTGGCTCAGATCCGCGACGAAGCGCACCGTTTTGCCATCACCGGAATGCGCGCCAAGCGTGCCAGTGTGCGCACCGGGGGCAGCGTGCTCGAAGAGATCCCGGGCATCGGCCCGAAAAAACGTGCGAAACTTTTGCAACGCTTCGGAGGGGCTCGCGGCGTGGGCCACGCGAGTGTCGAAGACCTCGCCAGCGTGGATGGGATCTCCAAAGAACTCGCAGAGGAAATCTATCGTGCATTGCATTGACATGAACTCTTCGCCGCGCCGCCTGAGCGCTTCTCGCTGGATCGCTGCGGGTAGCCTGTTTCTGCTGGCAGGCCTGGTGGGCTGCGGCAACAAACCGACAGCGGCGGCGCCGGCTCCGTCTCCGAGGGCGGCTCCCGCTCCCGCGCCGACAACCGCACCTGCGCCCGCACACGGCTCAGCAGCGAAACTTCCACCGCCCACGGTGTCGAAGAACTGGAATGAATTCAAGCTGCAGGCCGCCAAACGCATGGTGGCGGCCAACCCCAACGGCAGCTACACGGGCAAGCCTCAGCAGATGCTGCTGGCCATTCCCGTGCTGGAGGTCGAGTTGAACGCCGACGGCAGCATCAAGAACATCGACATCATGCGTCGCCCCAGCCAGGCACCCGAGACCACGCAGATGGCGATTGATGCCGTGCGCCGCGCCGGGCCGTTTGGTGATGTGTCCAAGCTGCCCAAGCCGTGGAAGTTCGCCGAAGCCTTCTTGTTCAACGACGACAAACGCTTCAAGCCGCGCACGCTCGACGCCCAGTGATCGATCGCGATTGACGGGCATCAGGGGCGAGGCCAAAGAACTTCGGCACAATGCCCCGATGTTTTTCAATTTGCCCACCCTGCTGACCTGGGCGCGCATCGTCGCGATCCCGCTGATCGTCGGCATCTTCTACGTCGACGGGCACGAACCCACCAAGAACCTGGTGGCCACGGTGCTCTTCATCGTGGTGGCCCTGACCGACTGGGCTGACGGCTACCTTGCGCGCAAGCTCAACCAGACCTCGTCGTTCGGCGCCTTTCTCGACCCGGTGGCCGACAAGTTTCTGGTGTGTGCGTCGCTGTTGATACTGGTTCAGCTGGGCCGGCTGGAAGCGCTGGTCGCGTTTGTGATCATCGGTCGCGAGATCGCGATATCCGCCCTGCGTGAATGGATGGCGCAGATCGGCGCCTCGCGAAGTGTGGCCGTGCACATGCTGGGCAAGGTCAAGACCGTGGTGCAGATGGTGGCCATTCCGTTCCTGCTGTTCCACGGCAAGCTGTTCGGCCTGATCGACACCCACCTCTGGGGTACGGTGCTCATCTACGCCGCAGCGGTGTTGACCATCTGGTCGATGGTGTATTACCTGAAGAAGGCTCTGCCCGAGATTCGAGCCAAGGCGCGATGAGTCGCCCATGATCTGGTCTCAGCAAGGTGCGCTGCTGCGTGCCATGCCGGTGGTGTTTGTGCTGATCTGGAGCACCGGGTTCATCGTCGCGCGCTATGGCATGCCGCACGCGCCGCCGATCACCTTTCTCAGCATCCGTTATGCCTTGTCGCTGCTGTGCTTTGGCGTGTGGATCGCATTGGCGCGTGTGGAGTGGCCGAAAACCCGGGCCCAGTGGCTGCACCTTTTCGTGAGCGGTGTGCTGATGCACGCGGGTTACCTCGGTGGTGTGTGGGCCGCCGTCAAGGCGGGCATGGGGGCAGGCACGGTGGCTTTGCTGGTGGGCTTGCAACCGGTGCTGACGGCCGTGTGGCTGAGTCAGACCCAGCAGTCCGAAGGAGAGCGCACATCGCGTCGGCAATGGCTCGGTTTGTTATTGGGCTTGGCCGGCTTGTTGCTGGTCGTGTGGCGCAAGCTCGGCGTGGGTGAGTTGTCGGCGTGGAATCTGTCGCTCGCGGCGCTTGCCTTGTTGTCGATCACCGTGGGCACGCTCTATCAGAAGCGTTACGTCGCACCGTGTGATGTGCGAACGGCGAACTCGGTGCAGTTGTTCGCGGCGCTGGTGGTGAGCTTGCCGATAGCACTGTTGGAATCTGAACAGGTGGTGTTGCACCCGCACTTCCTTGGTGCCATGGTGTGGTCGGTGATCGGCCTCACCTTGGGTGGCAGTTCGCTGCTGTACCTCTTGATTCAGCGCGGTGCAGCAACACAAGTCACGAGCCTGCTGTACCTCGTGCCGCCGAGCACTGCGCTCATGGCCTGGCTTCTTTTCAAGGAGCCGCTGACGCCCGTCATGTTGTTGGGCATGGCACTCACCGCATTGGGTGTGTCGATGGTGGTGCGGAGTGAGGGAAAGCCCGCGCCCTCGACAGCATGAGGTCTTGAAGTAGGCGCGGCACCGGGGCTTGTCAAGCGTGGAAGCACGTGGCGCAGCGCACCGAGGATGCAGTTGATTACGCATAGAATCCGCTTCCGCGCTTGACACTGGGTGGGCCTGCGGCTGTAATCGTTTGAGCCGTGAAGCCAGCTGTTTTGTGAACATCGGCGCGGCACAGATCATTCACCCAAATTCTTTCGATGCACCTTTTTGAGGGGGTACCTTCGTGAACAAATCCGAATTGATTGAACACATTGCCAAGCAGGCTGACATTTCCAAAGCAGCTGCCGCGCGCGCGCTGGAAGCCCTGATCGGCGGTGTGAAATCAACGCTCAAGAAGAACAACAGCGTATCGCTGGTGGGCTTCGGCACATTCAGTGTCAGCAAGCGCGCAGCACGTGCTGGCCGCAACCCTCGCACCGGCGCCGCCATCAAGATCAAGGCTGCCAAAGTACCGAAGTTTCGCCCGGGCAAGGCCCTGAAGGATGCGGTCAACTGATTGAAGTCTCGGGTGCTTAGCTCAGTTGGTAGAGCGGCGCCCTTACAAGGCGTAGGTCGGGGGTTCGAGCCCCTCAGCACCCACCAACGAGACGCCGCACGAGCCCCCTGCAGGCACGTTGCCATCAGCTAAAATTCTCACTGTTTACTCTGCAAAGGCGAACTTGGGTTCGCCTTTGTCGCATCTGGGGTGATTGGATTGCCCCCGCTCTGCCGCGCATTGATTGAGGTCACAGATGTTTGAAATTTTCCGCAAGCACACCCGCGTTCTTTTGTTCGTCTTGGTGCTGCTGATCATTCCCTCTTTCGTGCTGTTCGGCATCGAGGGCTACAGCGGTTCGACGGGCGGCGCCAATACAACCGTGGCCAGTGTGGGCTCGCGCAAGATCAGCCAGGCCGAGCTCGATGCCGCGCACCGCCGCCAAGTCGACATGCTGCGCAGCCAGATGCCCGGCCTCGACGTCAAGATGTTCGACTCGCCCCAGATGAAGCGCAACACGCTCGACGGCTTGGTGCGTGAGCAGGTGTTTCTCGCCGCGGCCGACAAGGCGGGTTACGTGACGACCGACGAGCGCCTGCTGCGCGAGTACATGACCGACCGACAGTTCGACCCGTTTCGTAAACCTGACGGTAGCCTGAACGTTCCGGGGTTGGAGCAAGCGCTCGCCGCACAGGGGCTGAACAAGCAGCGTTTTGACCAGATCAAGCGCGAAGAGCTCGTGATGCGCCAGGTGCAGATGGGTGTGGTCGGCACGGTGCTCGCGCCGGCCGCATCGGCATCGAGCGCGATGGACGCGCTGTTCCAGCAACGCGAAGTGCAACTGCAGCGTTTTGACACCAAGGACTACCTGAGCAAGGTCAATCCGAGCGCGGCCGACCTCGATGCTTACTACAAGAACCCCGCGCATGCGGCCGAGTTCCAGACGCAAGAGAAGGCCGACATCGAGTACGTGGTGCTCGACATCGAAAGCATCAAGAAGGGCATCAAGGTGTCCGAAGACGAGATCAAGAAGTACTACGACGACAACGCGCAGAAGCTTTACGCGGTGGCTGAAGAGCGCAAGGCCAGCCACATCCTGATCAAGGCGGGCAAGACCATGCCGGCCGAAGAGCGTGCGAAGGCACGTGCCAAAGCCGATGCCTTGCTGGCCGAGCTGACCAAGAGCCCGGCATCGTTCGCCGACGTGGCGCGCAAGAACTCGCAAGACGGGAGCACGGCCGACAAGGGCGGTGAGGTTGACCTGTTCATGGCGCGTGGCGACACAGACAAGGCCTACGAAGACGTGCTGTTCGCCATGAAGAAACCGGGCGATCTGAGCCCGGTCGCCGAGACCAGCGAAGGCTTTTACATTCTTCAGCTCAAGGCGCTGCGTGGGGGCGACAAGCGCAGCTTTGAGAGTGTTCGCGCCGACATCGAGCAAGAGCGCAAGAAGCAGCTGGCCCAAGCCGAGTACGCCAAGGCCGCTGCCGAGTTCAACAACTTGGTGTACGAGCAATCCGACAGCCTCAAACCCGCCGCCGACAAGCTCAAGCTTGAACTGCGCAGCGCCAAGGGCGTGACACGCAAGCCCTTGCCTGACGCCACCGGCCCGCTGGCCTCGGCCAAGCTCCTTGAGGCTTTGTTCGGCGCCGATGCCTTGCGCAACAAGCGCAACACCGAAGCGGTGGAAACAGCCGTCAATACCTTGGTGTCGGCACGTGTGGTGCTACACAGCCCGGCCGCCATGCAACCCCTGGCGGAGGTCAGCGTGCGTGTGCGCGAGCGGGTGGTCGCCATTCAGGCGGCTGCGCTGGCTCGCAAGGAAGGTGAGGCCCGCCTCGCGACGCTGCGCCTGGCACCCAACACCGACCTCGGCACACCCCTGCAAACCGTGTCGCGCGCGCAAGCCAAGGACGTTCTCCGCCAGGTGGTCGATGCGGTGCTCAAGGCGCCCGCGGCCACGCTGCCTGCGGTGACCGGCGTTGAGTTGGTTGACGATGGTTACGTGGTCGCGCGCATCGTGAAGGTGCTGGGTCGCGACCCGGTGGCTGCTGATTCGGCGCGCGCTGCGTCGCAGTACTCGCAAACCTGGGGGGCGGCTGAGGCCTTGGCCTACTACAACGCTCTGAAAGCGCGCTTCAAGGTCGAGGTGAACATGCCTTCAGTTGCGGAGAGCGCGGTACCCAAGTGATGAAGGGGATAACACTTCCGCTATAATTTGCGGCTCTGCGGTGGCTGTAGCTCAGTTGGTAGAGTCCAGGATTGTGATTCCTGTTGTCGTGGGTTCGAGCCCCATCAGCCACCCCAAAAAATAGAAAAGGCCCCCGAGTGATCGGGGGCCTTTTGCTTTGCGGCTTCAGGTTTTCTCCGACAGCTGCCGAATACACACCCGGCAGCAGATGCCGCCGTTGGGCACTTCGCGCCAGTCGACCTCGCCGCCGAGCTGCTTGACGCGCTTGCGCACGCCGCCCAACCCCAGCCCATGCGCCCAGGCTTGCGGGTTGCGCCCGGCGCCGTTGTCGGTGACGCTGAGATCGAGGCGGTCACCATCGAGCACGAACTCGATGTCGACCCGCCGCGCTTGCGAATGTGCGATGACGTTGTTGACCAGCTCTCTCATCACGCGCGTGAGCGCCGACCACTGCACCACGGTGAGCGAGATGTCGCGGTCGGCACTGAAGCTCCAGCCCAGCGACATGTGAGCCGCCGTGAGGCGCTGCGTGAGGTCAGATTTCCATTCGGCCGCGGCGTGTGACAACGGGTGATTGGGTGCTGCCAGGCCGCGCGTCAACGTCTTCAGGTCTTGCAGCGTATGACGCACGTAGTTCTCCATCTCGGGCGACTGGGCCTTGTACATCAGCGTCAGCAACCGCGCGCCAATGTCGTCGTGCAGGTCTTGCGCGAGGCGCAGCCGCTCCTCGCTGCGGCCTTGCTCGACGGCTTTGTCGAACGCCACCGCGCGGCGCAGCTGCTCCACCACACGCTCGGCCAGGCGGGCGTCATCGGTGGTGAACAGGCGGCGCCCGTGGTGTGCAAAGCGGATCACGATGGAGCTTGCCTCGCCGTCGGCACCATTCGTCAGCTCGGGCACGGGGATGATGAGCGTTGACCCGCCATCCGTCACGCGAGTGGCAGGGCAACGTTGGTCGATGACCACGGCCTCCATGGGCTCGAACAACTCGCGCAGCAGCTGGGTGAGCAGGGCGGGCGTGCGCTCGGGGTGGGCTTCGACCTCGCGGGCGATGCGGTACAGCTTCTCGAACATGCGCTCGGTGGTGAGCACGTTGTGGTTGCGCACCTGGTTGAGCAGCCATTGGCGCGCGCCGGAATAAAGCCCCAGCGACAAGAACAGCGCCAGCGTGAGCGAGGCGAACTGGCCGAACGAGAAGACCGCGACAAACAGCAGGTCGAGTGCCGTGGCAACGGTGCTGATGGCCGCCAGCAACGAGAATTCGCGCATCACCTGCTGCGACTTCGACAGGAAGGGCAGCAACAACAGAAGCGAGGCCAGAAAAACCGTCCAGATCGTCGGCCCTGCAGCGGCAATCTGCTGCTGGATTTGCGGCGCGTCGCTGGAGGCCGCGAGCGTGAGCGTCAACAGCACCCAGGTACCGA
The DNA here is from genome assembly GCA_046598195.1 of Rhizobacter sp. GTDB lineage: Bacteria > Pseudomonadota > Gammaproteobacteria > Burkholderiales > Burkholderiaceae_C > Rhizobacter. The sequence goes on along the minus strand of JBKJJF010000175.1, from coordinate 37,481 downwards.
CCGCCAGCACGCCGAAGCGCCGCATGACGATGGCAAAAGGGTGCGGCTCGATGCGGTGCGACCAGGTGAGCAAGGCAATGGCCGCCAAGCCGAACACCGTCACGCTGCCCTGCAGCCACCACCAGGCACCGCTCAGCTCGGCGTTGCCGATCAGCACGATCAACGCGGTCATGCTCATCCAGCTCAGCCATGCCACGATGCCAGCGCCCGGCATGCGCCGCGGGTGCAGGGCCGAGGCGTGCACCACGGCGGCGGCGGTGAGTAGATCGAGGCTCATGTGCAGCGGCATGTTCCAGCGCGGCAAGGGCAGCGGCAAGGCCAGCCCCATGGTCGACTCGATGGCGATGAGGGCCAGGTTGCCTGACTGGCACAAGGCCGCCAATGCGTACAGCAGGTTGCGCGCCGTGGGCCGCGCCAGCACCACCACCATGGCCACCAGGTAGAGCACCAGGGCCAGGCCCGACAGCAGCCAGAACATGGCCCCCAGCGAGCCCAGCCCACGCCGTGACAGCGACACCTCGGCCATCTCGCCTTCTGAGAAGAACAGCTTCACCTTGCCCTGCGCCATCGCGGTGGACAGCTGTTCTTGCATGGCGCGGTGGCGCTCGCGCTCGATGTCGTCGGTGAGCCAGCGCGATGAGCGCCGAAGTGTCAGCCCGTCGACCACGGCCATGCTGCTGTCGCCACCGATCACCCCGAGCAGGGCGCGACCCTCATGCGGTGTGAGCAGGGGGTCGGCAGACGACACCAACTCCAGCTGGCCTTGTGCGCCAGCCTTCCAGGTGGCGTCGAGATGCGGTGACTCGGCGAGCCAGCGTGCCAGCAGCAGCACGCCCACACAGCCCAGCAAGGCCGCGATGACGAGCAGCCGGAGCCGCCAGCCCATCCAGCGCGACAAGGGCTCGTCACCGCCGAAGCTGCGCTCGAGCAGGCCGGAGTCGAGGTGGCTGGAATCGGGGCCGAGGCTGAAGCTGCTGCTCGCCAGGTCACCCGCCGTGCGGGGAGAAGAAGAGGGCGCACCACGCAATCGCATGTCCATGGTGGCGTACCCGATGGGGCCTAAGCGGCGTCAGAGCCTGGGAGTTTTTCGGGCATGAGCGAAAAACTCTCAGGCTCTCAGACCAGGCCTTGTTTGCTGGCCAGCACCGCGGCTTCGGCGCGGCTCGACACGTTCAGCTTCTTGTAGATCGACTTGATGTGGTCGTTGACGGTGAACCACTTGATGCCCATCAGGTTGGCGATTTCCTTGATGGTGAAGCCCTTGCTGAGGTAGGTCAGCACCTCGCTCTCGCGCGGCGTCAGGCGTTCGTGGTCGAGCGGGGCGCCGCGGCCAAGCGGCATCGGGCGGCTGCTCTGAAAGCCCGAAGTGCCGGCCAGGCCCGGTTCGGCGAGCCCGCCCATGCCGCCAGGCCCTTGCCTGAAGTGGCTCAACAGGCGCCGCGCGATCGCTGGCGACAGCGGTGGCTGGCCGCGCACGATCTTCTGCAGCTCTTCGACCAGCACCTCGAAGCGGTCTTCTTTCAGCAGGTAACCATCGGCGCCGCATTGCAGGGCAGGGAAGAGGTGGTCGTCGTCGGAGTAAAGCGTGGTGACGATCTTGGTGGCCGGGTAGCGGGCCAGCTCGGCCAGCAGCTCCATGCCGTTGCCATCGGGCAGCTCCAGGTCGACCAGCACCAGCTTGAAGGGGTCGGCCGACAGCTCGGCGCGCAGCGGGTCGACCACACCCACCTGGCGTCGGGCGGTTTCGAGGTCGCCGGCTTCGGTGAAGACGATGGCGTCGCTGAAGCTTTCGCGCACCACGCGGCAGAGAAAGCTGCGCGCGACCGGGTTGTCTTCAACGATCAGAACCTTGATAGCCATGCCGTGGGGATGCTCTCAGGAGGGGTCTTGCATCGTAGCGCACTCGTTGCGCCGCTTGTATCCCGCGAATGTCATTGGCGCGATCCGCCCGGGCTGGTTTGCAGGGCGCGCGCCAGGCGGGTGTAGCGGTCGCGCAGGTCGAGCAGTCGCTCGTTCTTCTGGGCTTCGCTCAGGCGTGCGTCGAGCAGCACCTCGGAGCGCAGCTTGAAGTCTTCGATTTCGAGCACGAACTTGAGTTGCTGGTTGTTGGAGGCTTTGAAGCCCGCCAAGTCAAACATCTGCTTGAGGCGAGACTTTTCATCGGGCGTCTTGCCATACGAGAAGAGGAACGACGACAAGCGTGTGCGCAGCGACAGCGGCAGGTCGGTGCGCCACAACAGCGGGTCTTTCGGGATCAGCGCTGATTCCCACAGCACGCGCAGGCGTGCGGCCTGGGCGGGCTGACGGATCTTCAGGCGATCGAGCTCTTCGGTGTTGTAGGTGCCGGCGTGTGCCTTGCCGCTCAGCACGGCGTCGACCGTCTGCGCGTGGGTGCCGCGCAGCAGCGGGTTGAATTGCTCTGATGGCTTGATGTTGCGCGGCACGAAGAGCGCATACGAAGGCATCAGGTGGCCGCTGGTCGAGATGTCTTCGCCCAGGGCAAAACCGTGGGTCTTGGGTCGTGCCAGCAATTGCTCGATGGAGCTCAACCCCGAGTCGCGCCGGGTGACGATGAGTGCGCGGTAGCCCAGCGAGCCGTTGGAATCGACCAATTGACCGAAGACCTCGACGTTGGCGCGCTCGATGCAATCGAGCGCCGCCTTGTTCGACACCCAGGCGAGTTGCACCTTGTTGGTGACAAGGGCCTCGGCGGCGTCGAGGTAGCTTTGTGCGTACCAGCCCTGGATGGGCAGGCCGGTGGCGCTGCGCATGTCGGCAAAAAACGGCTCCCAGGCGGCACGAGAGTCTTCAACCGTCGTGGTGGTGATGACACCAAAGCGCAACGGCTCGCTACGGCCTTGCGCGATGGCCGCACCGGGCCACAGGGCCAGCAGAGGCAGTTTGAGCAGCAGTCGGCGCACCGGGATCCTCCGCGCGATCGGCTCGCGCCAGCGGAATTATCGGCGGTGCGCCGAAACCGACCTCACTCGTTGACGAGCACCAGCTTGCCGCACACCTGGCGGCTGCCCATGCGGGTGAAGGCTTCTTTCAGCGAGGTCATCGGCAGGCGGGTGTCGATCACTGGCTTGATCTTGCCCTGCGCGTACCAGCTGGCCAGCTCGGCCAGGGCAGTGGCATGTTGTCTCGGCTCGCGGCGCGCGAACTCGCCCCAGAACACACCCACGATGGACGCGCCCTTGAGCAACGCCAGGTTCAGCGGCAGGGCGGGGATGCCGCCTTGCGCAAAGCCGATCACCAGGTAGCGGCCACGCCAGGCGATGGAGCGGAAGGCCGGCTCGGCCAGGTCGCCGCCCACCGGGTCGTAGACGATGTCGGGGCCTTTGCCGTCGGTGAGCGCCTTGAGCTCCTCGCGCAGGTTGCCGGTGCTGTAGTTGATGGTGGCGTCAGCGCCCAGCTCTTTGCAGAACGCGCACTTTTCGTCGCTCGAAGCCGCAGCGATCACCTTGGCGCCCGCAGCCTTGGCGATCTGGATGGCGGCCGTGCCCACGCCGCCTGCAGCGCCCAGCACCAGCACGGTTTCGCCGGCCTTGAGCAGGCCGCGATCCATCAGCGCATGGTGGGTGGTGCCATAGGTGCACAGGAAGGCGGCTGCGTCGTCGAACGCAAAGCCTTTGGGCAGTGGCATCAGCAGCGAGGTCTTGGCGCACACCTGGGTGCCGAAACCACCGCCGCCCCCAAAGGCCGCCACGGCATCGCCCACCTTAAAGTGGGTCACACCTTCGCCGATGGCGTCGATCACACCCGCGTATTCGGAGCCCGGCACGAAGGGAAGTGGCGGCTTGAACTGGTACTTGTTCTGCACGATCAGCAGGTCGGGAAAATTCAGGCTTGCCGCCTTGATGGCGATGCGCACTTCGCCCGCCTTGGGCTCGGGTGTCGGCAGGTCCTTCCATTCCAGCGCTTCGGGGCCGATCGGGTTCTCGCAAAGCCATGCCTTCATGTTCGTCTCCATCGGGTTTTGTGCAGTCGATGATGATAAGCAGCGCAGCCGCTGATGGCGCGTCACGCAGGTGACGAGTCCCTACAATCGTGGCCATGCGCATTCTCATTGCCAACGACGATGGTTATCTCGCACCGGGCCTCGCGGCGCTGGTGAAAGCCTGCGAAGGGCTGGGCGAGATCGACGTGGTGGCGCCCGAGCAAAACGCGAGTGGCACTTCGAACTCGCTCACGCTGAACCGGCCGCTGTCGGCGTTCACCGCGGCCAATGGCTTTCGCTACTTCAACGGCACACCGTCAGACTGTGTGCACGTGGCCCTCACCGGCTTGTTGCCGCACCGGCCGGATCTGGTGCTCTCGGGCATCAACAACGGCGCCAACATGGGTGATGACACCTTGTATTCAGGCACGGTGGCTGCGGCGATGGAAGGTTTTCTCTTCGGCATCCCTGCGATTGCGTTTTCGCAGGTCGAGAAGGGCTGGGCGCATGTGGATGCCGCCGCCCAAGTGGCCCGTGCGGTGGTCGAGCAGGTGTTGAAGACGCCGCCTGCAACCGGCCCGTGGCTGTTGAACGTGAACATTCCCAACCGTGCAGACGCGCTGTCGTTGCTGCGTGAAGTCACGCGACTGGGTCGGCGCCACGCGAGCCAGTCGGTGATCCGCCAGACCAACCCGCGCGGTGAGCCCATCTATTGGATCGGGCCCGCCGGGGATGCCCGAGACGCCGCGGCCGGCACCGATTTTCACGCCACGGCAAACGGCCGGGTGTCGATCACACCGTTGCAAGTTGACCTGACCGACCACGCCGGTTTGCCCGCTTGGCGCGAGTGGGTGAACCCATGAGCACACCGGAGCGCCCGCGCCCCAAGTTCCCGCTCCGGCTTGACGGCTTGGGCGGTTCGCCCAAGAAGGGTTCGCTGTTGCGACCGCAACAGCCTTTGCGGCAAGCCGCTGTGGATTCGGCGCGCAGCGTCAGGCCCTCAGGGCTGGGGCTTGATTCCGCCGACGTGCGCCAGCGCATGGTCACCAAGCTGCACGCCGCTGGCTTGCGCGACGAGCTGGTGATGGCGGCGCTGGCCAAGGTGCCACGCCACTTGTTCGTCGATACGGCCTTGGCCACACAGGCCTACGAAGACACCAGCCTGCCCATCGGTCTTGGGCAGACCATCTCCAAGCCTTCGGTGGTGGCGCGCATGATCGAGCTGCTGATGAATGGCGCTGGCGCGCGCACCCGCCGCGCGCTCGGGCACACGCTGGAGATCGGCACCGGCTGTGGGTACCAGGCGGCGGTGCTCGCGCAGTTGTCGCGCCAGGTGATGAGCGTCGAGCGACTCAAGCCGCTGCACGACAAGGCCCGCGAGTTGCTCGCACCCTTGCGTTTGACGAATATCCGGCTGGTGTATGGTGACGGCATGCGAGGGCACCCTCCAAATGCCCCCTATGACAGCATCATTGCCGCGGCAGGCGGCGAATCTCTGCCCGATGCGTGGCTTGCCCAGCTTGCGGTGGGAGGGCGTCTGGTGGCCCCGGTGCACGATGCGAGCGGGCGTCGCCAGGTGCTGGTGGTGGTGGATCGAACAGAAGAAGCTTACGAGCGCTCAGTGCATGAGGCCGTGAACTTCGTCCCTCTAAAATCAGGAACGGATTGATGACGCAGGCCATGATGGGATGCATATCCAGCGAAGCGCACGACGCCCGCTGTGTTGCGTGGGTGCGGCTTGTGTCCGCGGTGACGCTGCTGGTGCTCGCAGGTTGCGCCGCTCCCGACAAATACCGCGCGCCGGTTGAAGACCGCTCGGTGCTCAACCGGCCGATCACAGCGCCGACCGCTCCGACCACCGTGGTCGCCCCGGCCGTGCTGGCCCTGCCGGGCGAATCCGGCAAGGTGATGCCAGGCGCTGAAAACGTCGGCAAGCCCGGCTTCTACATGGTGAAACCGGGCGACACGCTGATCCGCGTCGGCCTGGAAACCGGGCAGAGCTGGAAAGACATCCTCAAGTGGAACAACCTCGAGAACCCGAATGTGATCGAGGTGGGGCAAGTGTTGCGTGTGGTGGCGCCCGGGGCCGACCCCAATGCCGTGGCCACACGCCCCGTGACCACCGCCAAGCTTGAAACGCGCCCGCTGGATGCTCCTCGGAGCCAGACCGCACCAGCTGCATCCGCCGCCGTGCCTGCTGCCACTGCCACGCCGCCTGCGCCCCCGCCACCGGTCTTGCCGACACCGCCGGTGGCACGTGAAGGCGACGAAGACATCAACTGGCTATGGCCTGCGAAGGGCGCCATCGTGGGCGCATTTGACGAGACGCGCACCAAGGGCTTGGCCATCGCCGGCAAGGCCGGCGACCCGGTGAGCGCCGCCGCCGATGGCAAGGTGGTGTATGCGGGCTCGGGCCTGCGCGGTTACGGTAATTTGGTCATCATCAAGCACAACAACACCTACCTCACCGCGTACGCCCACAACCAGTCCTTGCTGGTCAAGGAAGAGCAAGCGGTCAAGCGCGGGCAGAAGATCGCCGAGATGGGGGCGACCGACGCTGAGCGGGTGCAACTGCATTTTGAGATCCGTAAGCAGGGCAAGCCAATCGACCCGGCCAAGCTCCTGCCACCGCGCTGACGCGCGGCCCTGCACCCGCTGACCCGTTTGACCGTGCCACACCATGAGCAAGAAGCGCCACACGGGGAATGGGCTGGCAGCGGACACCGCGGTACCGCCCACGTTTTTACCGCCGAGCCTGCAGTCGGTGTTGCAGGTGGCGGGGGAGCATGGTGCCGACGGGGCAGAGCCACAGTCTGACGACGCCCCCGCCAGCATCGCCGCCGGAGACGGTGAGGTCGGCAACACTTTGCAGACCTACCTGCGCGAGATCCGCCGCGCGCCGCTGCTCACGCCGCAAGAAGAGTTCGAGACCGCCACCCGCGCGCGCGCGGGTGACTTTGCCGCCCGGCAAGAGATGATCGAGCGCAACCTGCGCCTGGTGGTGAGCATCGCCAAAAACTACCTCGGCCGTGGCCTGCCCATGACCGACCTGATCGAAGAGGGCAACCTCGGGTTGATGCACGCCATCGGCAAGTTTGAGCCGGAGCGGGGCTTCCGTTTTTCGACCTACTCGTCGTGGTGGATTCGCCAAAGCATAGAGCGGGCAATCATGCACCAGGCCCGGCTGGTGCGGCTGCCGGTGCATGTGGTGCGCGAGCTCAACCACGTGCTCAAGGCACGCCGTGCCCTCGAAGCCGAAGCAACACACGCCGATGGTGAGCAGCCCGTGCGTGTTGAAGACATTGCCGCCCGCCTGGGCCGCCCGGTGCAGGAGGTGAGCGAGCTGCTGAAGTTCTCGGAAACACCGGCTTCGCTCGATGCCCCATTGGATCGCGAAGGCTCCGAGTCCATGCTCGACAGCGTGGCCGACGACGGAGCGAGCGACCCGGCCAGCCTGACGCTACACAACGAGGTCGAGGTGCTGTTGCAGCACGGCCTGGACGAACTCAACGAGCGCGAGCGTGAGGTGCTCGCCGGCCGCTACGGCTTGCGTGACCGCGAGCCCGAGACGCTGGAGGTGCTGGCCGAGCGTTTGGGCCTGACACGAGAGCGCATCCGGCAGATCCAGCAAGAGGCGCTGATCAAGCTCAAGCGCCGCATGGTGCGCAGCGGCATCAGCCGCGACTCGCTTTTTTGAGGTGGCTTGTGGGCTGAGACAATCGGTCCCATGACAGCAGCAGATGAATGGCTGAAGGTCGAGTCACTCGACCTCGAAGCACAAGGAGTGGCGCACAACGCCGAAGGCAAGGTGGTTTTCATCGACGGGGCTTTGCCCGGCGAAGAAGTGCTTGTCAGCGTGCAGCGCAAGAAAAACAACTGGGAGCAGGCCACGATGGTGGCGCTGCGCCGCGAAAGCTCACAGCGTGTGACGCCCGGTTGCCGCCATTTCGGCACCTGCGGCGGCTGCAAGATGCAGCACTTTCATATGGGCGCACAGGTGGCGACCAAACAGCGCGCGCTCGAAGACGCGTTGTGGCACCTGGGCAAGGTCAAGCCCGAGCGTGTGTTGCGCCCGATCGAAGGGCCGGCCTGGGGCTACCGCTACCGGGCGCGCTTGTCGGTGCGCTATGTGGTCAAGAAAGAGCGCGTGCTGGTGGGCTTTCATGAGCGCAAGTCGAGCTACGTGGCCGACATGGACAGCTGCGAGGTGTTGCCGCCCCACCTGAGCGCGATGCTGGTGCCGCTGCGCAACCTGATCGCCGGCATGGACCAGCGAGACCGTCTGCCGCAAATTGAAGTAGCGGTGGGTGACGACGTTACGGCTCTGGTGTTGCGCCATCTGGAGCCGCTGAGTGCGCCTGACCTGCAGCGGCTGCGCGAGTTTGCCGCCCAGCACAGCGTTCAGTGGTGGCTGCAACCCAAGGGCCCCGACACCGTTCATTTGCTCGATGCGGTTGGGCCACAACTGGCCTACACGTTGCCCGAGTTCGGTATCACGATGCCGTTCAAACCCACCGACTTCACGCAGGTCAATCACCATATCAACCGGGTGCTTGTCAGCCGTGCCTTGCGGCTGTTGGATGCCAGGCCGAACGAGCGGGTGATCGATTGGTTTTGCGGGCTGGGCAACTTCACGTTGCCGATTGCCACGCAGGCGCGTGAGGTGCTGGGCATCGAAGGCAGCGAGGCGTTGGTGACGCGCTCACGTGACAACGCGGCGCTCAATGGCAAGTCTGCCAAAACGAGCTTTGTGGCGAGCAACCTGTTCGAGATCACGCCCGAGGAACTGGCCAGGTACGGCGTGGCAGACAAATGGCTGGTCGACCCGCCACGCGAAGGGGCGTTTGCCTTGGCCAAGGCCTTGGTCGATTTGGCTGCCACGCCTGTCGAGGGCTTTCAGCCTCCGAGCCGCATCGTTTACGTGAGCTGCAACCCCGCCACGCTGGCCCGCGATGCTGGCTTGTTGGTGCACCAGGCCGGCTACCGCTGTGTGGCGGCGGGCGCGATCAACATGTTCCCGCACACGGCTCACGTGGAGAGCATGGCGGTTTTCGAAAAAGACTGAGCAAAAAGAGAAGGGGCCCCGAAGGGCCCCGCTATCGTCTCCTGCAACCTACCTGCCGACAGGCGTCAATCGCGCTCGCCACCAAAGATGCCGAGCAGGCTCAGCAGGTGCACGAAGACGTTGTAGACGTCCAGGTAGATCGCCAGCGTGGCCGTGACGTAGTTGGTCTCGCCACCGTCCACCACACGCTTGAGGTCGTACAGCATGTAGGCCGAGAAGATGAGCACCGCCAGCACCGACACCGTCATCATCAGCGCCGGCATTTGCAGCCAGATGTTGGCAACGCTGGCAACAACGATGCCGATCAGGCCGACGAATAGCCACTTGCCCATGCCTGAGATGTCTCGCTTCATGGTGGAGGCCAGGGTGGCCATGCCGAAGAACACCAGCGCGGTGCCGCCGAAGGCCATGGCGATCAGCTGGCTGCCGTTGCGGAAGTTGCCCAGGATGCCGCCGAGCAGACGCGAGAGCATCAGGCCCATGAAGAAGGTGAAGGCCAGTAGCAGCACGACGCCCAGGCCGGAGTTCTTGGTCTTCTCGATGGCAAAGAAGAAGCCAAAGGCCACGCCCATGAACACCATGAAGCCGATGAAGGGGTTGGCGGCGAACCAGCTGAAACCCATTTGCTTGCCGACCCAGGAGCCGAGCACGGTGGGGATCATCGAAAGCGCCAACAACCAATAGGTGTTGCGAAGCACACGGTTGCGTTGGTCGGCGGTGCTCACCGAACCAGTCAAGCCATAAGCGGTTTGCAGGTTGTCGTTCATGAAAGAAGTCTCCTTGATGTGAACGCTATGCGGAATCAGACCCGGCCGGCCGGGTTCTGGTTCCCCACTGATGCGCTGCGGCATTCGCCAAAACCTGCCCGGCCGGGCATGAGGCATGCTGGGTGACCCCACAACAACGGGAGCACGCATCATGAAGACCAAAACAATGTTGGGCCTGGACGACGTCAAGCGGGTTGCAGCCGCTGCTGAAGCCGAGGCGCTGAGCCGTGGATGGGCTGTGACCATCGCCATCGTTGACGACGGTGGCCACCTGCTGTGGCTGCAGCGGCTGGACGGCGCAGCGCCCATTTCTGCTCATATCGCACCGGCGAAGGCGCACACCGCAGCGCTCGGCCAACGCGAGAGCAAGGTCTACGAGGACATGATCAACCAGGGGCGCAATGCCTTCCTGAGCGCGCCCGAGGTGCGCGGCCTGCTGGAAGGTGGGGTACCCATCATGGTGCAGGGGCAGTGTGTGGGGGCGGTGGGTGTCAGCGGGGTGAAGGCCAGCGAAGACGCTCAGGTGGCGAAGGCGGGTATCGCCGCCCTGTGACCCGCGGGCCTGAGGCTCAGGCCGCCGCGGGGATCAAGGCGTGGTGAACGGGGCCGTGAACCCGGTGACCAGAGGCCCGAGCCGACTCGAACACATCGCGCGCGCAATCGGTGCAGCGCCCGCAGCAAGACGCTACGCCGGAATCCATTTGAAGCTCGTCAAAGCTCGCGCAGCCATTGCGGGCATGGCGTTCGATGTCGCGGTCAGATACACGTTGGCAGACACAAACAATCATGAAATCGCTCCAAGGCCCCGACTTCAGGCCGTTGGACACGATCATAAATAGGAATGATTCGTAATTCAAGTTGTCGCCAAACCCCCGGCTCGCGCAAGGGTTTAGACGCAGATCAAGACGACGAAGGCTCGCCCATTTGCGACTGCAGGTAGTTCTGCAGGCCAACCTTGTCGACCAGCTCGATCTGGGTTTCTAGGAAGTCGATGTGTTCCTCGGTGTCGTCGAGGATGTCTTGCAGCAGGTCGCGTGACACGTAGTCACGCACCGCTTCGCAGTGTGCGATGCCATCCTTGATGGTTGCTTGCGCGCCCATCTCCGACTTCAAGTCGCAGTTGAGGATTTCTACCGTGTCCTCACCGACCAGCAGCTTGCCCAGATCTTGCAAGTTGGGCAGACCGTCGAGCGTGAAGATGCGATCCATCAAACGGTCGGCATGCTTCATTTCGCCGATCGACTCGGCGTATTCCTTGGCGGCCAGTTTGTCCAGGCCCCAGTGCTTCAGCATGCGGTAGTGCAAGAAGTACTGGTTGATGGCGGTGAGCTCATTCTTCAATTGAGCGTTGAGCAGCTCGATGACCTTGGGGTCGCCCTTCATGTGTCACTCCTCCGGTTTTGTTCAGCTCGAATTATGTGAGCGTGTGATGGACTTGACCTGCTTCCCCCAAAGTCTGCACGGGACTCTAGAAACGATAAGCGTTCCTACTCGTCTAGGGGGGGCTTGGGGTCTCTACCCTCGGGTACAATACGAAGGTTTACCCGCAACCCCACCCGCCCAGCGACTCTCTCGCTGTTTCCTGCCGAAAACTCCCCCAGTTTTCTCAACCGGTCTCGTGCTCGAAGAGCAGAGCTGGGCGCGCACAAATCGGAGAATCGTGTGCCCCCGCCATTGCTGCCAAACCAAGCTCAGGCTCTTCTAGCACTCGCGGACGGAACGGTCTTCCAGGGCGTGTCGATCGGTGCCACCGGTCAAACTGTTGGCGAGGTGGTGTTCAACACCGCACTCACCGGCTACCAGGAAATCCTCACCGACCCGAGCTACTGCCGCCAGATCGTCACGCTGACCTATCCACACATCGGCAACTACGGTATCAACACCGAAGATGTCGAGTCGACCCAGGTTCACGCCGCCGGTTTGATCATCAAAGACCTGTCCCTCATCGCGTCCAACTTTCGCCAGACCGTTGGCTTGTCGGACTACCTCAAGGCTGAGGGCACGGTGGCCATCGCCAATATCGACACACGTCGCCTCACACGTATGCTGCGCAGCAAGGGGGCGCAAAACGGCTGCATCCTCACGCTGCCGCTTGGTGAGGCGCTGACTTCAGCCCACGCCGACAAAGCCATCTCGCTTGCAAAAGCGGCTGCGTCCATGAGTGGGCTCGATCTCGCCAAGGTGGTGACTCAATCCGGCGTCACCGAGTGGACCGAAACCGAATGGCAGCTCGAAGGCGGTTACGGCGAGTTGAAGTCGCCGCGCTTTCACGTGGTGGCCTACGACTTCGGAGTCAAGCGCAACATCCTGCGCATGCTGGCCAGCCGCGGCTGCAAGGTGACGGTGGTGCCCGCACAGACCTCGTCAGCCGACGTGCAGGCGCGCAAGCCCGACGGCATCTTCTTGAGCAACGGCCCTGGCGACCCCGAGCCCTGCGACTACGCCATCCGTGCAGCCCGCGAACTCATTGACGCCGGCATTCCCACCTTCGGAATTTGCTTGGGGCACCAGATCTTGGCGCTGGCGTCGGGTGCCAAGACCTTCAAGATGAAGTTTGGCCACCACGGTGCCAACCACCCGGTGAAAGACCTCGACACCGGCCGCGTGAGCATCACCAGCCAGAACCACGGCTTTGCTGTCGACGAAAAAACGCTGCCCGCCAACCTGCGCCCCACGCACGTGAGCCTGTTTGACGGCACGCTGCAAGGCCTGGCCCGCACCGACAAACCCGCTTTCTGCTTCCAGGGCCACCCCGAGGCATCCCCCGGACCGCATGACATTTCCTACCTGTTCGACCGTTTCACCGCGCTGATGGAAAAGAGCCAGGAGAAGAAGACAAATGCCTAAGCGCACAGACATCAAATCGGTTCTCATCATCGGTGCCGGCCCGATCATCATCGGCCAGGCCTGCGAGTTCGACTACTCCGGCGCACAAGCCTGCAAGGCGCTGCGCGAAGAGGGCTACAAGGTCATCCTCGTCAACAGCAACCCGGCGACGATCATGACCGACCCGGAGATGGCCGATGTGACCTACATTGAGCCCATCACTTGGCAGGTGGTCGAGAAGATCATCGCGAAAGAGCGGCCCGATGCGGTGTTGCCCACCATGGGCGGCCAGACCGCGCTGAACTGCGCGCTCGACTTGCACAAGAACGGCGTGCTCGCCAAGTACGGCGTCGAGATGATCGGCGCGAATGAAAAAGCCATTGAGAAGGCCGAAGACCGCCTGAAGTTCAAGGACGCGATGACCGGTATTGGCCTGGCTTCGGCCCGGAGTGGCATTGCGCACTCGATGGAAGATGCGCTCACCGTTCAGCGCCGCATTCAGCAAGAGATCGGTGGCAACGGCTTTCCGATGGTGGTGCGCCCGAGTTTCACGCTGGGTGGCACGGGCGGCGGCATCGCCTACAACCCCGAAGAGTTCGAAGAGATCTGCAAGCGTGGCCTCGATCTGTCGCCTACCAAAGAGCTGCTGATCGAAGAAAGCCTCATCGGTTGGAAAGAGTTCGAGATGGAAGTTGTGCGCGACCGCGCCGACAACTGCATCATCGTGTGCTCGATTGAGAACCTCGACCCGATGGGCATTCACACCGGTGACTCGATCACCGTGGCCCCAGCGCAGACGCTCACCGACAAGGAATACCAGCTGCTGCGCAATGCGAGCATCGCCATCCTGCGCGAGATCGGTGTGGACACCGGCGGCTCCAACGTGCAGTTCTCGATCAACCCGAAAGATGGCCGCATGGTCGTCATCGAAATGAACCCGCGTGTGAGCCGCTCGTCGGCTCTGGCCTCCAAGGCGACCGGTTTTCCGATCGCCAAGGTGGCAGCCAAGCTGGCTGTGGGTTACACGCTTGATGAGCTGCGCAACGACATCACGGGTGGTGCGACACCGGCTTCGTTCGAGCCCAGCATCGACTACGTGGTCACCAAGATCCCGCGTTTTGCATTCGAAAAATTCCCGGCCGCCGACTCTCGCCTGACCACGCAGATGAAGTCGGTGGGTGAGGTGATGGCCATGGGCCGCACCTTCCAGGAGAGTTTCCAGAAGGCCTTGCGAGGCCTGGAAACTGGCATCGATGGCCTGACCGAGCGCAGCACCGACCGCGAAGAAATCATTCAAGAGATCGGTGAGGCCGGCCCCGAGCGAATCCTTTACGTGGGCGACGCCTTCCGCATCGGCATGAGCCTGCAAGAGATCTTCGAAGAAACCGCCATCGACCCGTGGTTCCTGGCGCAGATTGAGCAGTTGGTTCAGGCTGAAACGGCGATCACCGGCCGCACCCTGGAGAGCCTGTCGACCGAGGAGCTGCGTTTCCTCAAGCAAAAGGGCTTCTCCGACAAGCGCTTGGCCAAGCTGCTGGGCACACACCAGCACGCCGTGCGTGAAACACGCTGGGCCAAGAAGGTGCGCCCGGTCTACAAACGTGTGGACACCTGCGCGGCCGAGTTCGCCACGCAAACGGCCTACATGTACTCGACCTATGACGAAGAGTGCGAAGCCGAGCCCACCAACCGCAAGAAGATCATGGTGTTGGGCGGCGGCCCCAACCGCATTGGCCAAGGCATCGAGTTCGACTACTGCTGTGTGCACGCAGCGCTCGCGATGCGTGAAGACGGCTACGAGACCATCATGGTCAACTGCAACCCCGAGACCGTGTCGACCGACTACGACACCTCGGATCGCCTGTACTTCGAGCCGGTGACACTTGAAGACGTGCTCGAGATCGTCGACAAGGAAAAACCGGTCGGCGTGATCGTGCAGTACGGCGGCCAGACGCCGTTGAAGCTCGCGCTTGATCTGGAGCGCGCCGGCGTGCCCATCGTGGGCACCTCACCCGACAGCATCGACATCGCCGAAGACCGCGAGCGCTTCCAGAAACTCTTGCACACGCTCGGTCTGAAGCAGCCACCCAACCGCACCGCCCGTACCGAAGAGCAGGCGCTGATCCTGGCGCAAGAAATCGGCTACCCGCTGGTGGTACGCCCGAGCTACGTGCTGGGCGGCCGGGCCATGGAAATTGTGCACGGCGACAAGGATCTCGAGCGCTACATGCGCGAAGCCGTCAAGGTGAGCGAGAAGTCGCCGGTGCTGTTGGATCGCTTTCTCGACGACGCCATCGAAGTCGACGTTGATTGCATCAGCGACGGCAGCGACAGCCCCGAGGGCACGATGATCGGCGGCATCATGGAGCACGTCGAACAGGCGGGCATCCATTCCGGCGATTCCGCGTGTTCGTTGCCGCCGTACTCGTTGCCGAAGTCGCTGCAAGATGAGCTTCGCCGCCAGACCATCGCCATGGCCCGTGCACTCAAGGTCAAGGGTCTGATGAACGTGCAGTTCGCCATACAAGGCGAAGGGGACGATGCGGTGGTCTACGTGCTCGAAGTCAACCCGCGTGCCTCGCGCACGGTGCCCTTCGTCTCTAAGGCGACCGGCCAGCCTTTGGCCAAGATTGCGGCGCGTTGCATGGTGGGCCAGAAGCTGTCGGATCAGAAAGACAAGCGTGGCCGAGTGCCAAGCGAAGTCATTCCGCCGTACTTTTCGGTCAAGGAGGCGGTGTTCCCCTTCAACAAGTTCCCGGGCGTCGACCCCATCCTTGGCCCGGAAATGCGTTCCACCGGCGAGGTGATGGGGGCAGGGCGCAGCTTCGGCGAAGCCATGCTCAAGAGCCAGCTCGGCGCGGGCTCGCGCCTGCCGACCAAGGGCACGGTGTGCATCACGGTGAAGAAGGGCGACAAGGCGCGCGCCGTCGTCGTTGCGCGTGACCTGCACGCGCTGGGCTTCCAGGTGGTGGCGACCAAAGGCACGGCCGCAGCCATTGCCGAAGGTGGCGTGCCGGTGAAGGCGGTCAACAAGGTCAAGGATGGCCGCCCGCACATCGTCGACATGGTCAAGGCAGGTGAGATTCAGATGGTTTTCACCACCGTCGATGAGACGCGCACGGCAATTGCCGACTCGCGCCACATTCGGCAGGTAGCCTTGGCCAACCGCATCACCTACTACACCAGCATGGCCGGGTGCGAGGCCGCCGTTGAAGGCATGAAGCACCAGGACGATCTGGTGGTGCTATCCCTGCAAGAACTGCACGCGGAACTGCACTAGACTTTTGCGATCTGTCCAACGTATCGGCCGCCGCCGAACTCCTGCGAGGGAGAAGGCGGCGGTTCTCATTTTGAGTTTCAAGGTTTGATCATGGCCACCATTCCCGTCACCACACGCGGCGCTCAGCTGCTGAAAGAAGAACTGCACCGCCTCAAGACCGTGGAGCGTCACTCCGTCGTGCAGGCGATTTCCGAAGCCCGTGCGCAGGGCGATCTGTCAGAAAACGCCGAGTACGAGGCCGCCAAAGACAAACAAGGCTTCATTGAAGGCCGCATCCAGGAAATCGAAGGCAAGCTGGCCGCCGCTCAGATCATCGACCCCGCTTCTTTGAACGCCGGCGGCATGGTGGTGTTTGGTGCCACGGTGGATCTGGAAGACGAAGACTCAGGCGCTGCCGTGACCTACCAGATCGTCGGTGAAGACGAAGCCGATTTGAAGCAGGGTCGCATCTCTATCGGCTCGCCGATTGCACGTGCTCTCATTGGCAAGGAAGAGGGTGCCGTGGCGGAGGTGCAGGCGCCAGGCGGCATCAAGAGCTACGAGATCGTCAAGGTTCGCTACATCTGAGACGCCGCGTGAAGCACCTGGACAGCCGGCGTCTGGCCTGCCTCGTGGCGGGTGTGTGGGCCGGGTTGATTCTCGGCATTGCAGCCATCGGTGCACCAGCAGGTTTTGCCAACCTGTCGCCTGATGTGGCGGGTCGCGTGGCTGGGCGCATGTTGGCCCAGGAGGCCTATCTCAGCCTGGTGGTCGGCGTGATTCTGTTGCTGCTGGAACGTCGGCAGGCCCGACTGGATGCTGAAGCGGGCCGGGGCTCGGTGTTCAGCACCAACGTCGTGCTGGTGCTGGGCACGCTGTTTTGCACGATGTTGGGCTACTTCGCCGTTCAGCCGATGATGGTGGCAGCCCGGGCGGGGCAGGGCCTGTGGTCGTTTGGCGCGCTGCATGGCCTGTCGGCCGCGATGTTCGGGTTGAAGGGCCTGCTGGCCCTGGCGCTGGCGTGGCGCTTGTCGCGGGCTTAGACGGCCGTTTTATTCGGCTGCGGTGCGCTTGACACTGGTGATGCGCTTCTTGGCACGCTTCACCTGACCGCCCGCGGCGATACGCTGGTTGCCCAGCAAATTGATCTTCTTGACCTGAGGGCGGTGGTTGCCGCTCTTGGAGAACTTGAGGATCTTGACCACCTTGGGGCCGGCGCCGCGACCTTCGCGTTCGACCTTTTCCTTCGGCGGAACAGGGCGCCACAGCACCAGCAGCTTGCCGATGTGTTGAATGGGCGCGGCGTTCAACTCGTCGCTCAGGCGGGCCAGAATGGCCTCGCGGGTTTCGCGTTCGTCGGAAAAGACGCGCACCTTGATCAAGCCGTGGGCGTTGAGTGCAGCGTCGGTTTCCTTGATGACGGCGGGGGTGAGACCGTCTCCACCAATGCGAATCACGGGTTCGAGGTGATGGGCTTCAGCGCGTTTTTCTTTGCGCTGGGCGGGGCGGAGTTCAATGGCAGGCATGCCTCTATTATCGGTTGACCAAGAGCAGGCTCATGAAAACCCAAACAAAAAGCAAGAAGGTCAACAAGGCGTGGTTGCATGACCACGTCAACGACACCTATGTGAAGCTGGCCCACAAAGAGGGCTACCGGGCGAGAGCGGCCTACAAGCTCAAGGAAATCGATGAAACGCTCAAACTGATCCGCCCCGGCCAGCTGGTGGTGGATCTGGGCGCCACGCCTGGGGCCTGGAGCCAGTACGTGCGTCGCAAGTTCGTGGGCTCCGGCACGGCGGCCGCAGGTGCCTTGAATGGCACCATCATTGCGCTGGACGTCTTGCCGATGGAGCCGATCGAGGGGGTGACCTTCATCCAGGGCGACTTCCGTGAAGACGTGGTGCAGGCCCAATTGCGCAGCCTGCTCGGCAACCGGCCGATCGACGTGGTGATTTCGGACATGGCGCCCAACCTGTCCGGCATCGAAAGCTCGGATGCCGCCCGCATGGAGCACCTGGTCGAACTGGCGGTCGATTTCGCCCAAAACCACCTCACGCCAAACGGTGCGCTGGTGGTCAAGGTGTTTCATGGCAGTGGCCACAGCCAGTTGACCGATCTGTTCAAGAAAACATTTCGGCTCGTGAAGCCGATCAAGCCCAAGGCATCTCGTTACCGCTCGTCGGAAACGTTTCTGGTCGGTGTGGGTCTCAAGAATCCCGGCGTTTTGGCCGAAAAGCGTTCGTGAACCAGTACCGTGCACAAGGCGCATTCACCCAGATCTCACAGGGGCGGGTGAGGCGGCTTCAGCCCCCTTGTCTGGACTAGAATCCGCCCCATATGCCGTGGATGCGGGCACATCGTGCGCCCGTGCGGAAGTTTTGATTGCAGAAGGAGCCGCGGTGAACAATCAATGGTTCTCAAAAGTTGCTGTTTGGTTGGTGATCGCGCTGGTGCTGTTCACTGTCTTCAAACAGTTCGACAAGCCCCGTGTCGTCGAGAGCGTGACCTATACGCAGTTCATGGACGATGCCAAGGCCGGCAAGGTCAAACGGGTTGAAGTCCAGGGCCGCAACCTGAAAGTCACCCCAAGTGACGGCCAGGGTTACACGATTGCCTCCCCAGGAGATCTGTGGATGGTCGGCGAGCTGATGAAGTTCGGTGTGCAAGTGACTGGCAAGGCCGACGAAGAGCAATCGATCCTGATGACCATCCTGGTGTCGTGGGGCCCGATGCTGCTGCTGATCGCAGTGTGGATCTACTTCATGCGGCAGATGCAAGGTGGCGGCAAGGGCGGTGCGTTCAGTTTCGGCAAATCGAAGGCGCGCATGCTCGACGAGGCCAACAACACCACCACCTTCGCTGACGTGGCAGGCTGCGACGAGGCCAAGGAAGAGGTCAAGGAACTGGTCGACTTCCTGAGAGACCCGCAGAAATTTCAGAAGCTCGGTGGCCGCATCCCGCGTGGCGTGCTGCTCGTCGGCCCCCCCGGCACCGGCAAGACCTTGCTCGCCAAGGCGATTGCCGGCGAAGCCAAGGTGCCGTTCTTCAGCATTTCGGGTTCCGACTTTGTTGAAATGTTTGTCGGCGTGGGCGCGGCCCGCGTGCGCGACATGTTCGAGCAGGCCAAGAAGAGTGCACCTTGCATCATCTTCGTCGACGAAATCGACGCGGTGGGTCGCCACCGTGGTGCTGGTTTGGGCGGCGGTAACGACGAGCGCGAACAAACGCTGAACCAGATGTTGGTCGAGATGGATGGTTTCGAGACCAACGTCGGCGTGATCGTGATGGCCGCGACCAACCGGCCCGACATTCTTGACCCCGCGCTGCTGCGCCCCGGCCGCTTCGACCGCCAGGTTTATGTGACGCTGCCCGACGTGCGTGGTCGCGAGCAGATTCTCAACGTGCACATGCGCAAGGTGCCGGTGGGCCAAGACATTCGGGCTGACCTCCTCGCGCGCGGTACGCCCGGGTTTTCGGGTGCCGACCTGGCCAACTTGGTCAACGAAGCTGCCCTGTTCGCCGCGCGCCGCAACGGCCGCGTGGTCGAGATGGTCGACTTCGAGAAGGCCAAGGACAAGATCATGATGGGCCCAGAGCGCAAGTCCATGGTCATGGACGAGGAAGAGCGCAAGAACACGGCCTATCACGAGGCTGGCCACGCGATCATCGCGCAGCTCCTGCCCAAGTTGGATCCGGTGCACAAGGTGACCATCATTCCTCGCGGCGGTGCGCTTGGCGTGACCATTTCCTTGCCGGAAAAAGATCGTTACAGCGTCGACAAGATCCGCATGCTGAGCCGCATCTCGATGCTGTTCGGAGGCCGCATCGCGGAAGAAGTGTTCATGAATCAGATGACCACCGGCGCCAGCAGCGACTTCGAGCGGGCCACTCAAACGGCCAAAGACATGGTGATGCGCTACGGCATGACCGATGCGCTCGGCCCGATCGTCTACTCGGAGAACGAGGGTGAGGTGTTCCTGGGCCGTTCGGTCACCAAGACGACCAACATGTCTGAAGAGACCATGCGCAAGGTCGACGCCGAAGTGCGCCGCATCATCGACGAGCAGTACAACATCGCCCGCAAGCTGATCGAAGACAACGCCGACAAGATGCATGCGATGGCCAGGGCGCTGCTCGAATGGGAAACCATCGACGGCGAGCAAATCAACGACATCATGCAAGGCAAGCCTCCGCGCCCGCCCAAAGACTGGCCGTCCTCCAGCAACAAGCCCGGTGGTGGAGCAGTACCGCCCGTTAGCCCCGACAGCGCTCCGGCCGCGGCCTGAGCTGTTCCGGCATTCACAGACAACGGGGCTTCGGCCCCGTTTTCCATGGTTCTCAAGACGCCCATGCAGACTTGGCAGACCACCCGCTTCCAAATTGACCTGAGCCGCCCGCGGGTGATGGGCATTGTCAACATCACTCCCGATTCCTTTTCTGACGGAGGGCGGCATGCCAGCACCCAGGCTGCGCTCGCACATTGCGAGCGGCTGCTGAAAGAGGGGGCCGACATGCTCGACCTGGGCGGCGAATCAAGCCGCCCCGGCGCTTCCCCGCTGCCCGTGGAAGAAGAGCAGGCGCGGGTGCTGCCGGTGCTCAAGGCGGCCTTGTCGCTCGGTGTGCCGGTGTCGATCGACACCTACAAGCCCGAAACCATGCGTGCTGCACTTGACCTGGGTGTGGACATCGTCAACGACATCTACGCGCTGCGGTGGCCGGGTGCCCTGGAGGTGGTTGCAGCCCACCCCTCGTGCGGTGTGTGCCTGATGCACATGCAGGGCGAGCCGCAGTCGATGCAGCAACATCCGATCTATGGTGACGTGATCGCCGAGGTGAGTGCGTTTCTGGCGGATCGGGTGGGCACCGTGCGGGAGGCTGGCGTGCAAAGCGCGCGCATTGTGCTCGACCCGGGCATCGGTTTCGGCAAGACCATCGAGCACAACCTCGCCTTGTTGGCCCGGCAGCGCGAGTTGCTGGCGCTGGGTTACCCGCTGCTGGTGGGTTGGTCGCGCAAGAGCAGCCTTGGCGTGGTGACGGGTCGCCCGGTCGGTGAGCGCCTGGTGGCCAGTGCGGCAGCGGCCCTGGCTGCGGCTCAGCATGGGGCCCACGTGCTGCGGGTGCATGACGTCGAGGCCACGCTGGACGCCCTCAAGGTGGGGCAGGCTGCCGGACTGTTGGGCATGCACAATCTCGTGGCAAACCCAAACGAAAACAACGCGCAACAAAAGCGAGCGACATGAGCAGAACCTATTTCGGCACCGATGGCATCCGAGGCACCGTCGGCCAGGCGCCTATCACGGCAGATTTCATGCTCCGCCTCGGGCACGCCGTGGGCCGCGTGCTCAAGGCCAAGGTGGCGCGGCCCACCGTGCTGATTGGCAAAGACACCCGCATCTCGGGTTACATGATCGAATCGGCGCTCGAAGCCGGTTTTGCCTCGGCCGGGGTTGACGTGTTGCTCACCGGCCCGCTGCCGACCCCCGGCGTGGCCTACCTCACGCGTGCGCTGCGGCTTGACCTGGGCGTGGTCATCAGCGCTTCGCACAACGCCTACCCCGACAACGGCATCAAGTTTTTTTCAGCGCGTGGTGAGAAGCTGCCCGACGACTGGGAGCGCCAGGTCGAAGCGGCGTTGGCCGAAGCGCCGCAATGGGTCGATTCGGCCCAACTGGGCAAGGCCAAACGCATCGACGACGCGCGTGGTCGCTACGTCGAGTTCTGCAAGAGCACCTTCGGCAACGACCTTTCGCTCAAGGGCCTGAAGATCGTGATTGACGCGGCCCATGGCGCGGCTTACCAGACCGCGCCTGAGGTCTTCCATGAGCTGGGCGCCGAGGTCGTGCGAATCGGCTGCAGCCCCGACGGCCTCAACATCAATGCCGGTTTTGGTGCCACCTCGCCGGCCGCGCTGGTCAGGGCGGTGCAGGAACACGGTGCCCACTACGGCGTGGCCCTCGACGGTGACGCCGACCGCCTGCAGCTGGTCGACTCGACCGGCAGGCTCTACAACGGCGACGAACTGCTGTACGTGATGGTGGCCGACCGCCTGGCTCAGGGGCAGCGTGTTCTGGGAGCCGTGGGCACGTTGATGACCAACATGGCGGTTGAAGTGGCGCTGAAGGCCCGCGACATTGAGTTTGTGCGCGCCAAGGTGGGCGACCGTTACGTGCTCGAAGAGCTCGCCGCCCGCGGCTGGTTGCTCGGCGGTGAAGGCTCGGGCCACCTGCTGGCGCTTGACAAGCACACCACCGGCGACGGCACCGTGAGTGCCTTGCAGGTGCTGCAAGCCGTCAGCCGAAGCGGCAAGTCACTGGCCGAGTTGCTGGCGCCGGTGACGCTGTTCCCGCAGGTGCTGATCAACGTGCGCCTGCAACCCGGGCAGGACTGGAAGGCCGCCCCCGGCCTGGCCGAAGCACAGGCTCACGCGCAGCGCGAGCTGGGCGACAACGGGCGGCTGCTGATCCGCGCCTCGGGCACCGAGCCACTGGTGCGGGTGATGGTCGAGGCGCGTGATGCCGCTCAAGCCCAGGCCTGCGCTCAGCGGCTGGCGCAGCTGTTCCGTACATGAAGGCGTTTGTGACGAAAGCATGACATCCATGTGACTGTCACAGAGCGCTCGCAGGTGTCACGCGGGTGTCACATCTGACTTCTACAGTCTCGCCATTCCATCAGCCCGCTCACTGGAAAGGTGCAGACATGAACACAACCTCGATTCGATTTGCCGCCACCGCGGTCACCCTCGGCCTGGCCAGCGGCTTGGCCTTGGCACAAGACGTCACCGGCGCAGGTGCCACGTTCCCGGCGCCGCTGTACGCCAAGTGGGCCGACTCCTACAACAAGGTCACCGGTGCGCGCATCAATTACCAGTCGGTGGGCTCGGGCGCTGGTCTGAAGCAGATCCGCGGCAAGACTGTTGACTTTGGCGCCTCCGACATGCCGCTCAAAGACGAAGAGCTGCAAAAAGACGGTCTGGTTCAGTTCCCCACCGTCATCGGTGGCGTGGTGCCGGTGGTCAATATTGTTGGCATCAAGCCCGGCCAGATCAAACTCACCGGCCAAGCCCTGGGTGACATCTACCTGGGCAAGATCACCAAGTGGAACGATGCCGCGCTGACCGCGCTGAACCCCGGCGTGCCGCTGCCCGATGCGGCCATTTCGGTGGTGCGGCGTGCCGACGGCTCGGGCACCAGCTTCATCTTTACCAACTATCTCTCCAAGGTGAACGCCGAGTGGAAGAGCAAGGTCGGTGAAGGCACCGCCGTCAACTGGCCCACCGGCGCTGGCGGCAAGGGCAACGAGGGTGTGGCCGCGTTTGTGAGCCGCCTGCCCAACTCGATCGGCTACGTCGAGTACGCCTACGTCAAGCAGAACAAGATGACCTACACCTTGTTGAAAAACAAGGACGGCAACTTTGCGACTCCCGACGACGCCAACTTCAAGGCCGCCGCAGCCGGCGCTGATTGGAACAAAACTTTTTACCAAGTGCTGACCGAGCAGCCGGGCAAGGACTCGTGGCCGCTGACGGGTGCTACTTTCATCATGATGCACAAGGCGCAAGACAAGCCTGCGCAAGCTTCCGCATCGCTCAAGTTCTTTGAGTGGGCCTTCACCAACGGCGACAGCGCTGCCGCCGAGCTCGAATACGTGGCACTGCCCGATGCGGTGAAGAACCTGGTGCGCAAACAATGGGCTGAAATCAAAGACGCTTCGGGTAAACAAGTCGCTTTCAAGTGATCGCCTGCCAAGGCTGATCCAACGCGGTGGATGCCCGGTGACACGGGCCCACCGCTTGCCATTTCGGAGGGGCCGTGGCCGCTACACTTCCTGCATCTCATTACGAGTCGGACAAGATGCAACGCTCTGACCCGCTGGGGCGCCCCCCGGAGGCCCGGCGTTCCGCGCCTTGGGCCGATACGATCTTCTCGGTGCTGGCGCATGGCGCCGCCATCCTGACCCTGCTGCTGCTGGCCGGCATCATCGTTTCCCTGCTGATCGGCGCTGCGCCGGCGATCAAGGAATACGGGCTGAGTTTCCTCTGGACCAGCGAGTGGGATCCCGTGCAAGACAAGTACGGCGGGCTGGTGATGATCTACGGCACGCTGATGACCTCGCTCATCGCGCTGGTCATTGCGGTGCCGGTGAGTTTTGGCATCGCACTCTTCCTCACCGAGCTCTCACCGGCTTGGCTGCGCCGGCCGTTGGGCATTGCGGTGGAGTTGCTGGCTGCCGTGCCTTCCATCGTCTACGGCATGTGGGGCCTGCTGGTGTTCAGCCCGGTGCTCTCGACCTACGTGCAGCAGCCGTTGCAAAAGCTGTTTGCTGACGTGCCGGTGCTCAAAACGCTGGTGTCGGGTGCCCCGGTGGGCATCGGCCTTCTGTCGGCGGGCATCATCCTGGCCATCATGATCATTCCGTTCATCGCCTCGGTGATGCGCGATGTGTTCGACGTGACGCCGGCGATGCTGAAAGAGTCGGCGTATGCGCTGGGCTCGACCACCTGGGAAGTGGTGTTCAAGGTGGTGCTGCCGTATACCAAGACCGGCGTCGTCGGCGGCATCATGCTGGGTCTGGGCCGTGCGCTTGGCGAGACCATGGCGGTCACCTTCGTGATCGGCAACTTCAACCAGCTCAACAGCCTGTCGCTGTTCGAGGCGGCCAACAGCATTTCGTCCGCGCTCGCCAATGAGTTCGCCGAGGCGAGCGATGGTCTGCACCAGGCTTCGCTGATCTACCTGGGCCTGGTGCTGTTCTTCATCACCTTCGTGGTCTTGTCGCTGTCTCGGCTGCTCCTGTCGCAGCTGAAGAAGGGCGAAGGAACCCGCACGTGAGCAGCTTTATCGCGATGGACTCGGCCCGCCTGGCCAAACACCGGCGGCGCAAGACGGTGAACGCGATTGCGTTGACGCTGTCGCTCGCCGCCATGGCCTTTGGCCTATTTTGGTTGTTCTGGATTCTGTTCGAGACCGTGCGCTTGGGGCTTGGCGGCCTCAACCTCGACACCTTCACGCAGATGACACCGCCGCCGCAGGCCGAGCGGGGTGGCCTCGCCAATGCCATTTTTGGCTCGATGGTGATGGTCGGCTTGGCCACCTTCGTGGGTACGCCCATCGGCGTGTTGGCCGGCGTCTACCTCGGCGAATACGGCCAGAAGACCTGGCTGGGCGGCGCCACACGATTTATCAACGACATCTTGTTGTCGGCACCGAGCATCGTGATCGGTCTCTTCATCTACTCTGTGGTGGTGGCACAGCTGAAGTCGTTCTCGGCCATGGCGGGCATCCTGGCGTTGGCCTTGATCGTGATCCCGGTGGTGATTCGCACCACCGAGAACATGCTGACGCTGATCCCCAACTCGCTGCGCGAAGCGGCCTACGCCCTGGGCACGCCGAAGTGGCGCGTCATCATGACCATCACCTTGAAGGCTGCGCAGGCCGGTGTGATCACCGGCGTGCTGCTGGCGCTGGCTCGCATTGCCGGTGAAACCGCACCGCTGCTGTTCACCGCCTTGTCAAACCAGTTCTGGACGAGCAACCTCGGCGCACCCATGGCCAGCCTGCCGGTGACGATCTTCAAGTTTGCGATGAGCCCGTATGAAAACTGGCAAAAGCTCGCCTGGGCAGGGGTGTTCTTGATCACCGTCGGCGTGCTGGCGCTCAACATCCTGGCGCGGGTTGTCTTCCGCAACAAACACTGAATCCGGAGTTCGCAGAACATGGATACCAAAGTCGAATTCAGCACGACCGAGAAGCCCAAGCTGGCCGTGCGCGATCTCAACTTCTATTACGGCGCCTTCCACGCGCTCAAGCACATCAACCTCGACATTCCCGAGAAGAAGGTCACCGCCTTCATCGGCCCCTCGGGTTGTGGCAAGTCGACCTTGTTGCGCACCTTCAACCGCATGTTCGAGCTCTACCCCGAGCAGCGTGCCGAAGGCGCGATCACGATCGATGGCGAAAACATCCTGAAATCCAAAAAAGATGTCTCGCTGATCCGCGCCAAGATTGGCATGGTGTTCCAGAAGCCCACGCCGTTCCCGATGTCGATTTACGACAACATTGCCTTTGGCGTGAAGTTGTTCGAAAGCCTGCCTCGGGTCGAGATGGACGAGCGTGTCGAATGGGCGCTCAAGAAGGCAGCGTTGTGGAACGAAGTGCGCGACAAGCTCAACCAGAGCGGCTCCGGCTTGTCGGGCGGGCAGCAGCAGCGCCTGTGCATCGCCCGCGGCATTGCCATCAAGCCCGAAGTGCTGCTGCTTGACGAGCCTTGTTCGGCGCTTGATCCCATCTCCACGGGCAAGATCGAAGAGCTGATCCACGAGCTGAAGAGCGACTACACCGTGGTGATCGTCACTCACAACATGCAGCAAGCCGCACGCTGCTCTGATTACACGGCCTACATGTACCTGGGTGACCTGATCGAGTTCGGCCCCACGGCCGAGCTGTTCATGAAGCCGAAGAAGAAGGACACCGAGGACTACATCACCGGCCGTTTCGGCTGATGGCGAAGGAACGAACATGAGTGAAAAACATCTCTCCACGCAATTTGATGCCGAGCTGAGCGGCATCTCGACGCGCGTGCTCGAAATGGGCGGCCTGGTCGAGTCTCAGGTCGCGCAGTCGGTCTACGCCTTGACCAACTTCAGTGGCGAAGTGGCGACCGAAGTGCTGCGCAACGAAGAGCGTGTCAACGCGATGGAAATGGAGATCGACCGCGACCTCTCCACCATCATCGCCCGCCGTCAGCCCACCGCGCGCGACCTGCGCCTGTTGATTGCCATCTCGAAAACCATCGCCAACCTGGAGCGGGTGGGCGACGAAGCCGCCCGCATCGCCCGCACGGTGCAGCGCCTCATCAACACCGGTGTGTCGAGCCGCCTGCGTTTGCCCGTGAACGATCTGGCCTACGAGGCCGAGCTGGCCGTTGCCCAGCTGCGCAAAGCGCTCGACGCGTTTGCCCGCCTCGACACCGCGAAGGCGATCGAGGTGCTCAAACAAGACGACCAGATCGACCAAGAGTTCGACGGCCTGATGCGCAAGCTCATCACCTACATGATGGAAGACCCGCGCACCATTTCTTCGAGCATCGACCTCGTGTTCGTGGCCAAGGCGATCGAACGCGTCGGTGACCACGCGAAGAACCTGGCCGAGCAGATCATCTACATCGTCAAGGGCACCGACGTGCGCCACAACTCGATCGTTGCGGTGGAGTCGCTGGCCCGATGACACTCACCGTTGTCAGGAGCCGCGCATGAGCCACATCCTTGTCGTCGAAGACGAAACCGCGATCGCCGAGTTGATCTCTATCAACCTGCGGCACGCCGGTTTCGAAGTCACGATCGCCGGCACCGCCGAGCAGGCGCAGGCGGCGGTCAACGGTGAGCTGCCCGATCTGATCATTCTCGACTGGATGCTGCCCGGCCAGTCGGGCGTGGCTCTGGCCAAACGCTGGCGTGGCGAGGCGCGCACGCGCGAGCTTCCCCTCATCATGCTGACCGCGCGCGCCGACGAATCCGACAAGATCACCGGCCTGGATGCAGGTGCCGACGACTACCTCACCAAACCCTTTTCCACCAACGAGCTGATGGCGCGCATCCGCGCACTGCTGCGGCGCAAGGCGCCGGAAGCGCTGGATGCGGCGGTGGAGGTCGGCGCCTTGAAGATTGATCCGTCGACCCGCCGCGTGACGCGTGGCGACTCCGAAGTGAAGGTCGGTGCTACCGAATTCCGTCTGCTGCATTTCTTCATGACCCACCCGGAACGTGTGCACAGCCGCGCGCAGCTGCTCGACCGCGTCTGGGGCGACCACGTCTTCATCGAAGAGCGCACGGTCGACGTGCACGTGAAGCGCCTGCGCGAAGCACTCAGCCCGGTGCAGTGCGCCGGCATGATCGAAACCGTGCGTGGGGCAGGCTACCGTCTGACGCATCAGCCGGTGGCTCAGCCGCGGGCGCTGTCGGCGTGAGTCTTGGCGCCAGGGTGCACGCGCCATGATCTGGCTCTTGCCGCGCCTGCTGGCGGTCGCGTTGGCGATGCTGGCAGGTGCCCTGGTGGGCCTGTTGATCGACCGCGCCGATGCGTCGGTGGTTGGCGCGTTGCTGGGCGGCACCTTTGCGATCAGCGTGATCGTGGTTCGCGACACGCTTCACGGCTACCGGCTGATCGCATGGCTGCGCGGCTCGCAGGAGGGCGCGGCACCTCGTGACGCCGGCCTGTGGGGTGAGCTGGGTTACCGCATCGAACGCTCGCTGCGTTTGCGCGAACACGCTGCCGCGACCGAACGCACGCGGCTGACGCAGTTTCTCTCGGCGATCGAAGCTTCGCCCAACGGCGTGATGCTGCTCGATGCCGGCGACCAGATCGAATGGTGCAACTCGCTCGCCGCAGACCACTTCGGCCTCGACCCGCAGCGCGACCGTCGCCAGCCCATCACCAACCTCGTGCGCGCCCCGGCTTTCGTGGCCTATCTGCAGGCTGCGCAATTCGACGAGGCGGTGCAGATGCCCCAGCCGCGTGGCAAGGGAATGCTCTCGGTGCTGGTGCGCGAGTACGGAGAAGACCTGAAGCTGGTGCTGTCGCAAGACATCACCGAACGCGAGCGCTCCGACGGCATGCGGCGTGATTTTGTCGCTAACGTGTCGCACGAGATTCGCACGCCGCTGACGGTGCTGTCGGGTTTCATCGAAACCTTGCGCAGCCTGCCGCTGACCGAGGTCGAGCGCAAACGGGTGTTGCAGCTGATGACGCAACAAGCCGACCGCATGGGCTCGCTCGTCAGCGACCTCCTAACGCTGGCGCAACTGGAAGGCAGCCCGCGTCCCAATGCCGACCGCTGGATTGCGCTGAAATCCGTGCTCGGCCAGGTCGAGATCGATGCGCGGGTCTTGTCCGGCGGGCGCCACACGATCGTCTTTCCGGCCGAAGCCGAGGCCCAGATCGCGGGCGCGCAGAACGAATTGCAGAGCGCCATCACGAACCTCGTCGCAAACGCCGTGCGCTATACGCCCGAGGGCGGCAGGATCGAGCTGACGTGGCGGGTGCAGGGCGACGGTTCGGGCGAGATCACGGTCATCGACACCGGCCCAGGGGTCGCGCGCGAGCACCTGCCCCGCCTGACCGAACGCTTCTACCGCGTCGACGGCAGCCGCTCGCGCGACACCGGCGGCACGGGCCTGGGCCTGTCGATCGTCAAGCACGTGGTGCAGCGCCACGGCGGCGAACTCGACATCCAGAGCGAAGTGGGCAAAGGCTCGGTGTTCAGGCTCGTGTTCCCTGCCGCGCGGGTGCGCGCCAGCGTGCCGGAGGGCGGATCGGCAGGTTCGCCCGTGAGCGCCACGCCCGCCCCGGCCGAGAACGCGCTCGGCTGACCGGCCGTCAGGGCCTGATGCGCCGGTAGATGGCGCTGGTCTCGTCGTTCCGCGTATTCCGGCGCTCACGCGCCAGCAGGCGCCAGGCGCCGCCCGGCGGAGCCGCAGCCTGCATCTGAACCAG
The DNA here is from genome assembly GCA_046598195.1 of Rhizobacter sp. Lineage (GTDB taxonomy): Bacteria > Pseudomonadota > Gammaproteobacteria > Burkholderiales > Burkholderiaceae_C > Rhizobacter. Next base: position 8,137 of record JBKJJF010000175.1, on the reverse strand, counting down.
GTAGTCACAGCGAGTTGCGTTTGTCGGCGTGACCGCATCGACCTTGTAACCACCGAGGTACTCCATCGCCACCACCTGGGCCCGCGGCACGTCGGGCGCCGCCACGCAGGCGCCGCGGGGAACTTGCTGCGCGATACGTTGCACCAGCGAGCGGTAGCTGCGCGCGTGGTCGAGCGGCGGCAGCAACAAGGTCATCAGCAGCAACCAGCACAGGGCCACGCCGCTGGCGGGGAGCACGAGGCTCTTCCACAGCGGGTGGCGGCTGCGGCCGGTGCGCCACTTCACCAGCCACAGCCACGCGAGCGTGCCGCCGACCGCCAGCGCCAGAGCGAACAACGAATAGCTTGGCACGTATCCCGGCGCGAGGCGGGCGATGTTGAGCGCAGGCTGGCGTGGCACGCCAGTGTGGATCGACATGTAGACCACCCAGAAAACGATGGCGGCGCCGCTGAAGAAGAAAACCGAAAACCAGTCGATCGCGGCGGCGGTGCTGCGTTGCAGGGTCGGCAGCGCGAACGCGGCTAACACGGCCAGCGGAGGCAGCGCCAGCATCAGGGCCCGGTCGGAGCCTCCCATGACCACGCAGGCGACCAAGGCCACGCCTGCGCAGGCGAGCGGAATCGCGATGTGCCGGTCGGACAACTGGCCCCGCCAGCGCCAGGCCGTCCAGACCGCCAACGGCCATGCGGGCCAGGTGAACCAGGCCAGCAGACGCATGATGTCCCAGATGCGTGTCGTCGTGATGTCACCTGTGCCGACACGCCAGTGCCAGGCCCCGAGTGCGGTGCTGACGATCAAGGCCAGCGCCACACCGGCAATGATCCAGCGCACGAAGCGTCGCGCAGTCTCGTAGCTGGAGCGCAGGCAGATCACCGCGCCGACCGTGCCCAGCGCCAGGGCGATGCTGGGTGCGCCGCTTGCAGCCAGCGCCGGCAAGGCCACGAGGACTGCGATTTTGGGTTGCAGACCACGAAACGGGCTGGCGGCCAGAGCGTAGACGAACAATGCCACGCTGGCGAGTTGCGCCAGCTCCGGCGTAGTCTCGTGTCCCAGTTGCAGCAGGCCGAGCGAGGCGATCTGCGCCAGCAGCGCACCGTCGGCAATCGCCCGGGCGTAGTCGGTCGGGCTGGCTTCACCGCCGAAGGCGAAGGGCAGAGGTTGGGCGGCTTCGGTGCGGGCCAGGTGGTAGGCCGCGTACCAGCAGAGCACCAAGACCACGACCAGCAGCAGCGCGAACGGAATGCGTGCCGCCACGGCAGGGTCGAGCCACGGCCCGAGCAGCTTGATGAACGAGGCACCGAGCCAGTACGGCAGCAGCGCCGCGTCGGCTGGCAGGCCACCCACGGTCGGTGCGAGCCAGGGCGTGCTGCCCTGTGCGATGTTCACCATGTAGCCGAAAGCGGTGATGTCGGCGCTCTTCCACGGGTCGCGGCCGAACAGGCCGGGCAGCACGTACGCGGCGCAGAACAGCAGCAAGGCCAGCCGCGGAATGGGCTGCGCGGCGCGCTGGGTGACGAGGGCAGGGTTCGGTGAGTTCAAGCAGGGCTCGGGAATCAGCCGCGAATGATGCAGCAACTCGGGTGCGCGGGCTCCCGCGAAACGAGCGGGCAACAAAAAAGGCAGCCGCGGCTGCCTTCTTCGGAGGTCCGGAACACCTTATTTCTTGGTGCTCAGGTGCGCAAACTTGTTGCGGAACTTCTCGACGCGGCCGCCCAGCGAGTCCACGCTCTTCTGCGTGCCGGTGTAGAACGGGTGCGATTCGCTGGTGGTTTCCAGCTTGAACAGCGGCAGTTCGCGGCCGTCGTCCATCTTGACCGTTTCCTTGCTCGTGGCGCACGAGCGGGTCACGAACTTAAAACCGTTGGACAGGTCCACGAAACACACTTCGCGGTACGTGGGGTGAATGCCTTCTTTCATTGGAGCCTCTGCGCTGATGTTTTGCGGTAGCCACGCCGAACCATTCGGCGCACTTTCCGTCAAGCGGAAAACCGCAGATTATAGCGTGCAGGTGCAGCGCTAGCCGCCGCGCCGCATCATGTCGAAGAAGTCGTGGTTGTTCTTGGTCGACTTCATCTTGTCGAGGATGAATTCCATCGCCTCGATCTCGTCCATCGGGTAGAGCAGCTTGCGCAGGATCCAGGTTTTTTGCAGGATCTCTGGCTGCAGCAGCAATTCTTCGCGGCGTGTGCCGCTCTTGTTGATCAAGATCGATGGATAGACGCGCTTCTCGGCCATGCGGCGATCCAGGTGGATTTCGCAGTTGCCGGTGCCCTTGAACTCCTCGTAGATCACTTCGTCCATGCGGCTGCCGGTGTCGATGAGGGCCGTGCCGATGATGGTCAGCGATCCGCCTTCTTCTACGTTGCGTGCCGCGCCGAAGAACCGTTTCGGGCGCTGCAGTGCGTTCGAGTCCATGCCGCCGGTGAGCACCTTGCCGCTGGACGGCAACACATTGTTGTAGGCGCGGGCGAGGCGGGTGATCGAATCGAGCAGGATCACCACGTCTCTCTTCATCTCGACCAGGCGCTTGGCACGCTCGATCACCATTTCGGCCACCTGCACGTGGCGCGCGGCAGGCTCGTCGAACGTGGAGCTGATGACTTCGCCGCGCACTGTGCGAACCATCTCGGTCACCTCTTCAGGCCGCTCGTCGACCAGCAGCACGATCAGGTAGACCTCGGGGTGGTTGGCGACCAGCGCATGCGCGAGCTGCTGCATCATCACTGTCTTGCCCGTCTTGGGCTGCGCGACCAGCAGTGCGCGCTGGCCTTTGCCGATCGGTGCGACCAAGTCGATGATGCGGCTGGTGATGTTCTCGTCGCTCTTGATGTCGCGCTCGAGCTTGAACTGCTCCTTGGGGAACAAGGGCGTCAGGTTCTCGAACATCACCTTGTGCTTGCTCTCTTCGGGTGTCACGCCGTTCACGCGGTCGACCTTCACCAGCGCGAAGTAACGCTCACCGTCTTTCGGGACGCGCACCTCGCCTTCGATCGCGTCACCGGTGTGCAGGTTGAATCGCCGGATCTGGCTCGGGCTGAGGTAGATGTCATCGGTCGACGCCATGTAGCTTGCGTCGGGCGAGCGCAGAAAGCCGAAGCCATCGGGCAGCACTTCCAGCACGCCGTCGCCGAACACCTGTTCGCCGGCCTTGGCGCGCTTTTTCATGATCGCGAACATCAACTCCTGCTTGCGCATGCGGGCGACGTTCTCGATCTCGAGCGCCTCGCCCATCGTGATGAGCTCGGAGACGTGGATCAGTTTCAGTTCTGAAAGATGCATGGGCAAACACCCTGGGTGAATGTTGGCGGCCCGCCGCGGGGCAGGGTCAGCCTGGAGGGCGGCCGGGAAGAGCGAAGGCCGGGATATGGAGGTGCGCAGCGCGCGACGAACGGGAAGTGGGGGTGCCGAAACTACGCGCCGCCGGGTGGGGCGTTGACGCTGCTACGCTGATTCAGCGGCTCGCGTCGTGCGGTGGGGGCAAATCTCTTGCGGCAGGGACCGGGAACTGGGTAAGCGCCGGTTCCTGCAGCGGTTAAACCAGATTATAGATGACCGTCGAGGAACGCGGTCAACTGAGCTTTCGACAGGGCGCCGACCTTCGTGGCGGCCAGCTGGCCGTCCTTGAACAGCATCAGCGTCGGGATGCCGCGGATGCCGAACTTGGCGGGCACGTCGCGGTTTTCGTCGACGTTCATCTTGGCGATCTTCAGGCGGCCGTCGTAGTCCTTGGACACTTCGTCGAGGATCGGCGCAATCATCTTGCAGGGGCCGCACCATTCAGCCCAGTAGTCCACCAGCACAGGTTTGTCGGCCTTCAGCACATCGGCGTCGAACGATGCGTCGGAAGTGTGTTTGATCAGTTCGCTGCTCATTGGTTGTCCTCAGGCAAGCACCGCGTGAAGTGGGTGGCAAGGCACAATGATTCTGACACAAAGCCCCAACCCCCGTGGCGCACGACGCTGCTTTCCTGCCTATGGCAACCATAGACCGCGCGGCTGTTGAAAGCAGCGAGAACGCCTCCGATCCCTGGCAGCCGCTTGCATTTCAGGTCAGCGAATGGGCGCGGTCACGCTCGGTGATGTTGCGCGATGCCGTGGTTCTACTGCCGTTCGCACAATTGCTGCCGCTGGCACGCAACGCCTTTGCGCAGGCCGGCGGCTGGAGCCCGCGCATCGGCACCACACGCACACTCGCCGCGAGCCTGGGGCCTGACGCACCGGCCGAGCGCGGCCAGATCACCCATGACGCGGCGGTTGACGCCCTTACTGCCGCGCAATTGCTGCGCGCGCGTGCCTGGGGTGCTGCCTGGGCGCGGCGTGACCCGCGCGGTTTCGAGCAGGCGGTCGACCAGGTGGTGTCCACGAGCCAAGAAATCGCGCTCGCCGCAGCCGCCGTGCCTCCAGGCGAACGGCTTGCCCATTGGGCCCGCGCCCGCGAGCTGCTGGCGCCGGTGGTCGGCCCAGGCGCAACCGCGCGGTTGCTGGCCCGCGTGGCGCTCGAATGGGCCAGCCTCGCCCCGGCGCCGCTGACCGACCGTCTGTTCACGCTGCTGCCTTCGGCCTGGATCGTCGTGCAAGCTGGTGGTGCCGACCCGCTCTGCATGCGGCTGCTGAGCGACGCACCCGGGCGCGCCTTGCTGATCGATTGCAACGCGCCCGAGGACCGCCCGTTCAGCCTGCTCGCCAATGCATCGCCGCCCGCGCTCGCCGTTTGCGACAGTTTCGAAGACGAGGCGGTCAGCACGGCGGCCACCGTGCTGGAGCATCTGCGCCGCGGCGAACAGCCCGTGGCACTGATTGCGCAAGACCGCGCGCTCGTGCGCCGCGTTCGTGCACTGCTTGAGCGCCAGCAGGTCGGTGTGATCGACGAGACCGGCTGGAAGCTGTCGACGACGCGTGCTGCCGCGCAAGTGATGGCCCTGCTCGGCGCGGCGCGTACCGACGCACGCATCGACGCCGTGTTCGACTGGCTGCGGGGCGGCACCGCTTGGCCGGCGTCGGGCCAAGCCGGGGCGCTCGCCAAGCTCGAATCGGCCTGCCGAAAGCAGCACGTGACGAGCCTTGCGACGCTCGGCCGGGCCGAGTTCGATGAGCCGGCCGCGCGGCTCTGGGCCGCGGCGGGCGCGGTGCTGCGCGAGCTTGCGGCGCCTGAGCGTCAGCCCTTGCAGGCCTGGCTGGCCGCACTGGCTCACGCGCTACAACGCTGTGGCTCCATGCCCCTGCTCAGCGCCGATGAAGCCGGGCGCCAGGTGCTGGTGGCGCTGAGGCTCGACGCGGCGCGTGCCGGCGCCTGTGCGTGGGTCGCGACCGCTTCGGGGTTCGTCATGTCGTTCACCGAGTTCTGCGCCTGGGTCGACCGCGTGCTCGAGCAAGCAAGCTTTCGCCCCGAAGCGGGCCCGGGCGGTCAGGTCGTCATCGTGCCGCTGGCGCGAGCGATGCTGCGGCCCTTCGCCGCGACGGTGTTCCCGGGGGCCGACGACAAGCACCTCGGCGCGCGCCCTTCACCGCACGCTTTGCTCGGCGACGCGCAGATGCACGCGCTCGGTCTTCCAGACCCGGCGCAGCGCCGCAATGCAGAGGCGAATGCGTTCGGGCAAGTGCTGCGAACACCGCGCATCACGTTCCTTCGGCGGCGCGCCGACGGCACCGAGCCGCTGGCCGCAAGCCCGCTGCTGGAGCGCCTGGCACTGGCGCTCGCGCACTCGAGCCGGTCGCTGGTGCCGTGGCACGACCCGGGCGACCAGAGGGTGATCGAGCCCACGCCCATCTTCCTCAGCGCGCCAGCGGCCGCGGGCCTGCTGCCCGGGCGCTTGTCCGCCAGCGCTTGCGAGGCCCTGCGTGCCTGCCCGTACCGTTTCTTCGCGCTCAATCTGTTGCGCCTGCGCGAAGAAGACGAGCTCGACACCGAAATCGAAAAACGCGACTACGGCACCTGGCTGCACTGCGTCCTGCACGACTTCCATCGCGATCGCCCGGTACCGGCCGACGCTGCCGAGGACCTGGACCGCCTGCACGCCATGGCCCGCGCAGGCCAAGAAGCGCAGGGGCTCGAAGACGCGGAATTTCTCCCGTTCGCCGCTTCGTTCGCCGCTTTCGCGCCGCGTTATGTGGCCTGGCTGCACGAGCGCGAGTCCCGAGGCGCAAGCTGGTTGTGCGGCGAAACCGAGATCGGCATCTCGCCTCCCGAACTGCAAGGCCTGGAACTGCACGGTGTCATCGACCGCATCGACACCGTGCAGGCCGAAGCCGGCGAAGCGCAGCAGTTGATCGACTACAAGACCGGCCATATCAGCGGCCTGCGCGACAAGGTCAGCGAGCCGCTCGAAGATACGCAGCTCGCCGTATACGCCGCGCTGGCCGGCACGCAGACCACGCTGCCGCTGAAGGCGATTTACCTCGCGATCGACGGCACGAACGGCATCGAAGAGGCCGAGCACAAGAACGTTGCAAGCACTGCGGCAGAGCTGCTGAAGGGCCTGGCCCATGACCTGTCGCGCGTGCGCGCCGGTGCCGGCCTGCCGGCGCTTGGCGAGGGCGCGACCTGCGAGTTCTGCGCGGCGCGCGGCGTTTGCCGCCGCGACCATTGGTCGTTTCCGGAGCAGGTCGTATGAGCGGCGCCAGCGCAGCGGCTTACCAGGCCGGCGGCGCGCCAGTCGCGCGTGCTTCGTTCTACGCGCTCGCCTGCGACCCGCAGCGCAGTGTCGTCATCGAAGCCTGCGCCGGCGCCGGCAAGACCTGGATGCTTGTCTCGCGCATGCTGCGGGCTCTGCTCGAAGGCGCTCAGCCTCACGAGATTCTCGCGATCACCTTCACGCGCAAGGCCGCCGGTGAAATGCGCCAGCGCCTGAACCAATGGCTCCGAGAGTTCGCCGCGCCCGGCACGTCGCACGCCGTGCGTGTGCAGGCGCTGGTGGAGCGTGGCCTGCCGCTGTCGAAGGCCGAAGCGTTCGCGCCCGAACTCGCCGGCCTGTACGAGCGGCTGCTGGCCGGTGGCCGCCCGGTCGAAATTCGGACCTTCCACGCCTGGTTCTCGCAACTGCTGCGCGCCGCACCGCTGGAACTGCTCGCCGATTTGGGGCTGCAGCCTGACATGGAGCTGATCGAAGACATCGAAGACCACCGCAGCGAGGTGTTCCGGCGCTTTCACGCGGCGATCCTGCGTGACCCGGGCCTGCGGCGTGACTACCAGGTGCTGGTCGCCCGGCGCGGCCGCAGTCAGGCGCGCAAGTGGTTCGAGGCGGTGTGGGCCAAGCGGGTCGAGTTCGAGCTGACCGATGCGGCAGGGGCGCTCGAAGACAGCGTGGCCGCAGTCGTCAGCCCCGGTTCGCACCCGGCCCAGGCGCTGCAGACCTTGCCTTGGCGCGAGTCGCTGCGCGAGTTGGCGATGGCGCTGCGCCAGGGCGGCGTAAAAGCGAACGAAGCCGTCAGCGGGGTCGACAAAGCGCTGATCGAACCCGACGCATCGGCGATGTTCGAAGCGCTGTGGACTGCACTTTTTACCAGCAAAGGCGGCCCGCGCAAGCTCGGCAACATCGGCGCACTGGCGCCGGTGCAGGGTGCGCTCGAAGACATCGGCCGGCAGATCCTTCAACACGAGGCACACGAAGAGCACCTGCGCATGGTGCGGTTGTCGCGCGTGCTGCTGGCCGAGTTCGCAGCCTACAAACGTTCACGCGGTCTCGCCGACATGTCCGATCTGGAAGCCTGCGGCCTTGCGTTGCTGCGCGACTCCACGCTCGCTGCCTGGGTGCAGGAACGGCTCGACGCGCGCATCCGGCACGTGCTGATCGACGAGTTCCAGGATACCAATCCGCTTCAGTGGCAGGCGCTGATGTCCTGGCTGGGCAGTTATGCCGGTGCGCAAGGCCGTGCACCCAGTGTGTTTTTTGTGGGCGACCCGAAACAGAGCATCTACCGTTTTCGCCGCGCCGAGCCGCAGGTGTTTCGCGCCGCGCAGGAATTTGTGCGTGAAGGGCTGGGTGGCGAACTGCTCAGTTGCGATCACACGCGGCGTAACGCGCGTGGAGTGATTGCAGCGGTCAACGCCACCATGCAGCTTCCGGCCGTCGCAACGCATTACGCGGGCTTTCGCCCGCACACCACGGAGTCGCAAGCGCAGGGGCTGGTTCTGGCCTTAT
>JBKJJF010000256.1:0-5343 GCA_046598195.1 Rhizobacter sp. | reverse complement strand
GGCCTCCCGCTACCTGAAGAAGTGGAGCCAGCCAGACGGCTTCTTGGATCGGCAACGGATGGGCAGTACGCACGTCTACCGGCTGCGAGCTTCGGCTTAGCAAGATGCTTAGCAATGCTGAAACTGTTGACGCACCAACAAAAAGTTCTTTTCAAATCAATGACTTGGGGCTTAGCTTGTTAAGCATCTGCTAAGCAGGAGTTGCCAGAAAGCGAAAAGCCCCGGTGAACCCACCGAGGCTGTAACGCCGACCAGGAACCCCCCAATCCACTTGGGGGCCGAGTCTAAGGGCGTTGAGCTTGCTTGCAAACCCGGCGGAGCAATCAAGCCCGTGCAGAAAGTCGGCGTTCTTATACAGATGTCGGCCGACATGTATAAAAAATCGCCTTTTCTATACATGTGCCGACTAGCATGCGCAGGAATTAAGCGATTCCTATACATGGCCACCGGCCCGGAGCTTCTGCATGCCCCCGATTGCGCCGCTTGAACAGTTGAAAGCCGGGCGCTTCGACACGCCTGAAATCCTGAAAAAGCTGGCCAGCAGCAGCCGCCGCTTGGCCGAGCTGAAGGGCATTGCCGCCTCGATCCCGAACCAGGGCATTCTGATCAACACCCTGGTTCTGCAAGAAGCCAAAGACAGCTCGGAAATCGAGAACATCGTCACCACGCACGACGAGTTGTTCAAGGACGACGTGCTGCCCGAAGCCTTTGCCAACCCGGCCGCCAAAGAGGTGCTGCGCTACCGACAAGCCTTGCGCGTGGGCTATGAGCAGGTGCGCGCGAGTGGCCTGATCACGACCAACCACATCGTCACCATCCAGGCCGAGTTGGAGCGCAACAGCGCCGGTTTTCGCAAGCTGCCGGGCACGGCGCTGAAAGATGGCGCGGGCCGCACGGTCTACACGCCGCCGCAAGACCCAGCGGAGATCGTGGCGCTGATGAGCGAGCTGGAGCGCTTCATCAATGACCCCAGCCTCTTCGATGCCGATCCGCTGATCAAGATGGCGCTGATCCACCACCAGTTCGAGAGCATCCACCCGTTCTATGACGGCAATGGCCGCACGGGGCGCATCTTGAACGTGCTGTACCTGGTGAAAGAAGGTTTGCTCGACATCCCGGTGCTCTCCCTCAGCAGCCACATCGTGCGCACCAAGGCCGACTACTACCGCCTGCTGCAGACGGTGCGCGAGAACGACACCTGGGAGGAGTGGGTGCTGTACCTGCTGAACGCCGTGGAGCTGACGGCCGGGCAGACCCTGGCCACCATCCACGCCATCAAGACGGCCCTGTTCGACTACAAGCACCGCATTCGCGAGAGCTACAAGTTCTACAGCCAGGATCTGATCAACAACCTGTTCACTCACCCGTACACCAAGATCGAGTTCGTGCAACGCGACCTGAAGGTGTCACGCCTCACGGCCACCAAGTACCTGGAGGCGTTGACCGAAGGTGGCTTTGTGCAAAAGCACAAGATCGGCCGCGGCAACTACTACGTCAACGTGGCGTTGAGCGCGGTGCTGCAGCCACAGCCCGTGCAAGCCCCCACCCCGTGAGGCCCGGCATGACCGAAGACCAGCTCGAACAAGAAACCCTGGCGTGGCTGGCAGACGTGGGCTACCAGCACCGCCATGGCCCCGAGCTGGCGCCCGAAGGCAGCACGCCCGAGCGCAGCGACTACCGGCAGGTGCTGCTGACGGGCCGGCTGCGACAAGCCATCAAGCTGCTGAACCCGAGAGTGCCGCAGGCGGCGCGTGACGATGCGCTGAAGCAGGTGGCCGACCTGGGCACGCCTGCATTGCTGGCCGCGAACCGGCAGTTTCACAAGCTGCTATTGAACGGCGTGCCGGTGCAGTACCAGCACGAGGGCGAGACGCGGGGCGACTTCGTGCGCCTGGTCGACTGGGCGGCGCCGGGGCGCAATGAGTGGCTGGCGGTGAACCAGTTCTCCATCAAGGGCGAGCGCCACACGCGGCGGCCCGACATCGTGTTGTTCGTGAACGGCCTGCCGCTCGCGTTGCTGGAGCTGAAGAACCCGGCCGACCTGAACGCCGATGTGTGGAAGGCCTTCGAGCAGATCGAGACCTACAAAGCGCAGATTGCTGACGTCTTTCAGTACAACGAGCTGCTGGTGATCACCGATGGCAGCGAGGCGCTGCTGGGCTCGCTCTCGGCCGACCGCGAGCGCTACATGGCGTGGCGCACGATCGACGGCGTGGCGATCGACCCGCTGGGGCAGTTTGGTGGGCTGGAGACGCTGGTGCGCGGCGTGCTCGCGCCGGCCTACCTGCTCGATTACCTGCGCTTCTTCGTGCTGTTTGAAGACGACGGGCGGTTGATCAAGAAGATTGCCGGTTATCACCAGTTTCATGCGGTGCGCTCGGCCATCACTCAGGTGCTTGCAGCCTCACGGCCGGGCGGCTCACCCGCCGCCAAGGGCAAGGGCGGCGTGGTGTGGCACACACAGGGCAGCGGCAAGAGCATCACCATGACCTGCTTTGCGGCGCGGGTGATGCAGGAGCCGCTGCTTGAGAACCCAACCATCGTGGTGATCACCGACCGCAATGATCTGGATGGGCAGTTGTTCGGCGTGTTCTCGCTGGCGCAAGACCTGCTGCGCGAACAGCCGGTGCAGGCCGCGACAAGGCAGCATCTGCGCGCGCTGTTGGGCAACCGGCCTTCGGGTGGCATCGTGTTCGCGACCATCCAGAAGTTCATGCCGGGGGAAGACGAAGACGTCTTTCCGCTGCTCTCTGAGCGCCACAACATCGTGGTGATTGCCGACGAGGCGCACCGCACGCAGTACGGCTTCGAGGCCAAGCTGAAGACGGCGAAGCCGCGCTCGACCACGGTGCTGAACACCAGCTCGGCCGCGAGCACGGCAGCGACGGCCGAGTTCGCACCCACGGCGCGCTACCAGGTGGGCTACGCGCAGCACCTGCGTGATGCGCTGCCCAACGCCACCTTCGTGGCCTTCACCGGCACGCCGGTTTCGGGCGACGACCGCGACACGCGCGCCGTGTTTGGCGACTACATCAGCGTGTATGACATGCAGCAGGCCAAGGAAGATGGCGCCACCGTCGCCATCTACTACGAGAGCCGGCTGGCCAAGCTGGGGCTGAAAGAAGACGAGATGGCCACCATCGACGACGAGGTGGACGAACTCGCCGAAGACGAAGAAGAGAGCCAGCAGGCCAAACTCAAGACACGCTGGGCGGCGCTGGAGAAGGTGGTGGGCGCCGAGCCACGCATCGCCCGCGTGGCGGCCGATCTGGTGGCGCATTTCGAGGAGCGCGACAAGGCGCAGCACGGCAAGGCCATGGTCGTGGCGATGAGCCGCGAGATCTGCGTGCACCTGTACGACGAGATCGCGCGGCTGCGGCCCGACTGGCACAGCGACGACCCGGAGCTGGGCGCCATCAAGATCGTGATGACCGGCTCGGCCAGCGACAAGGCATTGCTGCGCCCCCACATTCACAGCGCACTGACGAAGAAGCGGCTGGAGAAGCGCTTCAAGAAGCCCGATGACCCGCTGCGCCTGGTGATCGTGCGTGACATGTGGCTCACCGGGTTTGATGCGCCCTGCGTGCACACGCTCTACGTGGACAAGCCAATGAAGGGCCACAACCTGATGCAGGCCATCGCCCGTGTGAACCGCGTTTTCAAGGACAAGGAAGGCGGCTTGGTGGTCGACTACATCGGCATCGCCAACGAGCTGAAATCGGCGCTGAAGGAGTACACCGCGAGCCAGGGCCGCGGCCGGCCGACAGTCGACGCGCACGAGGCCTATGCCGTGATGATGGAGAAGCTGGACGCGCTGCGCGGCATGCTGGCCGGCACCAACGGCCACGGCTATGACTACAGCGGCTTTCTCACGGGTGGCTACAAGACGATCGCCGGTGCGGCCGACCATGTGCTGGGCCTGAAGGACGGCAAGAAACGCATGGCCGACCTGGCGCTGGCCATGGCCAAGGCCTTCACGCTGTGCTGCACGCTGGATGAAGCCAAGGCAGTGCGCGAGGAAGTGGCCTTCTTCCAGGCGGTGAAGGTGCTGCTGACCAAGCGTGACATCGTGGCGGCAAAACGGAAAAACGAAGACCGCGAGCTGGCCATCCGCCAGATCATCAGCTCGGCCGTGGTGTCGGAAGAAGTGGTCGACATCTTCGACGCGGTGGGGCTGGACAAGCCCAACATCGGCATCCTCGACGAGGCCTTCTTGGCCGAAGTACGCATGCTGCCCGAGCGCAACCTGGCGGTGGAGCTGCTGGAGCGCCTGCTCGAAGGCGAGATCAAGTCGCGCTTTGGCAGCAACGTGGTGCAGAACAAGCGCTTCTCCGACATGCTGAGCGACGTGGTGCTGCGTTACCAAAACCGATCCATCGAAGCGGCGCAGGTGATGGAAGAGCTGGTGCAGATGGCACGCAAGTTCCGCGAAGCGGCGGGTCGTGGTGAAGCGCTGGGCCTGACGGATGACGAGGTGCGCTTCTACGATGCGCTGGCCGACAACGAGTCGGCCGTGCGCGAGCTGAGCGATGAAACGCTGAAGAAGATCGCGCATGAGTTGACCGAGAGCCTGCGCAAGAACCTGAGCGTCGACTGGTCGCAGCGCGCGAGCGTACAGGCCAAGCTGCGTTTGCTGGTGAAACGCATCTTGCGCAAGTACAAGTACCCCCCGGACAAGCAGGACGCAGCGGTGGAGCAGGTGTTGGAACAGGCCAAGGCACTGGCTGAAGCATGGGCGTGAACGTGATGAAAGCCTTCGCAACCGCCAGACGAACCGGCCTTCTCGCCGCCGTGCTGCTTGCTCTGCTGCTGGCGGCCTGCAGCACCGTCACCAAAGACGGCCCCGAGGCCAAGCCGCCGCCCAACCTCGACAAGGTGGCCGACGCGCAGCCGCAGGTCGAGCCCCTCCGCGAGGGTGGCCCCAACAAGCCGTATGCCCTGGCTGGGCGCAGCTACACGCCGCTGACCGGCGACAGGCCGCTCGCCGAGAAGGGCCTGGCCTCGTGGTACGGCAAGAAGTTCCACGGCCGGCGCACCGCCAGTGGTGAGGTCTACAACATGTACGCCATGACGGCGGCGCACAAGACCATGCCATTGCCGAGCTACGCCCGCGTGCGCAACCCGGCTAACGGGCGCGAGATCATCGTGCGCGTCAACGACCGCGGGCCCTTCCACGCCGGGCGCGTGATCGACTTGAGCTACACCGCCGCCATGAAACTCGGGATACTCAACGGCGTGGCGCCGGTGGAGGTGGAGCGCATCACGCACGAGCAGATCCGCAGCGGCGCGTGGCGGCGTGACGGCAAGGCCGAGCCGCCAGCCGAAACCGTGGCACCGGCAATT
>JBKJJF010000219.1:0-4009 GCA_046598195.1 Rhizobacter sp. | reverse complement strand
GGCGTGAATGGCACAACCTGGGCGGTGTACTGCTGTGCCCAACAGGGCGGCACGCGCGAGTGGACACCCCAAGAGGTGCGCCTGCTGCGCCGTTTTGCCGACGCCATCTCGGTGCGGCGCGCTCGCCGCCTGCGGCGTGAGGCCGAGGCCACCTCGCTGATGCAGCGTCTGCTGGAAGGCGAAGGCCTGTCGTTGCCCGACACCACACCCTGAGAGCCTGCGGCTACAACCCCAGCCGCTGCGGCGACAAATACTGCTGGCGGTAGATCTCGAACGGCATGGTGTCGCCGGCTTCGATGTGCTGCTGCTCTGCCACCGAGGCCTGCGCCATGGCGCGAAAATGCGCTGCCCTTTCGGGCGTGAACGGCCGGGCCAGCAGCTGAGCCTGCGTTTGCCGGCTTTGGGCCTGGGTGAAACGCAAGAACGAGTTGTCGAAATCATGCGCCATGGCGTTGAGTACACGGGCTGACGGCGTGAGGCTGGCGTCGGCCAGCAGCTCGTGCGCGGCCACCAGCGCGGCCTGGTGCAGCTCGCCGCCGTGTGTGGCGTCGAGTGCAGCGGCGAGCGGGCGGCATTCGTCGACCAGCTGCAGGCCCCAGTCGACCAGCGTCACTTCTTGCGTGCCCCGCTCCAGCGTGAGGCCCGGCTGGCGGCCATGGCCGGCGGTGCGGTGCTGGTTGCGGCCGAGGGCGGCAATCTCGTCGGGGGTGTCGGGTGCGCTGGGCGAGAGCAGGCAGTGCAGCAAGAACACGTCGAGAAAACGCGCCGTCTCGGCGGTGATGCCGATGGGCACGAAGGGGTTGAGATCCATCAGCCGCACTTCGACGTATTCGACACCACGCTCGCGCAGTGCATGCAGCGGGCGCTCGCCGGGGAAGATCACGCGCTTGGGGCGGATCGTGCCGTAAAACTCGTTCTCGATTTGCAGCAGGCTGGTGGCCAGCTGGTTGTAGTCGCCACCGGGGTTCTGGACGCCCACCGCCGCATACGGTGCATACGGGCGGGTGAGCGCGTCTTGCAACGACGCGCCGTAACTTTCGAGGCTGTTGTAGCTGACTGCGAGCGTGGCCTGCGCGTCGCTCTGGTAGCCCAGGCGGCCCATGCGCAGCGAGGTGCCGTGGGGCATGTAGAGCGTTTGTTCGGCCAGGGTCTGCAGCTCGTGCTGGCGGCCGGCGACGAAGCTCGCGCCCACGGCGGGTGAGGCACCAAACAGGTACAGCAGCAGGAATGAATGGCGGCGAAAGTTGCGGATGAGACCGAAGTACTGCTCGTCGCTCACCCCCGGCAACGACCAGTTGTAGTGGATGCCCGAGATGGTCTGCATGCGCCGGCCATAACGGTGGCCCAGGCCCATGCGGTACACGCTCTTGGCGCGGCCCACGTTGGAGTTGCCATAACGCCCGAGCGGAATGGTCTCGTCGGTGGGCAGATCGCAGGGCATGCTCGACACCCACAGCATCTCGTCACCCAGCTCACGCAGCGCTTGGTAGGTGGCCTGGTGGATCTGCGTCAGCTCCTCCAGGCAGGCCTCGATGCTCAGGTGCACCCGTGTCACCAGCTCGACCTGCGATTCGCTGAAGTCGGTGGTGATGTGCGGGTGGGTCAGCGCGGAGCCCAGCGCCGCAGGGTGGGGCGTGAGGGCGAGCGCGCCGCTCGGCTGAGCGCGCAGGCTTTCTTTTTCGATGCCGCGGCGCAGGCCGCTCAAGCTGCCCGAGGGGAGTGCGCGCAGGCGGTCTTGCAAATCGCTCATGCGAGGCTCTCCTCCGGCGTTTTCAGGGAGCGGAAGTTAACAGAGCTTGGCAACAAGCGCACGGCGTGAGGTTGCTTTGGGTTGTGGCAGGCATTCACGCCGCCGGCAGCAGCTTCACCGCATAACGCCCACCGGCCTCGATGAGGGCAATCAAGCGGTCGATGTTGGGGTGCTTGCCGGGGTGGGCGCGTGCGTCGGCGGTGTGCTCGGCGTACATCAGCAGGCCTTCGTGCGCGGCTTGCACCGTGATAGCGCCAAAACGCCCGGCCAGCGCGGCATACACCGCCACCGAGCCGGCCTGGCCGGGCTGGTTGTGCAGCGTGGCGACGGTGGCGCCGTGCGCGTCAAGCAGCTGCAGGCCGGCCAGGTGGCCGATGGGCGGGAGCTGTTGCAGGGTGTCGGCAAAGGCCATGGGGCGGGTTCGTCAGTGGAAAGATTGAAAGTGCGCCAAGGTGCGCTCGTAGGCCAGGTGGGCCGCGGCGTCGTTGTGGTGCGGGCCGTCGCCGTTAAAACCGTGGCCGGCTTCGTACACATGCACTGGCAGCGTGGGGTGGGCGGCCTGCACCTGGGCCACCGCGTCCATCGGGATGCTGGCATCGAGCCGGCCGAAGTGCAGGATGGTCGGGCATTGGGGCGTTTGGGTGGCCATCGCCGGGATCTGGCTGCCGTAGTAGCCGCTGGCCGCGGTGAGGTTCGTGCTGCGGCAGGCCACGGCCCAGGTGATGGTGCCGCCGTAGCAGTAGCCGGTGAGGAAAACGGGGCCGCGGCCGTTGAGCGCATCGATGCAGGTCTGGGTGTCGGCCAGCGAGAGTGCAAAGGGGTGCAGCTCGCGTGCGAGTTTCACGGCCTGCTGCATGTCTTCGGGGCTGCGGCCGAGCTGCAGGCCGGGGGCTTCGCGGTCAAAGAGTGCGGGCGCGAGCACCTCGTAGCCTTGTTCGGCAAAGGTGTCGCACTGCTGGCGGATGTGTTCGGTCACGCCGAAGATCTCTTGAATCAGCACCAGGCCGCCGCGCCGTGGGCCGCTGGGTTGCACGTGGTACACGCCGATCTCGGCGCCGTCGCTCATGGTCATGGGGGTGATGCTGCCGCGTGTGCTCATGGGGGCCTTGGGGGTGCAGAAGAGGTGGGGAAATGTAGAGCGCCTGAGTGTCGCCTGCACGATGTGCCTATAGTCGCCGCAGCTCCCACCCACCCCACGAGGCACCCCATGAAAACCCGCGCCGCCATTGCCTGGAAAGCCGGCCAGCCGCTGACCATCGAAATCGTCGATCTTGAAGGCCCGAAGGCCGGCGAGGTGCTGATCGAAGTCAAGGCCACCGGCATTTGCCACACCGACTACTACACCCTCTCGGGCGCCGACCCCGAGGGCCTGTTCCCCGCCATCCTGGGCCATGAGGGCGCGGGGGTGGTGGTCGATGTGGGGCCGGGGGTCACCAGCTTGAAACGCGACGACCACGTCATTCCGCTGTACACACCCGAGTGTCGGCAATGCAAGTTTTGCCTGTCACGCAAGACCAACCTGTGCCAGCAGATTCGTGGCACGCAGGGCAAGGGCCTGATGCCCGACGCGACCAGCCGCTTTTCGCTGAACGGCCAGCCCATCCTGCACTACATGGGCACCAGCACCTTCAGCAACTACATCGTGGTGCCCGAGATCGCGGTGGCCAAGGTGCGCTCTGATGCGCCGTTCGACACCATCTGCTACATCGGCTGCGGCGTGACCACGGGTGTGGGCGCGGTGCTGTTCACCGCCAAGGTGGAGGCCGGTGCCAACGTGGTGGTGTTCGGCCTGGGCGGCATCGGGCTCAACGTGATCCAGGGCGCCAAGATGGTGGGCGCCGACAAGATCATCGGTGTTGACCTCAACCCAGCGCGCGAAGCGATGGCCCGCCAATTCGGCATGACACACTTCATCAACCCCAAGACGACCGAGAACGTGGTCGACGCAATAGTTCAGCTCACCGACGGTGGCGCCGACTACAGCTTCGAGTGCATTGGCAACACGAAGGTGATGCGCCAGGCGCTGGAGTGCACGCACAAGGGCTGGGGCCGCAGCATCATCATCGGCGTGGCCGAAGCGGGCGCCGAGATCAGCACCCGGCCGTTCCAGCTGGTGACGGGCCGCAAGTGGGAAGGCTCGGCCTTCGGTGGCGCACGCGGCCGCACCGACGTGCCAAGAATCGTCGACTGGTACATGGACGGCAAGATCAACATCGACGACCTGATCACCCACCGCCTGAAGCTCGACGACATCAACCA
>JBKJJF010000112.1:0-12184 GCA_046598195.1 Rhizobacter sp. | reverse complement strand
AGAATGAGCCGCACATCACGCGCTTCAGCCTTGTAGAGCAGGCTCAGGATCATCGCGTTGATGCCCACCGACTTGCCCGAGCCGGTGGTGCCGGCCACCAGGCAGTGCGGCATCTTGGCGAGGTCGGCCACCACCGGCGCACCGATGATGTCTTTGCCCAGGCCCATGGTGAGCGGCGAAGCGGCGTCGTTGTAAACCTGCGAGCCGAGGATCTCGCTCAGGCGAATGGTCTGGCGCTTGGCGTTGGGCAGCTCCAGCGCCATGTAGTTCTTGCCCGGGATCACCTCGACCACACGGATGCTCACGAGGCTGAGCGAGCGCGCCAGGTCTTTGGCGAGGTTGACAATCTGCGCGCCCTTCACGCCGGTGGCGGGCTCGATCTCGTAACGGGTGATCACCGGGCCGGGCGACGCGGCCACCACACGCACCTCAACGCCGAAGTCCTTCAACTTCTTCTCGATGAGGCGCGAGGTCATCTCCAGCGTCTCGGGGGCCACACTTTCTACGCGGCCCGGTGCGGCGTCGAGCAAGTCAACCTGCGGCAGCTTGGTATCGGCCAGCTCGGTGAAGAGCGGTTTCTGGCGCTCTTTCACCACACGCTCAGACTTGGGCACTTCGATCATCGGTGTTTCGATGACGATGGGCACATGGTCTTCGTGCAGCTGGTGCTCGAACTCGACCACATGCTCACGTTCACGCAAGGCCTGCTCGCCGATGCGCTGGTCTTCGGCGCGCTCAATGCGCTCGACACGGCGCTCGCGCAGCGAATCAACCCATTGCCCAATGCCTTCGGCCACACGCAGCCACGAGAAGCGGAAGGCCAGCGACAAACCCGCCACCAGCACCGCAATCCACAGCACCCCCGAGCCGGCAAAGCCCAACAACTTCTGGCTCACCGGCCCCAGCAGGTAGCCGAGCACGCCGCCAGCATTGCCACCCGCCACACGCGTTTCGAGTTGGTAGAGCCGCGTCCATTCAAGTGCGCAGCTGGCGCTCAGCAACAGAAGCACGCCCAGCCAGAACATCCACACCGGCCACTGCGGCCGATGAATCCCATGGGCATCGCCGCCACGCAACACACGGGCCAGGGTGCCGAGCCAAGCGCGCAGGCTGATCACCAACCCCCACCAGGCGGAATAACCAAACAGCACAAAAACGAGGTCGGAGAAGCGCGCGCCCAACGCGCCAATCTTGTTGATCGGCAAGGCACCTGTGCCCGAGGTCGAGAACGCGGCATCCGCCGGGTTGTGCGTGGCCATGGCGATCAACGCCAACAACCACAACACCCCGCCCACCAGCACGCCAAAACGCGCACGCAAACCCGCGGGCTCCAACGGCGTGCTCAGCTTGGGGGGCGACCCATCACGGGTGTATGTGCCTGCGGCCGACACGTTGTTGCCCGCATCGGGGCGAAGCGATCCAAGCGGAAATGTCATGCAGCCATTGTGGCCGAAGCGACCGGGCGCAAACGACTGCGGCCCGGTGGCGCAACACGGTCAGCCGGTCAGCCGTTCTTTGATGATGACCGAGCCGTTTTCCTGGGTTTCGACCATGCCACGCTCTTCCAGGTCTTTCATCACACGGCTCACCATCTCGCGCGAAGCACCCACGATCTTGGCCATGTCCTGGCGCGAGACCTTGTTGCGGATGATCTTCACGCCGCCCTCGTCTTCGGCCATGTCGAGCAGCGAGCGCGCCACACGGCCATACACGTCGAGCAAGGCCAGCGATTCAATCTGGCGGTCGGCGCTGCGCAGGCGCTGCACCAAACCACGCATGATCGCGTAAGACAGGCTGGAGTTCTCAGGCAGGCAGCGCGCAAACTCGGCGCGGCCCAGGATCAGCATGTCGGTTTGCACCTCGGCGCGCACCGTGGCTGAATGCGGCTCGTTGTCGATCAGGCTCATCTCGCCGACATAGTGGCCCGGCTGCAGCACCGCGAGAATCACCTCGCGGCCACGCGAATCCGAAGTCAGCACCCGTGCACGCCCGGTCAGCAGGATGTACAGCGCGTTGGACTTCTTGCCATGCTCCACGATAATTTCGCCGCGGCGAAAGCGGCGCTTCACCACGCTGTCGGCAATGGCTGAGGCCTGCTCATTGGTCAACAGGGAAAACAGCGGCACCCGCCGAATCAAGTCCAGGTTGGACAACATGGCCATCGGAGAACCTCCTTGTGTCGATTGCGCAGTCTAAGGATTCAAACGTGGAAAACTAACGCTTCCACTGAATATCGGTATTGTCACCATTACACGAATTGACGTCAGTCGGCGTCAACCCCATGTCAGACTGCCATTTCTCGCGTTTGCTTTAACGTTTTCACACTGCCATTTTTCTCATGAGCCAAACTAACCAACACGCCCAAGTTCTGATTCTGGGTTCCGGCCCTGCGGGCTATACCGCGGCCATTTACGCAGCACGTGCCAATCTCAAACCCATGCTTGTCACCGGCATCGCGCAAGGCGGCCAACTGATGACCACCACCGAGGTCGACAACTGGCCTGCCGACGTGATGGGCGTGCAAGGGCCCGACCTGATGCAACGCTTCTTGCAGCACGCAGAACGCTTCAACACACAGATCGTGTTCGACCACATCAACCAGGTCGACTTTTCCAAGCGCCCGTTCACGCTCAAGGGCGACTCTGGCACCTACACCTGTGACGCGCTCATCATCGCCACCGGCGCATCGGCCAAGTACATCGGGCTGCCCTCTGAAGAAGCCTTCATGGGCCGCGGGGTCAGCGGTTGTGCCACATGCGACGGCTTTTTCTACCGCGAGCAAGTCGTGTGCGTGGTGGGCGGCGGCAACACCGCCGTCGAAGAGGCGCTTTATCTCTCGAACATTGCAAGCAAGGTGCACCTGGTTCACCGCCGCGACAAGTTCCGCGCTGAAGCCATTCTGGTCGACAAGCTGATGGAAAAAGTGGCCTCCGGCAAGATGGAGCTGCACCTGTGGCAGACGCTCGACGAAGTGCTAGGCGATGCATCGGGCGTCACAGGCGTGCGCTTGAAGAGCACACAAGGCGCCGGCACCAGCGAGCTCACGCTAAAAGGCTGCTTCATCGCCATCGGCCATCAGCCCAACACCGACATCTTCAAGGGCCAACTGGAGATGAAAGACGGCTACATCGTCACCCAAAGCGGCCTGAACGGGCTGGCCACGATGACCAGCGTGCCGGGTGTGTTTGCGGCCGGCGACGTGCAGGACCACATCTACCGCCAAGCCATCACCAGCGCCGGCACCGGCTGCATGGCTGCGTTGGATGCGCAGCGCTTTCTGGGGCACTGAAAGGCGCCTGTAGGCAGGGTTGGAAAAGCTGGCTATAATCGCGGTCTTTGCCGAAAGTAGCCGGCGAGCGCTATGCGCTTGTTTCAGTCAGCAGCTTTTCGGCCCCCAGTTCTGAAATTCACACGGAGAAGCGTCATGGCACGCGTCTGTCAAGTCACGGGCAAGCGCCCGATGGTGGGCAACAATGTTTCCCACGCCAACAATCGGACCAAGCGCCGTTTTCTGCCGAACCTGCAATACCGCCGGTTCTGGCTTGAAACCGAAAACCGCTGGGTGCGCCTGCGCATCACCAATGCGGCATTGCGCCTTATCGACAAGGTGGGCATTGAGCAGGTCGTCGCCGACTTGCGTGCCCGCGGCGAAATCTGATTTAGGAGCCGATCATGGCAAAAGGTGGACGCGAAAAAATCAAGCTGGAATCGTCAGCCGGCACCGGTCATTTTTATACGACCGACAAGAACAAGAAGACCACACCCGAGAAGCTTGAGATCATGAAGTTTGATCCCAAGGCTCGCAAACATGTGATGTACAAGGAAACCAAGCTGAAGTAATTCAGCTCCGTGTCCAAGAAAAACCCGCTCGGCTCACGCCCAGCGGGTTTTTTGTTGCCCAAAAAGAAGGGCCCGCAAAAGCGGGCCCTTCTTTGTGTTCGCGCCTGCGGCGTTATGCGTGGGCAGCGCGCAGCTTCAACGCGAACTCCTGGAGAGCCGCAATGCCGCTCTCCTCTGCCTTCTTGCACCAAGCCTGTAGATCAACCACCAGCTGCTCGGCCGAAACGTTGGTGCGGGTCCAGAGCGAGCGCAGCTCTTCGCGCATCGCGACCAACTTGCTCAGTGAAGGGCTGTGGTCACGGGCGCTGTCGACCTGGGCTTTCAAGTGCGAAGGAATTTTGTCCGCATCGCGGTGCAACCAGCGGCGCGCCAAGCGCATGTCAGCCAACTTCTTGCTGTCATGGACACCCTCTGACTTGAGGCGCTTGACCTCGGTACAGCAAACGTCGCGCAGGCCACAGGCATACTTGGCCATCACTTCATAGCGGTTGGCGATCACGGCTTCAAGTGTCTTGGAGTCGGCCACCGGCTTGATGTCACCCAGCTTCAGCAGGGGCGCCGTCTTGCGAACCTTGGCCAGACCCAACATCTCCAGGCCGCGAATGTAGGCCCAGCCGATATCAAACTCGTAGGGCTTGACCGACAGCTTGGCCGAGGTCGGGTAGGTGTGGTGGTTGTTGTGCAGCTCCTCGCCGCCGATGATGATGCCCCAGGGCGACACGTTGGTGCTGGCGTCTTGCGCCTCGAAGTTGCGGTAGCCCCACCAGTGGCCCAGGCCGTTGATGATGCCGGCGGCGGTGATCGGGATCCACACCATCTGGATCGCCCAGACCGTGAGGCCGATGGCGCCAAACAGCATCAGGTCAATGATCATCAGAATGCCGACGCCCTGCCACGCGAAACGGCTGTAGACGTTGCGCTCCATCCAATCGTCAGGGGTGCCGTGGCCAAACTTGTCCAGGGTTTCCTGGTTCTTGGCTTCCTTGCGGTACATCTCACTGCCGGTCAGCAGCACCGTCTTGATGCCATGGGCCACCGGGCTGTGCGGGTCGTCAATCGTTTCGCATTTGGCGTGGTGTTTGCGGTGAATCGCCACCCATTCTTTGGTGACCATGCCCGTGCTCATCCAAAGCCACAGACGGAAAAAATGCGAAGGGGCTGCATGCAGATCCAGGGCCCTGTGAGCCTGAGCACGATGCAGGAAGATCGTGACAGAAGCAATCGTGATGTGGGTTGTCACCAGCGTGAACAGCAAAACCTGCCACCACGTCGTCTCGATCAAGCCATTGGCAAGCCAGGCGACCAAGCCATTCCACACAGACATCAATTCGTTCATCAAATAGCCTTCAAACCGTCACAGCGGACAGGGTGTCCTATTGTAAGTGAGAGCCCCTCACCCATTGCTGGAAAACCGGGCGGTTTGCCCGGCCAGTTTTCCCCATCTGAAGGCGCCCTGAGGGAGTTCAAGACTCAAAGGCGCTCCCAGACGGCCGCAAAAAACCCGTCGGTGCCATGCCGGTGGGGCCACAGGCGCAGGAAGTCACCCCGAACCAAGCTCTCTGCCTGGGCCACATGGGCCTTCTCCAGCAACGGCGCCACGGGCAACAGCTTGAATTCACTGGCGTGGGCTTCACTGAACGCAGCAGCGATGGCCTCGTTTTCGGCCTCCAGCAGGCTGCAGGTGGCATAAACCAGCCGCCCGCCGGGTTTGAGCAAGCGAGCGGCGCTGGCCAAGATTGCAGCCTGCTTCACACGCAATTCTTCGACGGACTGCGGAGATTGCCGCCATTTCAGGTCGGGATTGCGGCGCAAGGTGCCCAGGCCCGAGCAGGGGGCGTCAACCAGCACCCGGTCGATCTTGCCGGCCAGGCGCTTGATGCGGTCATCGCGCTCGTGCGCAATCTGAACCGGGTACACGTTCGACAGGCCGCTGCGGGCAAGCCGCGGCTTGAGCGCTGCGAGGCGGTGGCCCGAGGTGTCGAAGGCATACAGGCGCCCGGTGTTGCGCATGGCCGCACCCAGCGCCAGGGTCTTGCCACCGGCGCCGGCGCAGAAGTCGACCACCATTTCGCTGCGCTTGGCATCGGTCAGCAACGCCAGCAGCTGGCTGCCTTCGTCTTGCACCTCGATCTCGCCCTTGCTGAAGACGTCGAGCTTGTTGAGTGCAGGTTTGCCTTGAATGCGCAGGCCCCAGGGCGAATAGGGCGTGACGACCGCCTCGATGCGGCCTTCCGCCAGGGCTTTTTGCACCTCGTCGCGTTTGGCCTTGAAGGTGTTGACGCGCAAATCGAGCGGGGCGCTTTCGTTGAGGCTGTTGACGAGCGGCCAGAAATCGTCGCCGATCGAGGCCTTGAGCATCTCGACCAGCCATTCGGGCAGGTTGTGGCGCAGCTTCTCGGGCAACGCGGCACGGTCCACTTTCTGCACCTGAGCCAACCAATGCTGCTCGGGCTCGGTGAGCGCCGCGCGCAGAAAACCTTCGTTGCCTTGCCAGCCCAACAAGGCGAGGCGGCGCTCCATTTCACCCTTGCCCGATTGCGCCAGATGCTGAAACAGCAAACGCTGGCGCAGCACGGTGTAGGTGGTTTCGGCGAGCGTGTGGCGTTCGCGCTGACCCAACTCGCGGTGGGTGCGGAAAAAGTCGGAAACGACGCGGTCGGCGGGGGTGTCGAACTGCAAAACCTTGTTCAGCAGATCGGTGGAGAGTTCGAGCAAGGCGTTGGGGTGCATCCCACGATTATCCTTGCCCCATGAACGAAGCCGATCTGCCTCCCCTGCCCGCCACGCCCTTGGGCCGCTACCGCCATTACAAGGGTGGCGATTACGAGTTGGTCGGCGTGGCGCGACACAGCGAGTCGCTGGAGCCCATGGTCGTCTACCGGCCTCTCTACAACCAGACGGGCTGGTGGGTTCGGCCACACGCCATGTTCTTCGAACACGTGGTGGTGGACGGCGTATTGCGCCCGCGATTTGCCCCTGCATGAAAACCGTCATCCGTCAGATCAGGGCACGGCCTCACCTGCTGGCGTCGACCGCGGCCGGCGCCCTCGTGATGCTGGTGGCGCCCGGCGAGCACATGTTCACGCGCCTGCTGGTCGGCTGGAACACGGCGGTGTGGCTTTATCTGGCGCAGGCGTATTGGGTGATGTCGCACGGCGACCACCACCACCTGCGGCGCACCGCCATCGCGCAGGCAGAAGGCGCGGGCGCGGTGCTGGTGGCGGTCTTGGCCGCGGTGGTCGCCAGCATGGCCGCCATCGCGTTCGAACTGGCCGCCGCAAAAGGCACCCCCGCGAGCCTGGCCCTGCCGCGTGTGGCGTTTGCGCTGGTGACGGTGGCCGGCGCCTGGCTGCTGCTGCCCACGCTCTTTTCGCTCAGCTACGCCAGCCTTTTTTACCGCTCGCCCGAGGGGCATGGCCTGCGGTTCCCTGCGGCGACGGCCGACAACCCGCCCGATTACTGGGATTTCCTTTACTTCTCGTTCACCATCGCCGTCGCGCTACAGACCGCCGACGTGGCCTTGTGCAGCACGCCGATGCGCCGGCTGGTGCTGCTGCAATCGGTGCTGTCGTTCGCCTTCAACACGGCGATCCTGGCGCTGATGGTCAACATCGCCGCCAACCTGGTGTGATCAGATGAGCTGAGGCTCGCCGCTCAGGTGCGTGACCACGCCGCGCTCCACACGCAGCAAGTCGCTCACCAGCCAGCGCACGGCCTGCGGGTAGAGCACATGCTCGCGCGCCAGCACGCGGGCCGACAGCGTGGCCTCGCTGTCGCCAGGCAATACCGCCACCACCGCCTGGGCAATGATGGGGCCATGGTCAAGCTCAGCCGTCACGAAATGCACCGTGGCGCCGGCTGCTTTGCACCCCGCCTCAATCGCGCGGCGGTGGGTGTGCAAGCCCGTGAACGCAGGCAACAACGAGGGGTGCACGTTCACCACACGCCCTTCGAACTGCTTGACGAAACCCACCGTCAGGATGCGCATGAAGCCGGCCAACACCAGCACGTCGGGCGCAAAACTGTGCGCCACGCGTGCCAGCTCAGCATCGAAGGTGTCGCGGTCGGCAAAGGCCTTGTGGTCGACCACGGCGGTGGCAATGCCACGCGCTTGCGCAAAATGCAAGCCCTCAGCATCGGGCCGATTGCTGATGACGGCAGCAACGCGCGCCGGCCACCCTTCAATCGCACAAGCCTGCACGATCGCCTCCATGTTGGAGCCGCGCCCCGAGATCAAGATGACGATGCTTTTCATCGGCCGGCAGTGTAGGGGACAGCGCCCCGGAGGCCCGGCAAAGCCGGATCTTCGAGCGTTGCTTGATAATCCGCATCCCCTCCGAGAAACACCATGACTGAACGTGCGTCACAACGTGTCTTGACCGGCATCACCACCAGCGGCACACCGCACCTTGGCAACTATGTGGGCGCCATCCGCCCGGCCATCAAGGCCAGCCTGGAGGCAGGCGTCGAGAGCTTCTTTTTTCTCGCCGACTACCACGCGTTGATCAAGTGCGACGACCCGGCACGCATCGAGCGTTCGCGTCTGGAGATTGCCGCCACCTGGCTCGCCGCGGGGCTCGACACCGACCGTGTCACCTTCTACCGCCAGAGCGACATTCCTGAAACGCCCGAGCTCACCTGGCTGCTCACCTGCGTCACCGCCAAGGGCCAGATGAACCGCGCGCACGCTTACAAGGCGGCCACCGATGCGAACCTGGCCGCAGGTGTTGACATCGACGCCAACATCACCATGGGCCTGTACAGCTACCCCATCCTGATGGCCGCTGACATCGTGCTCTTCAACGCCCACCGCGTGCCGGTCGGGCGTGACCAGGTGCAGCACATCGAGATGGCGCGCGACGTGGCGCAGCGCTTCAACCACCAGTTTGGCCAAGGCAAAGACATCTTCGTGCTGCCACGCGCTGAGGTCGAAGAAGACGTGGCCATGCTGCCCGGCCTGGACGGCCGCAAGATGTCCAAAAGCTACGACAACACCATTCCGCTGTTCGAAGGCGGCCCCAAGGCGCTGAAAGAAGCGGTGGCGCGCATCGTCACCGACTCGCGCCTGCCCGGCGAAGCGAAAGACCCCGACAGCGCTTCACTCGTCACCCTCTACGACGCTTTTGCAAGCGCTGAACAAAAAGCGGCCATGCGCGCTGACCTGCGCGCCGGCTTGAGCTGGGGTGATGCAAAACAACGTGCCGTCGAGCTGATCGAATCTCACGTGGGCCCGATGCGTGCCCGCTACGAAGAGCTGATGGCCCACCCCGAGCGGGTGGAAGACGCGCTGATGGCCGGTGCGGCCAAGGCACGCGCTGTTGCCATGCCGCTGATGCGCGAAGTGCGCCAAGCCGTGGGCCTGCGCAAGATGGTGGCGGTGCCCTCCGCCAAGAGCACCGCAGCAGCGTCGACCAAGCAGGCCCTGCCGTTGTTCAAACAATACCGCGAGGCCGATGGCCGCTTCCACTTCAAGTTCAGCGCCGCCGATGGCACGCCGCTGCTGCAAGGTGGCGGTTTTGCCGAAGGCCGCGAATCGGGCCAGCTCATCAAGCGCCTGAAGACCCAAGGCGTCGGCGCCCTGCAAGGTGCGCCGGTTGAAGTGCTCGCCCCCTTGCCGCAGGTTGTTGCCGCACTGAGCGCCCTCGCCGCCCACGACGAGTGAGGCCATGGCCGGCATCCACATCACCGACATCGAGTCCGCCATCAACTGGTGGCGCGAGCGCTCGCCCTCGCCCGACGGCATCACCGCCTGCCCCGAGGTGCTGGCGTTGGCCGAAACCTACGCGCTGATGGTGTACTACCACGAGACCGAGTGTGACGAAGACTCCATGCCGCGAGAGGCCCGCGCGGCATGGCTCGCCTGGTACGCCACCACGCCCGACGCCCCCTGCATCGCCATCTGCTCGACCAGCCAGGGTGACGACGTCTGCAAAGGTTGTGGCCGAACTTTCGACGAAGTGCAGCACTGGACGGTGATGAGCCCCGGCGAGAAGCGCCACACCTGGCGGCGCATCACGATGGAAGGCACAGCGTGGCGTTTCAACCGCTACAGCGAACGGGCTGGGCCCAAAGTGTCACCCAGCGCCGAGGGCTCGGCTTGACGCAGCACTCGCTGCTGGAGAGCGCACGCCGCATCGCGCCACTGGCCTGGCCGGTGTTCATCGGCCAGGTGGCAGTGCTGGCCTTCAGCACGGTCGACACGGTGATGGTGGCGCGCTACGCCGAACTCGATCTCGCCGCACTCGCCGTGGGCGCCGCCGCCTACATCACCATCTTTGTCGGCTTCATGGGCGTGGTGCTCGCCATCGGGCCGATTGCCGGCCAGTTGTTTGGTGCGAAGAAGCTGCACGAGGCCGGCGCGCAGTTGCACCAGGCGGTGTGGCTGGCACTGGGCCTGTCGGTGCTGGGCAGCGCGTTGCTGCTGATGCCCGACCCGTTTCTCTACGCGGCGCAAACCCAGCCGGCGGTGGCCGAGAAGGTGCGGGCCTACCTTGGCTACCTCGCCATCGCGCTGCCGCCTGCGCTGATCTTCCAGGCGTTTCGCGGCTTCAACACCGCGGTGTCGCGGCCCAAGATCGTGATGGTGCTGCAGCTTGTCGGCCTGTCGCTCAAGGTGCCGCTGAACGCGCTGTTGATCTACGGCATGCCGGCCTGGCATGTGCCGTCCATGGGCGCGGCAGGTTGTGGCCTGGCGAGCGCCATCGTGATGTGGTTGCAGCTGCTGCTGGCCTGGTGGGTGCTGCGGCGCGACCCGTTCTATGCGCCCTTCGGCCTGCATGTGACGCGCCTCAACCGGCCCGCGTGGCGCAGCCTCAAAGAGCTGCTGCGCCTGGGTGTGCCCATGGGCTTGTCGATCCTGATCGAGGTGACAGGCTTCACCTTCATGGCGATTTTCATCTCGCGCATCGGCGCCACCGCGGTGGCCGGCCATCAGCTGGCGGCCAACCTGGTGTCGCTGATGTTCATGATGCCCTTGGCCATTGCCAACGCCACCACCACGCTGGTGGCACAAAACATCGGCGCCAACATGCCGGCCGATGCGCGCCGCCTGGCCTGGCATGGCCTGCAAATCGGCACCCTGATCGCCGCGGTGCTGGGCACTGTGGTTTACCTCACGCGCGAGAGTGTGCTGGGGGCCTACACCCACAACCCGGTCATCATCGCCGCGGCCCTGCCGCTGCTGGCCTGGGTGGCGGTGTTTCACATGGCCGACGCGGCGCAAACCATCGCCGCGTTCGTGATGCGCGCCTACCGCGTGGCCACGGCGCCGATGGTGATTTACGCCGTGGCGCTGTGGGGCGTGGGCTTGGGCGGGGGCTACATCGTGGCCTTCAACCTGACCGGTCTGACGCCACCATCGTTGCTGGGGGCACCAGGCTTCTGGTCGGCATCGGTCACCGGGCTGGTGCTGTCAGGGGTCGGTTTGTGCGGCCTCATGGCCTGGGTGTTGCGGCACAAGAGCGGCCGCTGAAGTTCAGGCCCGCGGGAATCTGAGTTCGAAACAGCTGCCACCACCCTCGCGTGCCGTGCAGCGCACGCTGCCGCCATGGCGCTCCGCAATCTGCTTGACCAAGCTCAGGCCCAGACCCACACCACCGGCCTGCTCGGCATGGCCGGGCATTCGGTAAAAAGGCTCGAAGATGCGCTCGCGCTGCGAGTCGGGCACCCCGGGCCCGCGGTCACACACCTGCACCGAGGCCTGGTTGCCGTGGGCAGCCACCCGCACCACCACATCGTCACCGGCGTAACGGCGGGCGTTTTCCAGCAGGTTGCGCAAGGCGCGGCGCAACAGCCGCTCGTCGCCCGCCACGCTGACGGAGGCGCCATCGACCGCCGCTTCCACCCTGGCGCCCTCTTCGGCCGCCAGCGCCAGCAAGTCGACCGGGTCGCGTCTGTCCACGCGCTGCACGGCGTCGAGCCGGCTGGCGAGCAACACCTCTTCGACCAGTGCATCAAGCTCGGCCACGTTGGTGTCGATCTCGCGCTTGAGGCGTTGTTGTTGTTCGGGCGATGCGTCGTCGAGCATCGAGACCGCCATCTTCATGCGCGCCAGCGGCGAGCGCAGCTCGTGGCTCGCATTGGCCAGCAGCGACTGGTGTGAGCGCACCAGCGTTTCGATGCGCTCGGCCGCCAGGTTGAAGCTCGCCGCCACGGCGGCCACCTCGTCGCGGCCCGACACCTCCACACGGTGGTGAAGTTGGCCCGCCCCAAATTGCTCCACACCTCTTTTGAGTGCCTGCAAGCGGCGCGTGAGGCGGCGCACCGCCGGCCAGGCGCCTGCCGCCACGGCAATGAACAACAGCACCAGCACCACCACCGGCCCGATGCCGCGTTGCCAGGCCGC
>JBKJJF010000137.1:0-44986 GCA_046598195.1 Rhizobacter sp. | reverse complement strand
CTCGGCAAGATTGGCGACGCCATGCAGCGCATGCGTGAGCTGGCCGTGCAATCTGCCAACGGCACCAACAACTCGCAAGACCGCGACAACCTGCAAGCCGAATTTCAGCAGCTCAACGACGAAGTGGCGCGCATCGTCGCCGGCACCAAGTTCAACGGCACCGTGCTGTTCGACGGCAGCAACGCCTCGTTCAGCTTCCAGGTGGGCGCGGGCACCGACGCCACCGACACCCTCACGATCAATTCGGTCGACCTGACCGCCACCGTGGCGGCCGTTGGGGCGCTCAACGTCTCTGGCGTTGACAGCACCGGTGCCCTGGCGGCCATCGCAGCGATCGACACCGGCATCAGTGACGTCACGACGGCTCGCGCTTCGTTTGGTGCGGCACAGAATCGCTTCGATTCCGTCATTGGCAGCTTGACCGTTTTTGCCGAAAACCTGTCTGCCGCCCGTGGCCGCATCATGGACGCCGACTTCGCCGCTGAAACCGCCGCCCTGTCGCGCGCCCAGATCCTGCAACAAGCCGGCAACGCCATGGTGGCGCAGGCCAACCAGCTCCCGCAGCAGGTGCTCACCTTGCTGCAACGCTAAAAAGTAGTCTCTCCGGACTCAAGTTCCGGAAATTCCTGCCGACAACGGGATATCCGGGCTTGCTTGGGTGTCCCGTATTTGTATTGGTGGGCCGCAAAGCGTGGAGATTTTTCTCCCGCAGGCGGTCGGTAATGTTGGAGGTGTGCCATGGCGACCATCAGTTCCGCAGGCATTGGCAGTGGTTTGGATGTGGAGTCGATCGTCACCAAGTTGATGTCGATCGAGAAAGTACCCGTCACTCGCCTGCAAACACAGGCGTCAACCATTCAGACGAAGATCTCGGCCTTTGGCCAGCTTCAGTCTGCACTTTCTACTTTCCGCGACGCTTCACTCTCCCTGACCCGCGCTACCACCTGGGGCGCTTCCACGGCCGCCTCTTCCGACCCCACGTCGATTCAAGTCACCGCCGGCGAAGGCGCGGTGCCCGGCAACTACGCCATCAGCGTGCAGTCGCTGGCCGCCTCGCACGCCGCCGTGACGCGCACTTACGCGTCGTCTGAAGCGCTGGTCGGCCCCGGCACCTTGCGGGTAGAGATCGGCAGCTTCGGCCAGGCTGGCTTTGCGCCGCAGCCGAACCTGGCGGCCATGAGCATCGACATCAGCCCCACCGACTCGCTGGCCACGGTGCGCAACAAGATCAACGCCGCTGGTGCGGGTGTGTCGGCGGTGATCGTGAACGACACCACCGGCGCGCGCCTGGTGATCAGCTCCACCAACCCTGGCAGCAACACGGCCTTCCGCCTGTCGGGCGACGGCGGTGCGGCCGACCTGAGCTTTGACCCTGACCAACCCGTCAACGCCATGACCCAGACGCAGGCCCCGGCCGATGCGCAAGTCACGATCAACGGCCTGCCGATCACCACCTCGGGCAACCGGCTCACCGACACGGTTCAGGGCCTGACCATCAACCTCAACCGGCCGACCACGGGCACGGTGCAGATCAGCGTGACCCAGGACAACACCGCTCTCAAGACCTCGGTGCAGGGTTTTGTCGACAGCTACAACACTCTGGCCAAGATGCTGTCTGCGCAGACCAAGTACGACGAAAGCAGCAAGACCGCCGGCAAGCTGCAAGGTGACAGCACCGCCGTGTCGCTGCAACGGCAGCTGCGCAACGCGCTCACGGCGCCGTCGTCGGCGTCCAGCGTCTACGAAAGCCTGAACTCGGTGGGTGTGACCTTGCAATCTAACGGCACCCTCAAGGTCGACGACACCCGGCTGACCAGCGCGCTCAACAGCAACCTCACCGAGGTGAGAAATCTGTTCTCGGTCAGCAACCCGACAACCCCGGCTGCTGACGGCATTGCCACCCGGCTGCGCATGTTCGGCGACCAGATGCTGGCCTCCGAAGGCGCGCTCACCACCAAGACCGCTGGCCTGAACACCAGCCTGTCGCTCAACCAGAAGCGCCAGGACGAGTTCACCAACCGCCTGGCGTTGACCGAAGCGCGCCTGCGCGCCCAGTACACCTCGCTGGACACCAACATGTCGAGATTGACCGCGCTCAACACCTACATCACCAACCAGGTGGCGGCGTGGAACAAGAGCTCGCGCTGAATGCCGGGGCGCGCTTCGTGAAGCACGGGAATCCCCGCTGTTTTGAAACGATCCCAGGCTCAAGCCAGCCCGATGGCGAGCCGATAACCAAGCATCTGACCAACGCCACAAGCCCAACAGCCATGTTTGCTTCAGCTGCTACTTCTGCCCCCACCAAACGCCAGCTCGGCGCCTACCAGCAAGTCCATGTGACCACCGGTGTGGACGGCGCTTCGCCGCACCGCCTGGTGCAAATGCTGTTTGAAGGCTTGCTGGACTCTTTTGCACAAGCCCGTGGTGCCATGCGCCAAGGCCACATCGAAGCCAAGGGCGAGGCCATCGGCCGCGCCGTGCGCATCATCGAAGAAGGCCTGCGTGCCGGCTTGAACGTGGAAGAGGGCGGCCAGCTCGCCGCCGACCTGCGCGACCTGTATGCCTACGTGACCGTGCGCCTGACCTACGCCAACCGGCACAACGATGAAGCGGCCATCACAGAGTGTGTGGGGCTGATCGAACCCCTGAGCAAGGCCTGGGCCGAAATCGGCCACAAGGCGGCGGCATGAAGCGCACGGAACGCCTGCGCCCCGCCACCCCCACCAGCGCCCCGGGAGACCTCATGAACACTGCCCTGCTCCAGTACTACGAAGCCATCGAACAGGCCAGCGCCGACATGCTGCTGGCCGCCCGCTCGGGTGACTGGGACCAGGTCGTCAAGCTCGAAGGCGCTTGCGCGGTGCTCATCTCGCAGCTCAAGCACGCCGCCAACGCGCAGTACCTCGACAGCGAAGAAGCCCAGCTCAAGTCGCGCATCATGCAGCGCATCTTGATCAACGACGCCGAGATCCGCCAGCTGGCCGAGCCCTGGCTCGAAGACCTCGACAGCATCCTCGCCGGCCGCCCGAAATCCGTTCACTGAACGAGCACCGAAAGCGCCTCGTGGACATGGACACCTTGCCGATGCAGCTCGACGCCTTGGCGGCAGCCCACGGTGGGCTGGCCGAGTTTCAGATCACGTCGCAGCCTGAGCTTGTGAAGACGCTCAAATCGCTGATCGACGGCAACGTGCTGATCAACCTCAACGGCAGCGACGGCGCGGCCTACACCACCACGCTGTGGGCGATCGACTCCGCGCGCGGTGTGCTGAGTTTCAGTGCCGACGCCGACAGCAACCAAGTGCAAGCGCTCGTCGAAGCCGAAGACGCGGTGGCCGTGGCCTACCTCGACAGCATCAAGCTGCAGTTCGACGTGAGCGGGCTGGTGCTGGTGCGCGGCGGCAAGTCGAGCGCGCTGAACTGCGCCTTCCCGCGTGTGGTCTACCGTTTCCAGCGGCGCAATGGCTACCGCGTGCGACCGCTGCTGCGCAGCACGCCCGTGGTGCGGGTGCGCCACCCGATGATTCCCGACATGGGTTTGAGCCTGCGCGTGCTCGACGTGAGCATTGGCGGCTGTGCGCTGTTCTTGCCCGACGACGTGCCGCCGCTGCAGCCCGGCGTGGTGCTCAATGGCGTGCAGATCGAGCTTGACATGGACACCCGGGTCAACACCTCGCTGCGCCTGCAGCATGTGACCTCGCTCAACCACGACGCCCGTGGTGTGCGCCTGGGCTGCGAGATCGTCGACCCTTCGGCCGACGTGTTGCGCGCCTTGCAGCGCTACATCGACCAGACACAAAAACGCCAGCGCGCCCTCGCACGCTGAGCGCCTAGGAGCCCGTCGGACTTGGGGCCAAATTGCAGCCGACGCTCCCCAAGTCCGACAGGCTCCTAGGGCTTGACCAGCGGCGTGTTGCGTTGCGCCTCGGCCCAGGTGGCCTGGCATTGCTGGTTGAGCTTTTCTTCCATCTCGGGCGAGTTGTTTTGCCCCATGGCCTTTTGTGCCAGCTCGCGTTCCTTGCGGTACTTGTTGCTCTTGCGGGCATTGGCCAGCTCGGCGCGCCGTTGGGTGTCAGGTTTCACTTTCCACAGCGCCAGATAGGCCTGGTCACGCTGCCCACGCATGTGGGGAAAGCGTGCTTCGCATTTGGCGTAGCCGAGGTCAAATTGGGCCAGCACCTTGAGGTCTGACGGCAGCGCCTGCGCGCTGGTTGCCAGCAGACCGAGAAGAGCGAGGGTGATTGAAGTTCTCATGGAGACTGCCTGGGTGTGAAATTTGGGCTCTGTTGAATTTAGAGTGGGCGCAAACCAAAAAACTCTCACCCTCTCAGCCCGAACGGGAATGGGGGGCATTTGCCCACTCGAAATTCAGGCGATACAAATTTTGTTTCGCCCGTCATTGTGATCGCGAACCCAGGCCGAGACTGCAACCGAGTGTGGCGAGATCAGGTCTGCTGATCGAGGATCGTTTCGCCGAACACAAACGAGCCGGTTCTGATCTTGCCGTCGTGCACCTGGTAGATGCAAACCAGCTCGATGCGGCCCGGGCCCTCGGGAAAAGTGCGGGTGACTTCTTCGTGGTCGATCACCACATTGCCCATCACAGAGCGGCTGATCAGCCGGGCGTGCAGGTTGGGCTCGGTGAAACGCGGGCTGGTGCGTGCGCGCATCTCGGCGTGGCCGCTGGCCACCAGCTTGGCGGGGTGTTCGAACTGTTGGGCATCTTCGGCGTAAGTGCCGAGCCAGGCGTCGAGGTCGAGTGCGTTGTAGGCGTCGAGCTGACGCTGAACCACGGCTTCGGGGGAAGGGTGCAGACGCATCGGTGCCGCGCAGTCTTAACGTGGCTCCGAGGCGCCTGAGGCTGCCGGCAGGCCGATGCGGCGGGCGGTGTTCTCGATCGCGCGGCTGGCGGCCGATGCGCCGCGCCCGACTGCGCTGGCCGCTGTCTTGACACCGCCTTCTGCTGCGCTGACGCCGCGCTTGATGCCGCTTTCAGCCGCACTCGCGCCGCGTTTCACGGCGCCTTCGACCTTGTTCACCACGGTCGGCGCTGAGCTGGCCGCGGGCTTGGCTGCTTCAGTGGGGTTGGCCAGGGCCAGCAACAAGGGCGCTTGCAGCAGCAGGCCCAATGTCAGGGTGCGCAGGGGTTTGAACATCTCGGACTCCATCGAATGCATCAGCCGCACGATGATAGCGGCGCACCCAAGTTCTGCGCATCACACCTGCATGTTCATGATTTCGGAGTAAGCCTGCACCAGCTTGTTGCGCACCTGCAGCGTGGCCTGGAAGCCGATCTGCGCTTTTTGCATGGCGACCATGGTCTCTTCGAGGCTGACAGTGGGGTTGCCCATCTGCACCTGCTTCTGCATTTCGGTGGCCTGGTTCTGGCTGTCGCTCACTGCACGCAGGGCTTGTGTGAGCTGCTGCTGGAAGCCCGCACCGTTCACCGGTTTGCTGTTGTTGACCAACGGCAGACCGTTCGTGCCGAGGCCAGCGCGGGCAGCGGCTTGGGCGAAGTTGAATGGTTTGAGGGTGACGTCCATGGAGCAGAACTTTAGGGTTTTCTGTAAGCGGGCATGTCTGGAACAGGCCGCTCTTTGGGAGCCTGTTCGGCCCATCCCGGGCCCTCATGTTTCCAAATAATCGTTCCTATTCGGGCGGTCTTTGCCTGCTTGTCACGGACGTACACCCATCAGCATGGACAACGCGGTCGCCATTGCCAACAACAACCAACTCGCCCACCCGGCCGGCTTCGGCGCGCGGCTGGTCGCGTTGCCGGTCAAGAGCCGCATCAGCCTGGGCGTGGGCGTTGCGGCCCTGATCGCCGTGCTGGCCGCGCTCACGCTGTGGAGCAGCCAGGGTGACTACAAGGTGCTGTACGCCAACCTGTCTGACAAAGACGGCGGCGCCATCATTGCCCAGCTGTCGCAGATGAACGTGCCCTACCGCCACTCCGAAGGCGGCTCGGCCATTCTGGTGCCGGCGGCCCAAGTTCACGACCTGCGCTTGAAGCTGGCTTCGGCCGGCCTGCCCAAGGGCTCGGTGGTCGGTTACGAGCTGATGGATGGCGCGCGTTTTGGGCAAACACAATTTCAAGAACGCCTCACCTTCCAGCGCGGCCTGGAAGGCGAGCTCACCCGCTCCATCACCGCCATGCCTTCCGTGCAAAACGCACGCGTGCACCTGGCGCTGCCGAATCAGAATGGGTTCTTCCGCGAACAGCAAAAGCCGAGTGCCTCTGTGATGCTCACGCTCTACCCGGGTCGCACTCTCGACCGCGCTCAAGTGGCCGGCATCGTGCATCTGGTGTCGAGCAGCGTGCCCGAGATGAACCCCAAGGCGGTGAGCGTGCTCGACCAAACCGGCACGCTGCTCTCGGCGGCCAGCGACACCACCTCGGGTGCCGGGCTCGATGCCCAGCAGCTGCAGTATGTGAACCAGATCGAAGCGAGCTACAACAAGCGCATTCTCGACATCTTGGAGCCGGTGGTGGGCCGCGACAACCTGCGTGCGCAGGTCACCGCTGACGTCGACTTTTCGCAAACCGAATCGACCTCTGAAGAGTTCAAGCCCAACCAGGGTGCCGATGTGAAGGCCACTGTGCGCAGCATGCAAAACAGCGAGCAGACCGGCAGCAACGCTGCGGGTGCCACCGGCATCCCCGGTGCCACCTCCAACCAGCCGCCCGTGCCCGCCGCCGCGCCGGTGACGGGTGCTGCGCAGCCGCTGCAAGCCGCCCAGAACGGCGCTGCCGGCGGCCAGAGCAGCAGCACCCGCAATGCGGTGACCAACTACGAAGTTGACAAGACGGTGAAGGTCACGCGCAACGCCACCGGCACCGTGAAACGCCTCAACGCTGCCGTGGTCGTGAACCACCGCAGCGTGACCGACCCCAAGGGCAAAACCAGCGTGCTGCCGCTCACCCCCGACGAGCTGGAAAAACTCAACACGCTGGTGCGCGAGAGCATCGGCTTCAAACAAGAGCGGGGCGATTCGGTCAAGGTGATCAACGCGCCGTTCAAGGTCGAGGCCGTGACCCGCGACGACACCCCGCTGTGGAAACAACCGCAGACCATCGATCTGATGCGCGCTGGCGCGGTGCCGGCCGCGCTGGCCCTGGTGGCCATGGTGGTGGTGTTCGTGCTGATCCGCCCGGCGCTCAAGGCTGCGCTGCAGCCGGCCGCACCGGTTGATTCGCGTGGCAATTCGCTGAACGCCGTGGTGGCCGACGACGAGTCGCTGCCCTCTGCAGAGCCCGAATTCCTGCGCATCGAGTCACCCAAGGTCAGCGCCCACCTCTACAGTGCACGCGCCTTTGCAAAAGAGAACCCCACCGCGGTCGCGAGCATCGTGCGTGGCTGGGTCAATGGCGATACCTTGAAGGCATAAGAGAACTGCATGGACGCACAAGGTCTCGAAGACGCAGCGATTCTGCTGATGTCGCTCGGAGAGGAAGAAGCCTCCGAGGTGTTCAAGCACCTCACGCCCAAGGAAGTGCAGGGCCTGGGCGAAACCATGGCCAGGATGAAGAGCGTGCCGCGCGAGAAGGTTGAGATCGTGCTGCAGAAGTTTGCGACCGTCGCCTCGGAGCAGAGCATGCTCGTGACCGACACCGACGAGTATGTGAAGGCCGTGCTGCGCAAGGCGCTGGGCGAAGACAAGGCCAACCTGCTGATCGACCGCATCTTGCAAGGTGGCGACGTCTCCGGCATCGAAAGCCTGAAGTGGATGGACGCCAACTCGGTGGCCGAGCTGCTGCGCAACGAACACCCGCAGATCGTGGCCGCCATCCTGGTGCACCTCGACTTCGACCAGGCCGCGGGCGTGCTCAAGTGTTTTACCGAACGCCAGCGCAACGAAGTGCTGGTGCGCGTGGCCACGCTCGACGGCATCCAGCCCTCGGCGCTGAAAGACCTGAACGAAGTGATGAGCAAGGTGCTGGCCGGTGGCGACAAGCTGCGCAAGGCCTCGCTGGGTGGTGTGAAAACGGCCGCC
Source organism: Rhizobacter sp. (assembly GCA_046598195.1). Classification (GTDB taxonomy): domain Bacteria; phylum Pseudomonadota; class Gammaproteobacteria; order Burkholderiales; family Burkholderiaceae_C; genus Rhizobacter. The sequence continues at coordinate 36,992 of JBKJJF010000137.1, read as the reverse complement.
GAAATGATCAACCTGATGGGTGCGAGCGTCGAGACCGCGGTGCTCGACTACATCCGCGAAGCTGACAACGAGCTGGCGCAAAAGATCATGGACAACATGTTCACCTTCGACGATCTGGAGAAGATCGACGACAAGGGCATCCAGCTCTTGATGAAGGAAGTGCAGTCTGAATCGCTGGTCATCGCGCTCAAGGGTGCCACGCCCGAGATGCGCGAGAAGGTGTTCCGCAACATGTCGACCCGCGCGGCTGAGACGTTGCGCGAAGACCTGGAGTCTCGCGGCCCGGTGCGCGTGAGCGAGGTCGAGGCCGAGCAGAAAGAAATGCTGAAGATCGTCAGGCGCCTGGCCGACGAAGGCCAGATCGTGCTCGGAGGCGGCGGTGACGATGAATTCCTCTAAACCGCCGGGTGGTGCCCCGAAGCCGACCACGCCCTACAGCCGCTTCATCCCGCGCGAAGAGATCAACTCCTTCGCAGCGTGGAAGCCGGGTGCGCTCTCGGGGGGTGGCGACACATCGGCCTCCCCGCTGCAACGCGCCGAGCCGCCGGCCCCGCCCGCGCCGCCCAAGCCCTCGCCCGCCGAAGAGTTGGCCGCACATGTGCGCGCCGCACGCACAGCCGGCTACCAAGACGGCTACCGCGATGGGCTGGTGGCGCTCGAAGGCTTCAAACAAAGTTTTGCCACGCAGACCACCGCCCAGGTGGGCGCGCTGATGCAGTCGTACAACCAGCAGCTCGACGACCTGCAGCAAGACATGGCGCGTGCGCTGGCCGTTTCGGCCACTCACCTCGCGCGCCAGATCGTGCGCAGCGAGCTGGTGCAGCGCCCCGCGCTGGTGGTGGCCGTGGCGCAAGAAGCAGTTGACACGCTCTTGCTCAGCGCCCACCACATCACCCTGCGTGTGCACCCCGACGACCACGCGCTGGTGGCGCAAGGTGCGGCCGATGTGCTGGCGGCGCGTGGTGCGCGTTTGCTGTCTGATGCCGCTGTCACACGCGGTGGTTGTGTGGTCGAGTCCGACATCGGTGTGATCGACGCGAGCCTGGAGGCCCGCTGGCGGCGTGCGGCGGCCTCGCTGGGCATCGACGAACGCTGGAACGGCGGCCCCGCGCTCGCCGATGACGACGAGGTGAGCGACTCATGATCACCTCGCCCATCGAATCGCGCGCCCTGGCCACGGCCGAAAAGTGGCACCGCTACCTGGCCGACCTGCAGACCTTTGCAGCCGAGCCGGTGGCGCTCGAAACCCAAGGCACCCTCGTGCGTGTGGCCGGCCTGGTGCTTGAAGCCGCTGGCATCCGCGTGCCGGTGGGCTCGGTGTGCCAGATCCACATGGACGACCACCGTGTAGACGGCCAGCCGCCAGTGCTGGCCGAAGTGGTGGGGTTCTCGGGCGACCGCGCCTACCTGATGCCCACCAGTGATGTGCAAGGCCTGGCCAGTGGGGCCCGTGTGGTGCCCCGCCCGTCGCCCATCGTGCCGATGCAGCTCGGCGCGGCTTACCACCCATGGCGCCGTGGCGAAGACCGCACGCAACACCTGCCCGTGGGCGACGGCCTGCTCGGGCGTGTGATCGACTCGCATGGCCACCCGATCGACCGCAAGGGCCCGCTGGTGCACGTGCACAAAGAGCCGCTGATTCGCCGCCCCATCAATGCGATGGACCGCGACCCCATTCGCCAGCCTTTGGACACCGGCGTGCGCGCCATCAACGCCATGTTGACCGTGGGCCGTGGCCAGCGCATCGGCCTCTTCGCCGGCACCGGCGTCGGCAAATCGGTGCTGCTGGGCATGATGGCCCGCTACACCGCGGCCGACGTGATCGTGGTCGGGCTGATCGGCGAGCGTGGCCGTGAAGTGAAAGAATTCATCGAAGACATCTTGGGTGAAGAAGGCATTCGCCGCTCGGTGGTGGTGGCCGCCCCGGCTGACGCACCGCCACTCACCCGCATGCAGGGCGCCAACTACGCGACCGCCATCGCCGAACACTTCCGCGACCGTGGCCAGCACGTGTTGCTGCTGATGGATTCGCTCACACGGTATGCGATGGCTCAGCGCGAGATTGCCCTGGCCATCGGCGAGCCGCCGGCCACCAAGGGCTACCCGCCGAGCTGTTTTGCCAAGCTGCCACAGCTGGTGGAGCGCAGTGGCAACGGCATCCATGGCGTGGGCTCGATCACCGCCTTCTACACCGTGCTGAGTGAAGGTGATGATCAGCAAGACCCGATCGCCGACGCGGCGCGCGGTATCTTGGACGGCCACATCGTCTTGTCTCGCGAGCTGGCCGAAGCCGGCCACTACCCGGCCATCGACATCGAGCGCTCGATCTCGCGGGTGATGAACAACGTGAGCCCGCAAGAGCACATCGACGCCGCGCGGCGCTTCCGCCAGCTGCACGCCAAGCACAACAAGGCACGCGACCTGATCCAGCTTGGCGCCTACACGCCTGGCCATGACCACGAGCTCGACACCGCCGTGCGCCTGCACCCGCAGATGACCGAGCTGCTGCAGCAAGACATGCACAAACCCGCTTCCTTGCCCCAGAGCCTGCGCGAGCTGCGCAGCGTGGTGAGCAACTGACTTTTCTCAAGGACATGAACCATGAGTGACCAGCATCGCCAGTGGGCCGCCGCGCCGGGCCGCCATCGGCCAGAGACCGATGGCCTTCGGCAGGCGACAAACAGTCCGCAGGGACTGTTTGTGTCCGGCCTCAGCCCCAAGCAAGGCCCGACCCTCTCGGAGGGTCGATCGCTGTACCCAGCGAGCGGGGTGCTGTCATGAACCCGTCTCTTGACCCCTTGATGGCTTTGCTGGGCCAGGCCGAACGTGAGCGTGACGACGCACTGGCCGCCATGCAGCGCGCCAACGAAGCGCACCTGGCCGCCCAGTCGCAGGCCGACCAGCTGTTGGCGTACCGCGTCGAATACGAAGGGCGCTTTCGCGAGCAGTTCAGCCGCAAGAGCTCGATCGACATCTTGCAGTGTTACCAGGGTTTCAGCGCCCGCCTGGGCCAGGCCATCGACCAGCAAAGGCAGATCGCCGCGCACGCCGCGCTGCGGCTCGAACAATCACGCGAGGGCGTGCGCGACCAGGAGATGCGTGTCGCTTCGGTGCGCAAGCTGCTGGAGCGCCGCCTGCACGAGCTGCGCCAGGTGGCCGATCGCCGCGACCAGAAGCAGACCGACGAATTTGCCTCGCGCGCCGCCTGGAGCCAATTGCAGCAACGCCCCTTGTCGCCCGCCGTCTGAGACCCCCCCACCGTCGAGCCGGAGCCGCCTCACCATGACCTCTGCCATCTCGTCATTCACCGCCCCTGTGGCGCCGCAGCCGCAGCCCCTGCAGGGCGCGATGCCGCCCGACAACGGCTTTGCCCGCATGCTCAGCCAGCGCCAGGCGATGGCGCACGACACCGCTGTGACAACCCCACCGCAGTCGGCCGAGCCGGCCGACGAGCCCACCGCTCCCCCCGCCACCACCCGCCGTGCCGATGCCCCTGCGCGGCCGGCCAGCGAACGCCCGGCCAAGGCCGACAAAGCCAAACCCAACACCAACACCACCGAGCCCAGCCCCGAGGTCGACACCACAACGGCTGCTGCGGCCGTGTCAGATGCCGACAGCGAAGTGGTCGACCCCGCGCTGACCGAATGGCTGGCTGCGCTGCACCTGCCAAACGCACCCGCCAAACCCCTCGCCGAGCCCCCCGCCACCACACTGGCCCAGGTCAGCGAGCGTGCTGGCCTGGCACTCAACGGCCAAGCTGCCAAGGGCGCGCCGCGCACGCCGGGCGACGCGCCCTCGGGTGTGAGCCCGCGTGGCGGTGCCACACAAGAACTCACCGAGCGCCTGCAAGTGGCACGCGACCACCGCGACAAACCCGCGCCCGCAGTGGCCGGCGCCCCAACCGACGCCTCGACATGGCAAGCCGCCGTCGAGCGTGTGAACGCCTCGGCCGAAGCCCCGGCGCGCCAGGACACCCCGGCACTGGGTGCACTCGGGGCTGCCGCACAAACCACCGGCGCGGCCCGCTCCGCCGAGGCGGCCGCGCCCGTCGCCGTGAGCCTGCCCACACCCGCCACGGCGCCTGAGTTTGCGCAGTCGCTCGGCGTGCAGGTCAGCGTGCTGGCGCGTGACGGCATCCAGCACGCCGAGCTGCACCTCAACCCCGCTGACATGGGGCCGATCTCGGTGCAGATCGCACTCGACGGCACCCAGGCCCAAGTCAACTTCGGCGCTGATTCGGCCGCCACACGCCAGATCATCGAAACCGGCCTGCCCGAGCTGGCCGCTGCCCTGCGTGACGCCGGCTTCACCCTCTCGGGCGGCGGTGTGCACAGCCAGGCGCGTGGCCGCGGCGAGGGTGGCGAGGCTTCGGGTGGTTCCCAATCGGGTCGCCACGGCTCGCCAGCTGAGACAGAAGTCACAGCCCAGCGCACGGTGGCCCGCGTCTCGGCGGGCGGGGTCGATTTGTACGCCTGATGTCATGACCACCCCTCGGCCGATGAGTACGTCGACCGATCCCCCAGCGGAATCGCGGGCCGGCTTGGGGGCGGCCCGGCGCTCGTCCCGCGGGTGCGGCCACAGTTGAAGGCTTTACCTTGCTGAAGCCCGGCTTTCCCCCCGCTTATCGGGCCATCGGAAACCCCCCCGTTTTTCATAATTTCCGCCATAGCAGGCCCTTTGCGGGCGTGCCTTTGAAGGAGTTTTCATGGCCACCGCCGCCGCTGCTGCTGTCGACGCCGTCGTTGCAGTAGAAATAGCCCCGAAGAAGGGCAAGAAAAAGCTGATCATCCTGCTCGTGGCCGTGTTGCTGGTCGCGCTGCTGGGTGGTGGCGCCGCGGTGTTCATGATGAAGAAGAAGGCGGCCGCTGCTGCCGCTGCGGCTGAAGAAGAGGGCGACACCGACGTGGCCACCGCCGCCGCAGAAATGCGCAAGGAGCGCGCCAAACACCCACCCACCTTCGTGCCGCTTGAGCCCTTTGTGGTGAACCTGGCCGACAAGGAAGCCGACCGCTTTGCCCAGATCGGCGTGACGCTTGAAGTCGAAGACGCCAAGTTCGCCGAAGAGATGAAGGCCTACATGCCGGCCATCCGCAACGGCATCCTGATGGTGCTCGCCCACAAGACATCGGCGCAGCTGCTGTCGCGCGACGGCAAGCTTGCCCTGGCCCGCGAAATCATGCGCGAAGCCGTGTTGCCCATGGGCATTGACGTCAGCGCGGAGCCGGCACCGACAGCCGCCCCGGCACAGGACGAAGAAGACGTAGACGATCCCGAAGTGAAAAAGCCCAAGAAGCGCCAGAAGGCCGTGGTGAACAACCCGGTCAAACAAGTGCACTTCTCCAATTTCATCGTGCAGTAAATGGCCCCCCAGTCGTTTCACTCCTGCCCCCATGGGGCTGAGCCCGGACACATCTCGTCCTGTGGACGAGATGTGCCTGGCGAAGAGTCGGGCGTCCTCGCCCGACGCGGCCTGCAAGGCCCACCCATCGGGCCGGGAAACCCGTCCTTTGGGCGTGGCTGGATGTCCGCTTCCAACGCCTCTGGCGTTGTCGCGGGTTTTGACATGGAAGCTCGGGTATGAATCAACAGATCCTGTCGCAAGACGAAGTAGATGCGCTATTGCAGGGCATCACCGGCGAGAGCCAGAAGCTGGAGGCCGACGAGGCACCCAGTGGTGGCGTTCGCAACTACGACATCGCCAGCCAGGAGCGGATCGTGCGTGGGCGCATGCCCACGATGGAGATCATCAACGAGCGTTTTGCGCGCAACATTCGCATCGGCTTGTTCAACTTCATCCGCCGCAGCCCCGAAATCTCGATCGGCGGCATCAAGGTGCAGAAGTACAGCGCCTTCCTGCGCGAGATCGTGGTGCCGACCAACTTCAACATCGTGTCGGTGCGACCGCTGCGTGGCTCGGGCCTGATCGTGTGCGACCCGACGCTGGTGTTCGCGGTGATCGACGCGCTCTTTGGCGGCGCGGGCAAGTTCCACACCCGCATCGAAGGGCGCGACTTTTCGCCCACCGAGCAGCGCATCATCATGCGGCTGGTCGAGGTGGTGACCGCCGAGTACAAGAAGGCCTGGCACGGCATCTACCCGCTGGAGCTGGAGTACCAACGCTCCGAGATGCAACCGCAGTTTGCCAACATCGCCACGCCGAGCGAGATCGTGGTGGCCACCAGCTTCACGCTGGAAGTGGGCGACACCACCGGCACCATTCACTTCTGCATTCCGTACGCCACGCTGGAGCCGATCCGCGACGTGCTGTATTCGACCATCCAGGGCGACAGCAACGAACCCGATCGCCGCTGGGTCAACCTGATGAAGCAGCAGATCCAGGCCGCCGAGGTCGAGATCGTGGCCGAGCTGGCGCATGCGCCGGCCACGGTGGAGCAGCTGCTGTCGTTCAAGGCGGGTGACTTCATCGAGCTCGACCTCGAAGCCGGCATCCAGGGCAAGGTGGTCGGCGTGCCCATATTCGACTGCCACTACGGCACCTCGAACGGCAAGTACGCGCTGAAGATCGATCAAATGTTGTCCACCTCAAGCATGGGGTGGTTAGGAGAGAACAATGTCAGCTGAAGAAGAAAACGCACCGTCTGCAGAAGACGCGATGGCGGCAGAGTGGGCCGCGGCCCTGGCCGAGTCGAAGCCCGAAGTGGCGTCAGAGGTACAGACCGCAGCTGAGCAGGCGTCTCCCGTGGCGTTCCAGAACTTCAGTGGCTCCGGGGCACCTGGCGCGGGCAACGACATCAACATGATTCTCGACATCCCGGTGCAGCTCACCGTGGAGTTGGGTCGCACGCGCATCCCGATCAAGCACATCTTGCAGCTGGCGCAAGGCTCGGTGGTCGAGCTCGACGCACTGGCCGGCGAGCCGATGGACGTGCTGGTCAACGGCTACCTCATCGCCCAGGGCGAGGTGGTGGTGGTGAACGACAAGTTCGGTATTCGCCTCACCGACATCGTGACGCCGAGCGAACGCATGCGCCGTCTCAGCAAGGGCTAGTCATGATGCCCCCACGCTCACTACGTTCTGCGCCCTGCGGGCCGCGCTGGGCCAGAGGCCCAGCTCCTCGTCAGGCACAAGCAGTCCTCAGGACTGCTTGTGTCCGGTCTCGGCCCCCCAAGGGGGCGCCAGTTCCCTTGGGGCGGCCCGGCGGGAACTGATCTCATGTCGACCTCTTCCGGAATCACGTCGCTGCTGTGGTTCATCGCGATCATCGTGATGATCCCGGTGGCGCTGTGGCTGCTCAAGCGCAGCCCCATGGGCGGCGGCGCGGCGCAGGGCCTGATGCGCAGCGTGGCCATGCTCCCGCTGTCGCCGAGCCAGCGCATCGTGACCGTTGAAGTGGGGCAGGGTGATCAGCGCCAATGGCTGGTGCTGGGCGTCACCGCCAACAGCATCACCACCTTGCACACCATGGCGCCGCAGGCTGAAGTGCCTGCTGCCGGCATGCCGTTGCCTCCATTTGCGCAGCTGCTGGGCAAGCTGCGCCGCGACCAGGGACCTTCTCAGTGAACACCTTTTTTTCGCCCCGCATGAAGCGCATCGGCTTCATCGCCGGCTTGTCGTTGTTGTCGGCCATTCCTGGCGCGGCTTTAGCCCAGAGCACGGGGGGCGCGAGCCTGCCGCTGGTGGTGGGGCAGGGCGCAGGTGGCACCAGCTACTCGGTGCCGATCCAGACGCTGCTGTTCTTCACCGCGCTGAGCTTTTTGCCCGCCGTGCTGCTGTTGATGACAGGTTTCACCCGCATCGTGATCGTGCTGAGCCTGTTGCGCCAGGCGCTGGGCACGCAGTCGGCGCCGCCGAATCAGGTGATCGTGGGCCTGAGCCTCTTTCTCACCTTCTTCGTGATGAGCCCGACGCTCGACAAGGTGTACGCGCAGGCTTACCAGCCGTACTCTGAAAACAAGATTGCGTTTGACGAAGCGCTCAAGCGCGGCGAAGTGCCCATGCGCGAGTTCATGCTCAAACAAACGCGCCAGGCCGACGTGATGCTGTTTGCCAAGCTGGCCAAGATCGACCCCTCGGTGAAGAGTGCCGATGTGCCTTTCAAGGTGCTGGTGCCGGCCTTCGTGACCAGCGAGCTGAAGAGCGCGTTCCAGATCGGCTTTCTGATCTTTATTCCTTTCCTGGTGATCGACATGATCGTTGCCAGCGTGCTGATGAGCCTGGGCATGATGATGTTGAGCCCGGTGCTGGTGGCCTTGCCATTCAAGCTGATGTTGTTCGTGCTGGCCGATGGCTGGAACCTGCTGCTCGGTTCTCTCGCGGCGAGCTTTGCGCAGTAACGATCTGCAAACACACACCACCCGTTCGGGCTGAGGTATCGAAGCCTTGTTCGATGAGCGCGTACGGAGCGCGGCTTCGATACCTCAGCCCGAACGGCCTGAACACTGACTAGGCTGAACACCATGGATTCCCAACAAGTTTTCACCTACGGCCAACAAGGCCTGTACCTGCTGCTGATGGTGTCGGCGCCCGTGCTGCTGGTGATCCTCGGCGTGGGGTTGCTGGTGAGCATTTTTCAGGCGGCCACGCAGATCCATGAATCGACGCTGTCGTTCGTGCCCAAGATGATCGCGGCTGTGGCCGTGCTCGCCATCGCCGGGCCGTGGATGTTGACCACCTTGGTCGAATACCTGCAGCGCACGCTGACGGCCATCCCCTCGGCCGTGGGTTGAAGGCATGAAACCCCCACGCTTGCAGCTGCGCTGCCGGGCTGGTTGATGCTCACTTTTTCTGAAGCGCAGGTGGTGGCGTGGCTCACGCCGTTGCTGTGGCCTTTTCTGCGGACGCTTTCGTTGTTCAGCACCTTGCCGGTGCTGTCGCAACGCAGCGTGCCTTTGCGGGTGCGGGTCGGCCTGGCGTTTTTGATCACGGTGTGTGCGCAGGCGTCGTTGCCCGAGATGCCGGTGATTGCGCTTGACTCGCCGTTGGCCTTGTTGGTGGTGATTCAACAGGTTCTGATCGGCGCGACGCTCGGCTTTGCGGCCCGCATCGTGTTTGCCGCCATCGAGTTCGCGGGCGAGCTGGTGGGCTTGCAGATGGGTTTGAACTATGCCGGCTTCTTTGACCCGTCGACGGGTGGGCAGGGCACGGCAGTAGGGCGCTTCTTCGGCACCACGGTGGCGTGGCTTTTCATCGTTATCAACGGCCACCTGCTCATCATCATGGCGCTGGTGCAGAGCTTTCACGCCTTTCCGGTGGGGCCGGAGCCGTTTGCGTTTTTGCGCGCGTTGCAGCCTCACGTTTGGGGGGCAGAGATCTTCAAGCTGGGTTTGTGGATTGCGCTGCCGATCGTGACGATGTTGCTGTTCATCAACCTGGTGCTGGGCATCATTTCGCGGGTGTCGCAGCAGATGAACATTTTCTCGATCGGGTTTCCGATCACGCTGGGTGTGGGTTTGGTGGGGGTTTTGCTGACGCTGCCGATGATGCAGGCGCCGTTCACGATGGCGCTGGAGCAGATGTTGGCGCGCTTCCAGTAGCGGGTTGCTGGTGTATCACCTGCCGCTTGGGCAGTAACAACCGTTCGGGCACCACCGCCCACTTGCGCACCACCGCCCGTTCGGGCTGACCCTTCGACAAGCTCAGGACAGGGTCCGCTTCGCGGATCGAAGCCATGTGCCGTGTCGCGAGTGAGTTCTTCCTCATGAGTGAGACCGCGTCGGGATGTGCCCCCGACAAGGCAGTAATTTTCTTTCCTGATTAGCGACGAACCTCAGCCAAGCTCCGTTCGCCCTGAGCCTGTATTCCCGATCGCCCTGAGCTTGTCGAAGGGAGGGTGCGCAGTGCACGGCGCCGGCTTCGACAGGCTCAGCCCGAACGGAAAATTGGATGGGCTGAGGTTCGTCGCTAGTCAGGTTTTCTTTTGCTGCGCCAAAAGAAAGTCACCAAAGAAATGGCGACCCTCGTCACCGGTCGGCCTAGGGCCGACCGCTCTGCGGTACTCGGTCTTTGCGGGTCGGGCCGAACTCACTGCGCGGCCTGCGGCCGCTGCGTTCAGACAACCGCCCGAAGTCAGTTGTTGAAGCGCGCTCGCGCTCGCCCCGCAAAGCCCTGCGCTCCTCGACGGCTCAGAAGGGAACCCAAGAGCAATGCGGTCGTTGCTTCGCAACTTTCCCTGTCTGCGCCTCGGCGCGAATGACGCCAAGCGACCCCCCAAACAACCCCCCATTCCGCCCTCTTATCGCCCTCAAGTTCGGCCCACAACTGGAAACAATCCCATAAGCCCCAAACCCTCGCACCATGGCCGCCTCCGACCAAGACCGCAACCTACCTGCCTCGCAGCGCAAGCTCGACAAGGCCCGCAAAGACGGCCAGGTCGTGCGTTCACGCGACCTGGGGCACTTTGCCGCCATCGCGGCCGGCGGCGCGGTGCTGGTGGTGCTGGCGCCGCAGGTCACAACCTGGTCGACCAAGCTCTTGGGCAACGGGTTGAAGTTCAACGCCGCCTCGGTGCAGTCGCCTGCCTTCATGGCCGAGCGCCTGAGCGAGCTCACGCTGCAGATGATGTGGATCGTGGTGCCGCTCGGCCTGGTGATGATGTTGGTGGCGCTGGCCATGGCCGTGGCCGCCGGGGGCTGGGTCTGGAGCTTCAAGCCGCTCACGCCCAACTTCGACAAGCTCAACCCGATCACCGGGCTGCCACGCATCTTCTCCAAACAGCAGCTGATCGACGCCATCAAGGCCTCGGTGCTGGCGCTGATTCTCGGCACCATCGGCGCGCTCTACCTGCGCGCCAACATCGACACCTTTGGCGGCGTGCTCACCATGGCGCTGCCCGGGGCCCTGTCGCACGCCGGCAGCGCCATCGTCGGCGGCATGTTGCTGCTGCTGCTGGCGCTGGCCGCCTTCGCGATGGTCGACGTGCCGTTGCAACGGCACCTGCACGCCGGGCGGCTCAAGATGAGCCACCAGGAAATGAGGCAGGAGCAGAAAGAAGTCGAGGGCAACGTCGAGGTCAAGGCCAAGGCGCGTGCCCGCATGCGTGAGATGAGCAACCGCCGCATGATGGCCGCCATTCCGAACGCCGACCTGGTGGTGATGAACCCGACCCACTATGCGGTCGCGCTCAAGTACGACGACGCCAAGATGGGCGCCCCGCGGGTGGTGGCCAAGGGCGCCGACCTGATGGCGATGAAGATTCGCGACATCGCCAAGGCGTCGCAAGTGCCGGTGCTGCAAGCGCCGGTGCTGGCGCGTGCCCTGTACGCACATGCCGAAGTCGACCGCGAGATTCCCGCCGCGCTGTTCTCGGCCGTGGCCCAGGTGTTGGCCTATGTGTACCAGCTGCGTGCCGCGCTCACCGGCCGGGTGCCGATGCCGGGCAGCCTGCCTGAACTCCACGTGCCGGCCGAGCTCGACCCACACAACAAACCTGGCTTCATGCCTGACGAGGTGCTCGAATGAACGGGTTGATGAAACAGATGCAGGCCTGGCTCGGCCCGCACGGCAGCGCCATCAAGGCGCTGATGGCGCCGGTGTTCATCATCATGGTGCTGTCCATGATGGTGTTGCCGTTGCCGGCCTTTGCGCTCGACCTGTTGTTCACCTTCAACATCGCGATGGCGCTGATGGTGATGATGGTCGCCGCCTACATGGTGCGCCCGCTCGACTTCTCGGCCTTCCCGACGGTCATCTTGCTGACCACGCTCTTGCGTCTGTCGCTCAACATCGCCTCCAGCCGCGTGGTGCTGCTTGAAGGCCACACCGGCCCGGGCGCGGCGGGCAAGGTGATTGAGTCGTTTGGCCACTTCCTGATCGGCGGCAACTTCGCGGTCGGTTTGATCGTGTTCGCGATTCTGGTGGTGATCAACTTCATCGTGGTCACCAAGGGCGCCGAGCGCATTGCCGAAGTCGGCGCGCGCTTCACACTTGATGCCATGCCGGGCAAACAAATGGCGATTGACGCCGACCTCAACGCCGGCTTGATCGACGAAAAAGAAGCCAAGCGCCGCCGCCTCGAAGTGGGCAACGAGGCCGAGTTTTTCGGCTCCATGGACGGTGCCAGCAAGTTTGTGCGTGGCGACGCCATCGCCGGCCTGCTGATCCTCTTCATCAACATCATCGGCGGCTTCATCATCGGTGTGGCGCAGCACGACCTGAGCGCCTCGCAAGCGGCCAACAGCTACATCTTGCTGGCCGTCGGTGATGCGCTGGTGGCGCAGATCCCGGCGCTGCTGATCTCGGTGGCCGCAGCGATGGTGGTTTCGCGCGTGGGCAAGGAGCAAGACGTCGGCACGCAGATCGCCGCGCAGGTGTTCAACTCGCCGCGCATCCTGGCCATCACCGCCGTGGTGATCGGCATGCTGGGCTTGATCCCAGGCATGCCGCATTTCGTGTTTTTGCTCATCGCCTCGGGGCTCGGTTATGCATCGTGGTGGATGAACCGGCGCAACCAGCGAGACAAGCTCGCCCCGCCCACACCGGCCATCACCGCCGAGCCGAATGCTGAAGCCACCTGGGACGACCTGCAGCCGGTCGACACCTTGGGCCTGGAAGTGGGCTACCGCCTGATCGCCTTGGTCGACAAATCACGCCAGGGCGACCTGCTGCAGCGCATCAAGGGCGTGCGGCGCAAGTTTGCGCAAGACGTGGGCTTCTTGCCGCCGCCCGTGCACATCCGCGACAACCTGGAGTTGAAGCCCAGCATGTACCGCCTCACGCTGCGTGGTGCGGTGGTGGGTGAAGCAGAAGCTTTCCCCGGCATGCTGCTGGCCATCAACCCCGGCGGCGCCACCACCAACCTGATTGGCACCAAGACCCACGACCCGGCGTTTGGCTTGCCCGCGGTGTGGATCGAAGAGCGCCAGCGCGAAACGGCGCAGATGAATGGCTTCACCGTGGTCGACTGCTCGACCGTGATTGCCACCCATTTGTCGCACCTGATGCAGTTGCACGCCGCCAAGCTCTTGGGTCGGGTGGAAGTGCAGCAACTGGTGGAGCACGTGACCAAGCTGGCACCGAAGATGATCGAAGACGTGGTGCCCAAGATGGTGAGCATCCCGGCGCTGCAAAAGGTGTTGCAGTTGCTGCTGGAAGAAGGTGTGCACATTCGTGACATGCGCAGCATCGTGGAGTGCCTGGCCGAACATTCATCGACGGTGAGCGACCCGGCAGAGTTGTCACGCCGCATCCGCATTCACATTGCGCCGGCGATCGTGCAGCAGATTTATGGGCCGGTGCAGGAGCTGGAAGTGATTGCTTTGGAGCCTGAGCTGGAACGGCTCGTCACCCAGGCTTTGAATTCGCCGCACGGCGCTGCATTGGACCCGGGTGTGGCGGAGACGCTGACGCGCAGTGCGGCCGAGTCGGCCAAGCGGCAAGAAGACCTGGGCCACCCGGCTTGTTTGCTGGTGCCCGACATGATTCGTGCGCCGATGGCACGTTTGCTCAAGCGGGCAGCGCCTCGGCTGCGGGTGCTGGGGCACAGTGAGATTCCGGAGACGCACTCGATCCGCATTGGCGCCATCATTGGCGCGCAGGGCTGACCCTTCGACGGCCTCAGGGCGAACGGGGCGGTGGGCGCAAACCAAAAAACTCTCAGGCTCTCAGCCCGAACGGGTGGAGGTGGGCGAACCGACGAAATCCCGCCCGCGCAGGAATGACGGCGAAGCCGCCTCAACAAGGCAGCTTCAGCACCTTCTGAATGCCCTTGAGCAGCACCTCGTCCTTGTGCGGCTTGACGATCCAGGCCACCACGCCGTATTCCTTGGCCCGGGCCTTTAGCTCCGGGTTGGACTGCGTGGTCAGCATGAAGATGGGCATGTTGTGCCCACGATTCTTGATGTGGCCGCACATCGTGAGCCCGTCCATGCCGGGCATGTTGAGGTCGGAGATCACCAGGTCAACGGTTTGTGTCTCCAGCACTTCGAGCCCGCGTTCCCCGCTGTCGGCTTCGAGCACCTCGAACCCATTGGCGACCAGCAGCGTGCGCAGCGCGTCGCGAATGGTGTCGGCATCGTCAATCACCAGAATCCGTGGCATGGTCATGCTCCGTTGCTCGGTTCAACCCACACCCTGTTTTTGCCCGCGTGCTTGGCCTTGTACAGGTAGCCGTCAGAGCGTTGGATCAACGTGGCCAGGGTGTCGTCTTTGTGGCAGTAGGCCACTCCGCCGCTGGTGGTCACCCGCAGCAGCGTGCCCCCGCCAATGTCGATCGGCGTCGCTTCCAGCTCGGCCCGTATGCGTTCGGCCACGATGGCACCGCCCAGCTCGTGCGAGTCGGTGCAGGGCAGCGCCACAATGAATTCTTCGCCGCCGTAGCGCAGTGGAATGTCGGTGTCGCGGATGCACGACTTGATGAGCCGCCCGATGGCCTTGATCACCTTGTCGCCGGCCGCGTGCCCGTGGGTGTCGTTGATGCTCTTGAAGTTGTCGATGTCGAGCATCAGGATGGCGAGTTCGAGGTAGTTGCCGCGCTTGGCCGATGCGATCAGCGGGTTGAAGCTGTCGTTGAGGAACAGCCGCGTGTACAGCTCAGACAGCGGGTCGCGAATCGCGCAGTCATACAAGGCCTGCGCCTGCCGGCCCAGCAGATCGGCCTGCTCGATCTGGCGCTGCGCCAGGTGGCTGGCGGTGGTGTCTTCCAGGATCACCAGGTAGCGGTCGATGGTGTCGTTTTTGGCGATGGGCTGGAAGCGTGGGCGCAGCCAGCGTTCGGGCGCCGTTTCGCTGCGCACCAGCACATGGCTGGTGTTGCTCAAGGCGGCGCCGATGTTGATGAAGTTCACTACCGGCTGGCCGGCACATTCGCGCAGCGCGCCGAAGACCGCGCTCAGTTCGTTCTGCGCCGCTGGGTTGCCGGCGCTGAGCATGCGCTGCAACGACTCGCCCACCAGGGTGTCGCGGCCCAGCAGCAGGTTGCAGTACTCCGACAGCACTTCGGTGACGCTGCCATTGCAGTCGATGACCATCAAGCCGAGCGGGATGCCCGAGAAGATGCTCATCAGCTTGAGTTCTGATTGGTACAGCGCCGACAGGTCGTCGCCCATCACCGAGATGACCTGGCCCTCGGCCTGGCTCAAGTGGCCGATCTTGGCGATGCGCCACAGGAACGGTTTGGCCGCTTGCCCGTCACGCGTGCTGGCCAGTTCGATCTTGGCGCTGGCCGAAGTGTCGGCCAGCGGGCTGCTGCGCACCTGCTGAAAGTGGTGCTGCAGGTGATCGCGGTTTTCGGTGGTGAAGAAGCTGCCAAAGTCGCGGTGCAGCGTGTCTTCCATGGTGGAGCCGGCCAGCTCGCAGAACGCCCGGTTGGCCCGGATGATGCGGTTGTCGCGGTTCAGCACCACGAACACGCTGGGGATGCTGTCGAGCACCTGTTCGCTGTACTCGCAGGCGCTCTCCAGCATGGAGAGCACACGTTGCGAGGCGAGCAGTTCGTTGTGGTTGCTCATAAGAAGTCCAACTCGCCTTCTTGCGCGTCGTCGTTCGAGCAGGTGAGGCCCGAATAGTCGCGCTTGGCCAGCAGCTCCACGTAGCAGCTGCAATAAATCGACTCGAAGGCACCGTCGAGCCGCCAGAAGTCGCCGAACTTGTCGACCGCGCCCGTCTTGGGGGCGTAGTCGGCGTAGATCTCGTAGATGCCGCGGGTGCACAGCGGCACGCTCATGCCCACCGGGGTGCCATGGGTATCGAAAGCTCGGCAGACCCGCCCGCCGATCTGGTTGCTCAGTTCCTTCATGAAGTCGATGAGCTTCCTGTCGCCGAGGTCGTTCTCAGGCGCGTGGCGCGACTGGCGGTACGCGCGCACCGGCTCCAGGTCGAAATGCACCTTGATCACGATGCGCAGGTCGGCGCCGTTCAGGATCACCATGGTCATGTAGCGCTTCAAGACCTGGCCGAGGCGAAGGTCTGGCGGCTCGCACAGCTTGACCGCCGTGCCGTCGAAGTATTGGGTGGCCTGGATCAGCGACGCATCACGCAGCAGGCTGCGCAAGGGGCCGGTCGAGGCTGGGGTGAGGGCGTCGGTGTCCATGGTGACGGTGGCGGCCGGGTTCAGGACCCGGCCAGTTTCTTGAAAGTCGCCAGCACCGCATCGCCCTTGAAGGGTTTCACGATCCAGCCCTTGATGCCGGCGGCCTTGCCGCGCTCTTTCATGAGGGGCGAGTTTTCGGTGGTCAGCATGATGATGTTGACCGCCGCGTTGTTCAGCTCACCACGGATCTTCTCGGCCATGGTGAGGCCATCCATGTTGGGCATGTTGACGTCGCTCACGACCAGCTTGATGTTGGGGTCGCCCTTGAGCTTGGTCAGCCCGTCGCGGCCATCCACGGCCGTCTCGACGACCAGGCCGTTTTTCTTGAGGAAATCGCTCACCTCAACACGCACGGTGCTCGAATCGTCGACAACCAGGATCTGTGCCATCTTGACCTCTTGATGTTGGATAGAAAAACCCGAATCTCTCAGAACAGCTCGAGCTCACCCGACGCACACAAAGACTCTACCGATGGCAGGTTGTCCTTGAAGTTGTCGGGTGTCCAGGCCAGGCTGAAGACAAACCACTGGTAGACCACGATCGCCCCGCGGCTCGGGTCGCGGCGGTCGCGCAGCTTGTACTTCACGCACAGCAAGGGGTCTTCCGAGCCGAACGAGATGTAGTGGTGCCGGTGATTGACGATGATGGGCACCTGCGTGAGCCGCGTGTTGTCGGGCGCGTCGATGAAGAAGCGGTTCTTGAACGCGCCCCACACCATGTTGGTGGTCTCGCCCAGCAGGTTGTTGATCTCGCGGAACCCGGCTTGGCCTTGCATCGCCGCACCGCCCATGTTGAGTGCGTCACAAGCGCAAAAATCGGTGAACTGCTGCTCATCGGCCTGCAGCATCATGTAGCCGCGGCACCAGCTGCTCTCCAGCGGAATCAGGCTGAACAGCTCGCCATAAATGATGCGGTCTTTCACCAGGCACGGCGTCTCGTGCTCGACCGCCATGTGCTTGAACTGCCCCTCGATCGCCGAGCGAGTCACCTCGGTGATACCGCGCACCAGCGCCGTCGGGTACACGCGGCTGAACAGAGATTCGCCGATTGCGTCGCGCAGGCGTTCCATGCTGTCAGCGGTGTACACGGCGCGAAAAATGCCCTGGTCGATCTGGGGCAGGTCGGCCAGGGTCGCCTCGCGGTCGCGCCGCAAGAAGATGGGCAACTCGGGGCGTATGCGGTGGATCTCTCGGGCCAGCCTCAGGCCTGCGCCTGGGGCCGGGCCGTAGTGCTCCCACAGCAGGATCGCACCAAGGTCGACGTTGGAGCGCAGCACGGCAATGGCGTTGGCGTCTTGCGCCTTCAACGGGGCCAGGCCGTTGTTTTCGCAAAACGTCTTGATGCACTCATGCTGGCGTGGGTCGCCATCGAGCACCAGCACTTTGCTGACCAGCGGGGCGTCGTTGGGTTTCATGCTCAGAACATCTCCAGTTCACCGGCCGTGTCTTCCACTTCTTCGGCGGCGCGCGGCTCGAAGGGAAAGTCGAGGTCGGCAAAGGCGCACAGCGCCAGCGTGAAATGCATCGCCACGCCCGGGCTCACGTCGGCGCGGTAGCGGCGTGTGAAGGCCGGGTTGACCGCGGCCACGTGCTCGACCGAGCTGCGGTGCAGGATGCAGGGCGTGGACATGCCGATGTGTGGAAAAAAATGCGCCAGATCGCGGTTGAGCGCGCCGCAGCACAGGTTGCCGCGTTCCATCACGGCGTCGGTGAAACGCTCTTCATCCAGCGTGTCGCTGGGGTGGCCGTCGAGCGCGGCGAGGTGGCTGCGCAGCGCGGCGTTGCGGTCGAAGTGGATGAACAGCAACACGCGGAACAGGTACGACGACACCGTGAGCATCACCACTTCGCACTCGTGGTCGCGTGCCACCGCGTCGTCGGTGGGTTCGATCACGAATTGGGTGCCGGGCTGCGCCAGCGCGCCTTTCACCGCCTGCGCCACAAAGTGGTCGAGGCCGGCGCGTGCCCGCTCGCTGACGATGCCGGCGGTGTGGTGTTTCACGCCGCCTCCGCCATCACGCTCTGGCGTGCCTTGCCGTTGAGGAGGCGCAGCTCGTTGAGTGCGCCAGCAATCATCTTGCCGCCCGCCTGCAGGTCTTGAAAGGTGGAGCCGGTGATGAGGTCGTTCTTGTAGAGGTTGCTGCGGTAGTCTTTCGACAGCTTGTCGGCGCGGGTGGCGAGGCTGCGCACCTCGGCGGCCACCACGGCGAAGCCACGGCCTTGGTCGCCGGCACGGGCGGCTTCGATCGAGGCGTTGAGCGCGACGATGATCACCTGGTTGACGATCTGTGCAAACTCGTCGTTCTTCGAGTGCATTTCGCGGTTGTGCTGCAGCAGCTGCTGCAGCTCGGCGTTCCAACGCTCGAAGGTTTCGATCAGACCCAACAGCTTGTCGATGGTGCTGCCCAGCTGGTCGTAGCCGTGCGTGGCCTGGCTGCGCAGCGACTGCACACCGCCGGTGGCGCGGCGCATCAGCTGCTCGTGGGCGCGTTGCTGCTCATGCGCCGCGGCTTCCAGCCCGGCGCGCTCTTGTTCGCCTGCATGGCGCAGGGCGTCGAGCTGCTGTTGCAACTCGCCGATGCTGGCTTGCGCGGTCTTCTCGACTGCGTCGGTGGCTGCGCGGCGCGCCGCCTCCACCGCCTTCGCGCTGCGGCGGCGCCCGTGCCAGAAGCTGGCCAGGGCGCCAGCTACCAACCCGAGCGCGAAGAGGGCGATTGAAAGTGTCATGGTGAAGGGAGTCTCTGGGGCTTTATCGGCTGTGGGCACCCCAACTCAAGCCCGGGCCGGCTTGACGGCCTGCAAACGGGCGTACAGCGCGTCAAAACTCATGGCCGCGCTGAGCGACGCGGCGTATTTGTCGGGCAGGGCGATCACGGTCTCGAAGGTGCGGAAGTCGGCGCCTTCGCGCTCGTCAAGGAAGCGGATGGCGATGCTGCCGCCTTCTTTCTCCAGGAAGCCGCGCACCGCGTCCATGCCCACACCGCGGCCCGAGACCTCGGTCACCTGCTCGGCGGTCGAGAAGCCCGAGCGGAAGATGAGTTGGGCCACTTCGTCGTCGGTGCTCTTGGCACCGCGGGTGATCAGGTTCTGCTCGGTGGCGCGGCTTCGGATCTTGGCGATGGCCAGGCCGCGGCCGTCGTCGCGCAGGTGAATCCACAGCTTGCCGTCGTCGACCGACAGGCTCAGGTTGATGCGCCCGGCTGCAGGCTTGCCGGCTGCCAGCCGGTCTGCAGCGCACTCGATGCCGTGGTCCACCGAGTTGCGCAGCAGGTGGGTGAAGAGGTTCTTCAACAGCCCGCCCGCCTGGGTGCGCACCACGATGCCGCGGTCTTCGATCGCCACCACCGGCGTTTCCTTGCCCAGCTCTTGTGCCAGCGAGGGCAGCGATTCGAGCGTGCCCGACAAGATCTCGCCCAGCGGCTGGGTGCCGATCATGTTGAGCGTGGAGCCCACGCGGGTGAGCGCCTCGCGCATCGCGGCGGGGTCGGTCTGGTCGGCCGACAGCAGCATCTGCACGGTTTGCTGCACGGTCTCTTTTTCGACCATCAGGAACTTCTCGACGCTGGCGCGGCGGCCCGGGCCCTTGCGGCCGAGCACGCTGTCGTTGACGTGTGAATACTTGTCGACCAGCACCTTGACCGACTCCAGGTCGGCCAGCAGCGCCTCGCGCACCCACTCGGCCGCGTTGTTCTTGCGCAGGTCGTCGTAACTTTGTTCGACCACGTGCACCTGGTTGGTCAGGCCCAAGAGGCCGTAGGTGCGGGCGTTGCCCTTGATGGTGTGCATGTTGCGGAACAACAGGTTGATGTTGTCCTCGCACCGGGCGGTGGCTTGTTCGATCAGGCGTTTGTTCTCGTCGATGAAGGCCCGGGCGCTGTCGATGAACTCGTGGAACTTCTCCTGGCTCACGGCCAGGATCTCGCCAATCATCTGCAGCTCGCGCTTGCGTGTGTTGGCTTCGGCTTCCAGGCGCTTCAGCTCGGTGACATCGCGCACGCACAGCATGAGTTTGTCGACGTTGCCGCTGTCGTCGGTGATCGGTGACCACGAGAGCGCGAGCGACTTCACGCGCCCGTCGGCCATGGTCTTGTCGAACTCGGTGGCCAGCAGGTGCGAGTTGAACTCGTAGTTCATCTCGTCTTCGCCGATCACTGAAGCAATGGCGGCGTCGACCTGCGACAGGCTGTCGGCGCCCAGGCTGGAGCCGCTGAACAGCAGCTCCATCACGTGGCGCTCGGCGATGTCGCTGGTTTCCAGAATGGTCGCCAGGTAGGCCGAGTACTCGGGGTGAATGCTGCCGCCGTTCATCACCGTCAACACACCTTGCGGCATGTTTTGCAGCATGGCGTTGATGTCGTTGGTCTTCTGGCGCAGTTGCGCGGTGCGCTCGGCCACACGCTTTTCCAGCGAGGCGTAGAGCAGGGCGTTGTCGAGCGAGACCGAGAGCTGGCCGGCGATCAGCGCCACCGAGTCGAGCCGGTCGCCGCTGAAGGCGTTGCGGCGCTGGCGGTTCTCCAGCACCAGCATGGCGTGCAGCTGGCCTTGTTTGAGCATGGGCGAGAACATCAGCGAGCACTGCTCTACGGTCT
This sequence comes from Rhizobacter sp., assembly GCA_046598195.1. Lineage (GTDB taxonomy): Bacteria > Pseudomonadota > Gammaproteobacteria > Burkholderiales > Burkholderiaceae_C > Rhizobacter. The sequence goes on along the minus strand of JBKJJF010000137.1, from coordinate 16,418 downwards.
GTGCAAAAGGATCGGAAGAGAAGCGCTCATCACGCGCCACGTCTTCGATCAGCAGCAGCTCGCCGGTGCGTTCGGCATAGCGGAAGGCCGAGAACGCGAGCTCGCCCGCCGCGCCAGCCTGCTCTGCCGTCATCGGGGCGCTGTCGGTGCCAAGCGTGTGGGCCATCACCCAACTCGTCGAGCCTTCTTCGGGCCTCACGATCAGCTGCACGCCGGTGGCACCGGTGATGGTGCCCAGCACCTTGCTCACGCGGTCGGTCAGCCGCGCGAGGCTGGTCTCGGAGCTGAGTGCCTGCGAGGCGCGCAGCACGGCCATCAGGTCGAGCATCTCGGCGCCGACCATCGAGGTGGTCTTGCCCGAATCGGTGCGCGACAGGCCGCTGGCCGCACGCAAGAAAGCGTGCTGGCGTTTGAGCTCGCGCACCTTGCCAGCGGCCCCCCAGGCGTCGTACTGGTCGAAGGCAATGGTCAGCAACGGCTTGGCGCCGTCTTCCATGCCCTGCGCCAGGCGGAACAGGGCCGCGCGCTCGTGGATGAGGGCGCGGTGCCAGGGGCGGTTGATGCCGTCCGTGGCTTGCACGGCGGCGTCGAAGGCGGCACCGGCAGCCCACACCGAGTCGACGGCCCAGGCGCGCTCGGCTTCGGCCCACTTGAGCAGGTGCGCAAAGTTGGCTGGCGCGTCTGCCGCGCGGGCGCTGAGCCAGCCCATCATTGTGGCCAGCTCTTCCAGGAGCGGAGCGCGCTCGGCTTCGCCCAGGTTGCGTGCCTGGTCTGCGAGCGACAGGCAGCGCAGCACACGGCCTACCGCGGCGAGGTAGTAGCCCGGGGTGCGTGCGCCCAGCGGCACGGCCTTGGGGCTGTGTGCGGCCAGGGCCTTCATGTCGCCGAAGATGGCGGCGCGGATGCAGGCCACGTTGTGGTACGTGGCCGCGGTGGCGCTGGTGGGGTCAATCTTGGCCACGTACTCGGCCTCGTCGAAGTGCTCGTCGCTGAACTCGCCCGGCGCGCGGGTCTGGCCGCGCAGTGCAAAGATCAGCTGCTGGCGCGGCAGGTAGCGACGCAAGAAGTCTTCGTTGCGTTGTTCGCGGGCGCTCTCCAGGCCGCCCTGCACCTCGGGCAGTGCCAGCAGGAGCGTCGGCCGGCAGTCGAGCGCCGCGTCGGCGGCAACGAAGGTGAAGGCGGCGAACGGCTCGCGCATGCGCAGCAGGTCGACCCGTGCGCGGTGGAATTCGTCCATCACGGTTTCAAGCGGCTCGACCCAGTGACCGGAAGCGATGCCCAAGACGCAGCGGGTGATGCCTTCGCCCTGGGGGTAATTGCGCTTAACGGCCACGTCGATCAGGTGGCGGCTCATGGTGTGGGCGCCGCGGTAGTCCTGCGGCGTGCCCACCAGCAAGAAGGGCAGCGACCCCACCGATGACAGCAGGCGCGGGTGCGGACCGTGGTCCACCCACAGTCGGTGGGTGACCATGCCCAGCCAGGCCCACAGCACGGGGTCCAGGAAGTAGGCCGGCGTCATGGTCTCGGGTACCACCAGGGCCAGGGCCAGGGCACGGGCGTCGCTGAGTTCGGGGCGTGTGTAGTCTTGCTGTCGCTCCTCGCCGCGGCTCCAGGTCATGAGGCGCTGCATGCCGGCGCCCACTTCGGGGCGCAGGTCGTCGGGCCTGGGCATGCCCAGGCGTGCCATCAAGGCCAGGCCGTGGCCCACCGCGTCGGCAAAGCGGCCGCGCGCCAGCAGGCTGTAGATCTGAAAACGCACCGGCCCGCCCAGGCGTTCGGCCGGGGCATCGGTGGCCAGCAGCTCGGCATAGGCCACATCGACCTCGTCGTGGTGGCCCAGCTCGAACATGGATTGCAACTGCTTCACCCGCAGGTCGAACAGGCGCTCGGCATCGGCCGCTTCGGCGATGGGCAGCAGGGCTTGCAGTGCGGCTGCGAAGTGTTGTTTGCTCGGGTCCATCTGACCGGTGGCACGCAGGCGGTCGGCCTCGCGTTCCAACACGTCGCCTGCACGGCGACGCTCGCTGTCGGCCAGGCCGCTGCCGGCGAGGAAGTATTGCGTGGCCACCCGCGCTTCGGGTCGCGACGCGGCGTCGAGCCGGCGTGCGATGGTCAGGTGCAGCGTTCGGCGTGCGGCCTCGTCGAGCACGGCAAGTGCGGCCTCGGCCACGCGCGGGTGCGTGAGCGCAATGCCACGCTCAGCTTCGTCGGCGAGCAAGCCGTCGGCGAGTGCAGGGGTGGCGTGCTGCTGCAGGCGTTTGTGGGTCTGACCGATGGCGGCGACGAGGTCGTCCCATGTGGCGTGGGAGTTCAGGGCAGCCAGCGTCGTCACGAGCTCGACGCTGCCGGTGGGCAGCGAGGCGAGCCGGGCTTGCAGCTCGGCCGGGCCGGCGGCGCCCACATAGCGGCGGATCGCCTCGGGTTGCCACACCCAATGGCCGTCGCCGAGGGTGATCTGGCCGTCACGTCGCAAGGCGTTGAGCAGCTCGACGATGCGGCCTGGGCGGTGCTGCGTGTGGCGCTCCAGCGCCTTGGCCAGTGGGGCCGCTTCGCTGTCGGGCATGCGCAGCATGGTGGCGACCAGCTGCGCGGCGGTGGCCGGCGCGAGCGGGCTCACGGCCAGCTCGGTCGGGGCCTGGCCGCGTGCGCGGCAGCGTGCGAGTAGCTTCGACGCCGGGTGTTCGTCGCTCAGGCCGTTGGGGCAAATGCTGACCAGCAGCAGGCCCGGCATCGGCGCGCGCGCCGCCTCTTGCGCCGCGGCTTCAAGCACAGCGCCGCCGAGCGACGGCGACAGGTGCACATCGTCGGCAAACATCACCACTGGCCGCTCGGCCGAGGCGAGCACCCGCAGCAGGCGCACCGCGGCTTCTGCGATCAGGGTTTCGTCGACTGCGCCCGCGTCTGCGGCCGGGTGTTCGCCGAGCAGGGTTTGAAACTCAGGCAACTGGGCCACACCGTAGCCAAGCCGGCCATCCAGCGCCTCGAGCAATTGCGCGCGCACCTTGGCCAACTCGTCGGCGGGCAGTGCCATCAGCTGGCGTGCGATGCCGCTGAAACCTCGGAGTGCCGCGGCAGGCGTGCCGCTGAACTCAGGCGTGAAGCGGCCACCGGCACACAGGGCACGCCGGCCGGCGGCCAAGGTGCGCAGCTCGTCAATCAGCGCCGATTTGCCAACACCCGCAGGCCCGCTGATCCACAGCCAGGGTTGGCGGCCATCGGCCGTGGCGGTGAGCGCCTGACCGAGCTGTTTGATCTCTTCGTTGCGACCCACCAGCACCTTCGGAGGCTTGAGTTCATTGCCGAAGTCGAAACCGCCCAGCTCGAAGGGTTCGACGTGGCCGGCGGCCAGCGCGCGTTGCAGGCGTTGCAGATCTTGCACCAGACCTTCGGCGCTCTGGTAGCGCTTCTCGGGCTCCTTGGCGAGCAGGCGCATCACCACGTCGGACAGCAGGCATGGCAGCGCGGGCACCACCTCGGCCGGTGCCTCGGGCATTTGCACCAGGTGGGCGTGCACGAGTTCCAGCAGGTCTTCACTCTGGAAGGGCTTGCGGCCGGTGAGCACCTGGTAGAGCGTGACACCCAATGAGTAGAGGTCGGAGCGCGCATCCGGCGCACGGCCGGTGCGGCCGGTGTGCTCGGGCGACATGTAGGCCCAAGTGCCGGCGATGTTGCCGTCGGTTGCAGTGGCGGCCGTGGCGTCGGCGCTGGCCACTGCGGCGATGTTGAAGTCGATCAGTGTCGGGGCCAGGGTGTCGGGGTGGATCAGCAGGTTGGCCGGGCCGATGTCTTTGTGGATCACCCCGGCCTTGTGCACCTGCGCCAGGATGCGGGCGAGCGCGGTGCCATAGGCGAGCACTTGCTCGACGTCGAGTTTGTGGGTGCGCAGGTAGTCGGCCAGCGCCACGGCGCCCTCGTCTTGAAAGACCAGGGTGTCGGGTTCGGGCGGCACGCCGGCGAGCTTGACCACGCCGTCGATCTGGGCGAGCCGCTCCAGCATCACGGCCTCGTGGCGCAGGCGGCGCATGGCCTCGGCCCCGATGGCCTGCTTGACCACCACCCGCCCCGCGTCGCCAGGCAGCGTGCGGCGTGTGACGCGCGCATGGTCGTTGGCGTAGAGGACAGTGTCGGAGCCGTCGGCCGAGTTGGGTGCCGGGTCATGTTGTGCCATTGCGCATCACCTCTTGTTGATCAGTTTGTCTCTTGTGTTCGTGGGCGCAGGCCAAGCCAGACCCCGAGCGGCCTCAGGTGCTATCGACGTGCCACTGCCTTAGTTGAGGAGGGGAGACCCGTGGTTGGGGCGCACGTCCGGCCAAATCAGCGACTTGTTGCACGATGCAACAGAGCGTGCGGCCCCCAAACCCGGAAAAGCCACCGATCCGCCCCTCTCTTCGGGCTCAAGTTCCGGCCCGCCCCCGGAACAATGACCAGGCGCCCCAACCAACCGCGCTTGTGCCATGACCCCCTTGCATCCCACCCCCGCCGCAAAGCGCGAATCAACCCAAATGACCGGGTTTCGGCGTGCTCATTCCCAGACCGTCACGGCACACCCTCTTACACACTTGATGCCATGCCAAGCCCCCGGTTTGGACAAGGCCTTGCGGAGCAACCCATGAACGTCAAACGTTTTACAGCGCGCACCTCGCGCGACGCCCTGACCCTGGTGCGCCAGGCTTTTGGCGAAGACGCCGTGGTGTTGTCGACCAAACCCTGCCCCGAAGGGGTGGAGGTGCTGGCCATGGCGCCAGAGAGCGTGCAGCAGATCGAGCGCCTGTCGGCCTCGTCGATCGCCGCCCGCACCGCCGCTGCACAACAACAGGCACAGCAGGCCCGCCCCGCGGCGCCCGCCCGGCCCAGCATGCCGCTGGCCCCCATGCAGCGCCCGAACCCGAATGACGAGGTGAGCGACGACGTGGCTCGCCTGTCGATGAGCACGCTGTCATTTCAAGACTATGTGCGTGAGCGCATGCTCAAGCGCCGCCAGGCCGCGATGAGCCGGCAAGAGCCCGGCTTTGCCGAATCGCGCCAAGACATGGAGCCTGACCTGCCCAGCGCGCTGGAGCAACGCCTGGCCGCACGCAGCGCCCAGGCGCAGCCGCCCAAGGCCGCCCCCCAGCTGGCCGTGGTGCAGCCGGCCCTCGCGCCGCGAGCCGCGGTGCGCGAGCCGCCGGTGCTGCGTGAAGAAGTGCGGGTGGCTCAAGCGCAAGCCGCCATGGCGCCGCCGATCCAGATGCCGGCACCCGTGATGCAAGCCCCGGTGGCCGTGCCTTCGTTGGCCGACGCGTCGAGCGCCGTCAACCAGGCCGTGGCCCGCCGCGACCAGCAAGACATGATGAACGAGCTGCGCTCGATGAAAGGCCTGATCGAAGACCGTTTCGGCGCGCTCGCCTTCATGGAGAAAATGCAGCGCCACCCGGCACAAGCGCAGCTGATCCAGAAGCTGCTCGATTGCGGCTTCTCGCCGGCCCTCACCCGCAAGCTGGTCGAGAGCCTGCCCACCGACGTGAGCGATGAAACCGCCTGGGCCGGCAACGTGCTGGAGCGCAACCTGCTCACCGGCGAAGCCGAAGCCGCGCTTGAAGACCAAGGTGGTGTGTTCGCGATGATCGGCTCCACCGGCGTCGGCAAGACCACCAGTGCCGCCAAGATCGCCGCCGCCTTTGCCGCCAAGCACGGCGCCAACCACCTCGGCCTCATCACGCTCGACGCCTATCGTGTGGGCGCCCACGAACAACTGCGCGCTTACGGCCGCATTCTCGGTGTGCCGGTGCACACCGCACACGACCGTGCCTCGCTCGAAGACCTGCTGGAACTGCTGGCCTCCAAGAAGATGGTGCTGATCGACACCGCCGGCATGGCGCAGCGCGACACCCGCACCCGCGAACTGCTGGAGATGCTGGGCCACCGCTCGATTCAAAAGCTGCTCGTCATCAACGCCGCCGCCCAAGGCGAGACGATTGAAGACGTGATGATTTCGTACCACGCGGCGGCCTGCAAAGGCATCGTGCTCTCCAAGATGGACGAAGCCGTGAAGCTGGCCCCGGCGCTCGACGCGCTGATCCGCCACAAGCTCAAGGTGGTGGGTGTGGCCAACGGCCAGCGTGTGCCCGAAGACTGGCACCGCCTGTCGGCCCACGCGCTGATGCACCGCGCCCTGCGTGCCAACGTGAACCCGGCCTACCGTGTGGCCGCCGACGACGTGAACCTCATCTTCACCGCGCGGCAGCAGGCGCAACGTGCACGCCCGCCTCTCCACGCCTGATCGACGCCTGACTCACGCCTGATCCACGAGCCTGATCTCCCCCCGTGCCAGACCCACACAAGAGCCCCATGCACGACGCACTTGATTCCTCGTACCCCACCGACCAGGCTCACGGCCTGCGCCAGATGTTTGCCCACAACCGCGTGCGCTTCGTGCCGGTGGTGGCCAACCCGCACGTGGCTTTTGGTGGCGTGATGCTGGAGCGCCTGTGCACCGCCTTCGGTGAGCAGGGCGCCCATGTGCTGGTGATCGATGCCGGCGACCGCTCGCCCGCGCCCAAAGAGATGGCAGCGCTTGAGCTGAGCGAATGTATCGAGACCCTGTCGTCGCAGGTCTCCTACCTCGCCGCACGCGGCCTGCCGGTGCGTTATGTCGACGCCCAGGGCTCGACCGCCAGCTTCCTGCAAGCGGCGGCCGACGCCGCGCCGCAAGCCGACGTGGTGATCGTGCACGCCACCGAATCTGACCTGTGCCGCCTGTTTGTGCGCAGCGTGGCCCGCCCGCTGCTGCTGGCCGACGACCGCCCCTCCAGCGTGACCCACGCTTACGCCGCGATGAAGCTGCTCAACCAGCGCGCCGGCCTGGTGGTGTTCGACCTGCTGCTGTGCGTCACGCCCAGCTCGCCGCGCGCCGAACGCATTGCCATGCAGCTCGCCACCTGCGCTGATGACTTTTTGGGGGCCGTGCTGCGCGAGTGGCTGCAGATCGACCCCGCATCCGACGCGCGCGAAGCGCCCACCAGCGCCTTGCGCCGCTGGGCTCGCGACGTGCTCGTGCAAACCCCGCTCGGCTACCTGCCGACGGTGGGCCAGCACAGCGCGCAAGCCTCACAACAACAAGCCTTGAATTGACCTCTCGGAGCCGACACATGTACACCGCCAAAGGCCAACTCGACGTCAACTCGATGCTCAAGCAGTACAGCCCGCTGGTGCGCCGCTTGGCCCACCAGATGATTGCCAAGCTGCCTGCCAACGTGGAGCTCGACGACCTGATCCAGGCCGGCATGATCGGGCTCACCGACGCACTCAGCCGCTTCGACGTGGCGCAGGGTGTGCAGTTCGAGACCTTCGCCACCCAGCGCATCCGCGGCGCCATGCTCGACGAGCTGCGTGGCAACGACTACCTCTCGCGCGGCGTGCGCAAGCAGCAGCGCAGCATCGAGACCGCGGTGCACAAGCTGGAGCAAAAGCTCGGCCGCGCGCCTGCCGAAAGCGAGATTGCTCGCGAGATGGGTGTGACATTGGCCGAGTACCAAGAACTTTTGGGCAAGGTGCGCGGCACCCAGCTCGTGTACCTGGAAGACATGTCGGGCGACGAAGGCGACAACGATTTTCTCGACCGCCACGTCGCCGATGAAGGCTTCAACCCGCTCGCCCAGCTGCAAGACCAGCGCATGCGAGAAGCGCTGGTCGAAGGCATCAAGAACCTGCCCGAGCGCGAGCAGTACGTGATGAGCATGTACTACGAGCACGACATGAATCTGAAAGAGATTGCTGCCGTGCTCAAAGTCACCGAGTCGCGCGTGTGTCAGTTGCACAGCCAGTCGATCGCGCGCTTGCGCGTGAAACTGCGCGAGTGGTAATTCATCGGGGCCAAGATGTTTCAGGTATTCAGATCCCAGCGCAGCACCCCGCCCGTGGCGGCTGAGCCGGTGGTGGCCGCGCAGCCCGACCTGCGCGCGGCCGTGCAGTCCATTGGCAAACAAGCCTCGACCATGGGCCGCGAGGTGGCCGAAGTGCGTGGCCAGCTCGACGACACCACCAAGGGTGCGGTCAGGCAGGCCCAGGCCGTGGCGGCCTTGGCCGAGCAGCTGAAAAGCATCACCAGCGCCCAAGACGACATCAGCGGCGTGACCGCCGGCAGCCTCGGCGCCGTGGCGCGGGCGCGCCAGGCGGTTGAAGGCATTGGCAACGAGGTCTCAGGCATCGTTGACACCTTGCGCCATGTGGCCGACGCCGCCAGCCAGATCACCCAGATTGCTTTGCAGACCCGGCTGGTGGCGTTCAACGCCTCGGTCGAAGCCAAACGTGCCGGCGACGCCGGCCGTGGCTTCGGTGTGGTGGCTGATGCGGTCAAAGACCTGGCGGGCAAGGTCGAAAGTTCGTCCAAGGCCATCATGAGCACGGTGAGCGAGCTTGACGCGCGCATCGGTGCGCTGTCGAAAGAAATTCAATCCAGGCCCAACCAGGCCGAGCAGGGCGCCTTTCAGCGTGCGCTGGCCGATTTGGAAGGTGGTGTCTCCAGCGTCACGGCGGCGGCCCAACAAAGCCGCAACATCTGCGACGGCCTGAATGGCCAGATGTCGGCGATTGAAGCCGAGATGCACCAGACCGGCCGCGCGCTCAACTCGGCGCTCACCCGCAGCGAATCATTTCTCAAGGTCAGCGAACACCTGATCGAGCTGGTGGCCGAGTGCGGCATCGAGACCGAAGACACCCCTTTCATCCTGGCGGCCAAGGAAGCGGCGGCGCAGATCGCCAAGCTGCTCGAAGATGCCTTGCGCACCGGCACCATCTCGCAGGCCGATCTTTTCGACGACCACTACAAGCCGATGCCGGGCACCAACCCGGCACAAGTCACCACCCGCTTCATTGCCCTGGCCGACCGCCTGTTCCCGCAGGTGCAAGAGCGTGTGCTGGGCAGCAACCCGAAGATCGTGTTCTGCATCTCGGTCGACCGCAACGGCTACGTGGCCACCCACAACAAGCAGTACTGCAACCCGCAGCGCGGCGACCTGGCCTGGGACTCGGCCAACAGCCGCTACCGCCGCATCTTCAACGACCGCACCGGCCTCGCCTCGGCGCGCAACCAGCGCCCCTTCCTGCTGCAAACCTACCGCCGCGACATGGGCGGTGGCAAGTTTGTGCTGCTCAAGGAAGCCGCCGCACCGATCACGGTGAACGGCAAACATTGGGGTGGTTTGCGTCTGGCTTTTAACTTCTGAGCATGTGGCCCTTGCCTGCCTTGCTGGTGTGGGCCTTGTGCTGGGGCATCTTCCTCGGCTTGCAGGCGTTCGCCGCGCGTGACTGGGCGGCGCTGCTGATGGCCACGGCGATCGGTGGTGTGCTGAGCCTGCTGAGCGTGCGCCGCTGGCGGCGTGTGTTCATCTCGCTGGGCTTCCCGCTCTCGGTGCTGGCCTCAGGCCTGGCGGGCAGCGTGCCGGCCTGGGGCTGGCTGCTGCCGCTGCTGGCCTTGTTGGCCATGTACCCGCTGCATGCCTGGCGCGATGCGCCGATGTTCCCCACACCCTCCGGCGCCCTGAAAGGGCTCGCGCGTGTGGTCTGGCTCGATGGCGAGTCACCGCGTGTGGTTGATGCCGGTTGTGGCATGGGCGACGCCTTGCGCGAGCTGCACATCCAGTACCCGCAGGCCCGGCTTGAAGGCCTGGAGTGGAGCTGGCCGCTGCGTGTGGCCTGCGCGCTGCGCTGCCGCTGGCTGCGTGTGCCGGCGCGTGTGCGGCGTGCCGACATCTGGGCCGCCGACTGGACGCCTTACGCCTTGGTCTACCTCTTTCAGCGCCCCGAGAGCATGCCGCGCGCGGTGCGCAAGGCCCAGCGCGAGCTGCGCTGCGGCGCCTGGATGGCGAGCCTGGAGTTCGAGGCGGCCGACCTGCAACCCACCGCCGTGCACCACTGCGACGACGGGCGGCCGCTGTGGCTGTATCAGGCGCCGTTCAAGGTGCGCGCTGCGGTTTGAGCCGGGCCACCCGCGGCGCTTCGGGCGCTCGCGTATCGGGGGTGATGGGTTGTGCGGCCACCACGAAGCGCAGCGTGATGCCAAAGCCTCGCCCGTCCAGCCCTTGGCTCACCTCCAGCGTGGCCGCGTGCAGCTTGGCGATGCGCGCCACCAGAGAGAGGCCGATGCCGCTGCCGCGCCCCGGCGTGCCGGGCACACGGTAGAAGCGGTCGAAGATGCGCTCGTGTTCGGCGGCGGGAACACCCGGGCCGTTGTCGCGCACGCTCAGCACCACACCCGAGCCGTCTTGTTCACGGCACACCACCTCGATGTGTGCGCCCGAGCCGGCGTAACGCAAGGCGTTGTCGAGCAGGTTGCGCAGCAGCACACCCACCGCGTCAACGTCGACCCGGGCGTGGCAAGGCTCCGCACGCAATTGCACACGCTGGCCCGCGGTTTGCGCGGTGTTGTCGTAATCGCGAACCACCAGCGACACGATCTCGTGCAACGCCACCGCAGGCTGCGTGCAGGGTGAGGTGACGGCGTCGAGCCGCGCCAGGTCGAGCAGCTGCTCGGTCAGGCGTGCGCTGCGCTCGATGCCGCCGATCAGCGGCGCGAGCGAGTTGTGGCTCTCTGCGAGCGTGGTGGCCGATTGCACCAGCTGCGCCTGCGCCATCAACACGGCCAGCGGTGTGCGCAGCTCGTGCGCGGCATCGGCGAGAAAACGGCGCTCGCCTTGCAGTGCCGATTCCAGCCGCAGCAGCAAGGCGTTGAAGGCTTCGACCAGGGGCTTCACTTCGGTGGGCAGATCGTCGGCCGGCAGCGGGCCCATGTCGAGCGGCGAGCGATTGTGCAGGGCCGATTGCGCCGCCTGCACCGGCGCGATCGACCAGCAGATGATGAACCAGGTGACCACGCCCAGCAGGGTCATCAACAGCAACACGGTGCCCACGCTGGTGCCCAGCCACAGGTGCAGCAGGCTGAGCAACTGAGGTTGTGACTTGCCGATCTGCACCTGGATCTGGCCGCTGGCGTCGCTGAGGGTGTAGATGCGCCAGTCGACCCCGTCGATGGTGACCATGTGGAAGGCTGCGAGCTTGTCGAGATCGAGTGGCACCCAGGGCGTGAGCGGCGAGCCGGTGGAGCGCAGCACCGAGCGGCCGTTGCGCAGCCACACCTGGTAGCTCATCAACACCGGCTGCATCTTGGTCTGCGATGGCAGGCTGTAAGCCGGATCGCTGGAGCCGGCGGGCAGCACCTCGGGCATCGACAACAGCACCTGCTGGCCCACGGCCTGCATCGACGCGTCCCAGCGGCCAGTGTGCTGGCTCGACATCAGCATGGCCTGGCAGCCGAACCAGGTGAGCGAAAAACCCAGCACCGCCAGGTTGATGGCGATGAGCAGGCGAACGCGCAGCGAGCGGGCCCAGATGAGTTTCATGGGCGGTCCTCGCTCAGGCGGTAGCCGTGGCCGTGTACCGTGATGATCAGTTCTTCGCCCAGTTTGCGGCGCAGTTGGTGCACGTAGACGGCCACGGTGTTGCTCTCGATCGCACTCTCGCCGCCGTACACCGCCTCTTCGAGCTGCGCCCGGGTGACAACACGCCCGTTGCGCTCCATCAGCGCGAGCAGGGTGCGGTATTCGTGCAGGCTCAGCGACACCGGCACGTCGTCGCGTGTCACGCGGCGGGTGGCCGGGTCGAGCTGAATGTTGCGTGCCGCCAGCACCGGCGACACGCGCCCTTGCGCGCGGCGCAGCAAGGCGCGCAAGCGGGCCGCCAGCTCATCGGGCTGGAAGGGTTTGACGAGGTAGTCATCAGCGCCCGCGTCGAGGCCGGCGATGCGGTCACTCAACTGGTCGCGTGCGGTGAGGATGATCACCGGCGTGGTGTCGTAACGGTCGCGCACCCCCTTGAGCACCGACAGGCCTGAGCCGCCGGGCAGCCCCAGGTCGAGCAGCACGGCCGCATAAGCGTGGTCGCTCAAGGCCAGGCGCGCGGCGGGCGCGTCGGCCGCATGGTCGACGCGGTAGCCCGCGCGCGTGAGCCCGGTGGCCAGGGCCTGGGCCAGCATGGTGTCGTCTTCGACCAGGAGCAGTTGCATGGGCTTCAGTGTGCCTCGGCCGCATTAATAAGTTTTTAACGCCGCTTGCGCAGCATCGGGGCTGTGTGTGAATTGCCCGGAGTTGCCATGAACCTGTTGAGCCCCGCCCACCCGACCCGCCCGACGAACCTGAGCGGGCGTGACGCAGCGACCTTTTTCAGAGAGTGTTTCATCGACGAGCTGGCGCGTGCCGCTTGGCGCGACCCGGTGCAGTACCGGCGCGAGCTGCTGGCCGACAGCTCACGCCTGCGCGGCGTGCTCGATGAAGCGGCGCGCACCGCCGGCTGGAGCCGCCCGCTGCCCGCAGGCCATGCGCGCGGTGTCGCACTCAGCGTCACCCGCGGTGTGGTGGCGGCGCATGTGGCCGAGGTTTCGCAGGGCGACGACGGGGCCTCCCATGTGCACCGCGTGGTGGCGGTGGTCGATGGCGGTGATGGCGAGCCGATCGTGCTGGCGCAAGCCGATCGGGCGTCAGCCGGTGCCGCAGCGGCCCTGGCCAACGCCTTGGCAGCGCTGCAGGCCCGGCTCAGCCTGCAAGGAGCGCGAACATGACGGCGCCCAAGGTGTTTTCATTTGCCACCATGATGGTGCTGGCACAGCGCCGCCATGTGGCGCGCGTGGCGGCGCAGGAAAGCCCCACCCCCCAGCCGCAGCGCAGAGACCTCGCGTTACGCTCTGCGCTTCACGACATGGGGTCCTTCCTTCAGCGCTTCTCTGCGCCGAAGGGAAAGCATGCCTGAGCTGTGCCGCGCGACCCACTGAGAACCCGCTCGTCGTCTCGCCCTGTCCGATGGCGGCGCGGTATGGTTGGCTTTCTCAGGCCCCCTTCAAACGACGCCCCATGAACCATCGCCTTCAATGCCAATGTGGCGCCCTGCACGGGCAGGTCAGCCAAACTCACCGCGCCCTTCGTGGTGTTTGTTATTGCAAGGACTGTCGGGCCTATTCACACCACCTCGGGCAAGCAGCCGTGGTGCACGACTCTCAGGGTGGAATCGAGTTTGTGGCCACACAGGCCCAGCACCTCAGCTTTTCTGGCGGCACGCAGCACCTTGCATGCGTCTCGCTTTCTGAGAAGGGACTGTTGCGCTGGTATGCCAGGTGCTGCAACACACCCATCGGCAACACCGTGAGGAACTGGAAATTCCCTTACGTGGGGCTCATCCACACCTGCTTGAAGGCCGACCCCGCGGCCTATGAACGTGCATTCCCTCGGCTGCGCATGCGGGTCAACACAGGGAGCGCCACCACAGAGGCGCCAACCGGCATGGCGTTCAACACCATTACCGCGTTGATGGGCTTCGTGCCCCGGGTCATGCTGAGCGGGTTCACGGGCGCCTACAAGCAAACCCCATTTTTTAGCGCGCCCGCCGGCTCACCCATCGCCGAAGTGGCCGTGCTGTCAGAAGCGCAGAAGGCACGTGCCTATGCCGCGGCCTCTCATGCCTGACGGCTTCAACACCGCCGCGCCGGTGGCCCTGCCGTTGGACTCGGGGCTCGCCCACCTCTACGAGCCCGTGCATCTTGCCGACGCGTTTGCAATTTGGCTGCCAGCCGGTGCCCCCAGCGACCCCGATGTGTTGGCCCGGTTCATCTTCTCGAATCAGCCCGCGTGGATTGGCGGGCTCATGAAAGTGCGAGACCTGCTGGTGGCAGGCTTGGGCCTCAAGACGGCCAAGCATCTCGCCTCACTCGCTGACGGCGCCAAGGCCGCGCGGGTCGGCATCTTCAAGGTCTACAGCGTCAGCGAGACCGAGATCATCCTGGGGGAAGACGACAAGCACCTCGATTTCAGGGTATCGGTCTTGTGCACGCCTCGCGCCGCGCCAGAGGCCAACCGTCGGCTGGTTGTCTCGACCGTCGTGCAGTGCCACAACCGCTGGGGGCGGGTCTACATTTTTCTCATTGCGCCGTTTCACCGGGCGGTCGTCAAGGCCAGCCTCATGCGCGCTGCGCGTGTGGGCTGGCCCACAGCGGGCAGGGTGTAGCGGCGCTCGCGCCGCTTCTTCAGCGCTTGTGCACCCCCGAGGGAAAGCTGTCTAAGGCTTCAACCACCCCGTCTCGATCGGCGTCGCGCAGACCTGGGCGAACTCTTCTTCCTCGGCGCGAAAGTCCCAACGCTCAATCACGCAGCGACCGGGCGCCAGCGGCCCACCCCAGCGAATCAGGTTCAGCGAATTGGGCACACCGTCGCGCACGCGGCTCGACAGCGCGGTGCCCGCCTGCACCGCCCACAAGCGGCGCTTGAGGCCCGGCACACGCTCGTGCAGGGGCAGCACGAACGGCAGGTGAATGTGCCCGCCGAGCACCAGGTCGGCCCCGGCCTCGGCCCAGCGCTGCGTGGCTTGCAGGTGCCCGCGCAGGCGGTCGTGCACGTCGCCTTCGTTTTGCACACCAATCGGTTGGTGAACCACAACCACGCGCAGCTGACCCGCGTGCGCGCGGCTCAGCCTTTCTGCCACGGCTTCAACCTGCTGCCGCGACACCTGGCCGTTTTTGTGCCGCCCGCGCCGTGTGGTGATGACGGTGAGGGTGAGCAGCCCCGGCGACTCGAACTCCGGCGCCAGCGCGCCGAACTCGCGCTGAAAGTTGGCATACGGCCAGAACAGGCGTGCCGCCAGGTTGAACAAGGGGATGTCGTGGTTGCCGGGTATGGCCAGCGTGTGCGGGGCGCCGAGCCGATCAACGAACTCGCGCGCCGAGCGAAACTGGGCGCGGCGGGCGCGTTGGGTGATGTCGCCCGACAACACCACCAGCTCGGGGCGCTGCTCGTGGGCCAGGCGCAGCAGGGCGTCGAGCACCGCTGGCTGCTCGGTGCCGAAGTGCGGGTCCGAGATGTGCAAAAGCAGCGTCACGACGGCTCGCTTGGGTTGGCCTCGGCGGTGGGCTTGAGCAGATACAAAGGCTTGGGCGACACCCGAAACTCAAGCGGTGGGCGCATGAAACTCACCTCGCCGTCGGTCGCGACTTTCACGCGCCGCGTGCCATAGGGGAGCCAGGGCGCCACGGTCATGCGCTGGAACTGAAAACTCTCCACCCGCTCATCGTCGCCGAGCGTACCCATGGCACCTTGCAGCAACAGGCGCAGCAGCGCCAAGGGCCCCACCGGTTTGAGCATGACGGCGGCCACCTGCCCGCTCTCGACGGCGGTTGCCTCGGGCAAGCCCACCTGCTGGAGCTGCAAGCGGTTGTTGCCGACGAACAGACTCGACGACCGCACGTCGCGAACGCCTTCGCCCCATTGAATGCGCAGCCTCAGCCGCTGGTGCGCACGCAGGGCGGTGACCACGGCCGCGCCGAGGGCCACCACACGGTGGCGGCCGAAGCGGTTCTTGAAGTGTTCACGATCCTCCAGCATGTTGGGGTACAGCCCGAGGCTCGCGTTGACCAGGAACAGCCGCTCGTTGACCAAGCCCACCTGCACCGGTTGCACGGTGGCGTTGAGCAGGGCGTGTGTGGCTTCGGTGGTGTCGGCAGGGATGCGGTGCGTGCGACTGAAGTAGTTGAAGGTGCCCTGCGGCAGCACGCCGAGCGGGCAGCCGGCTTCGTGCGCGGCTTGCGCCACGGCGTTGATGGTCCCGTCGCCACCGGCCGCAACGACGGCGCCGCCTTGCGCCACTGCTTGCGCCACGGCGCGGCGCGCTTCGGCCGGAATGTCGGCGCCCTTTTTCAACAGTTGAATGTGGTGTCGGCGGCCCGCCTCGTCGAGCAATCGTGCAATGAGTTGGCTTTTTTCATGCGCGTCAGGGCGGCCGGAGGCTGCGTTGAAGACGATGCTCAGCGGCGCTGTGGGTGAGTAGGGGGTCGGCATGCAGCGTTTCAGGCGGTAGGCGCTGCTAACGCGCACACGGGGGTGGCGACCCGGGCCACGGGCGGGGCGCTCGCAAGAGGCCGGCGGTCAACGTTTCTTTGCACTCTTTTTGCTCGGTGAAACCTTCGTGGCGGCTTTGCCGCTCCAGAAGTCAACCACCTGCTTGGCGCCTTCTGCTTGCATCGTCGTCACCTGCCGCTTGGTTGCGGCCGTCGCTTGGCCGCGGGCCGATCCGGCGACTCGGTTGGCAGCGCTGAGCCAGGCGCTCATGAAAGGGTTCTTGGTTGTCCAAGGGTTGCGCATGTCGTTCTCCCACTGACCGGGTTGGTCGGTGCCGGAGCTTCGCGTGCAGAGCCGGCGATGTCAGTCGCCCGAGCGGCCTTCCTGGCGTCGTATTTTTCCTACGCGACCCCTCTCACCCTCTCACGTCAAAGGATGAACGGCACGAAGCGCTTGCTCGTCGACATGTACTCGGCATAGGCCGCGCCGAAGTGCTGCAAACACTCGGCCTCGTCGCGCAGCGCGGTGATGACGAGCGCCGCGCTCGCCCCACCGGCCAGCGCCGTGCTG
>JBKJJF010000093.1:0-4136 GCA_046598195.1 Rhizobacter sp. | reverse complement strand
TTCAACCTCGACCACGGCACCGACTTCGCAACTTCCGTCAACGGCCTGCCGGTCAACATGCCCAGCCACGGCCACGGGCAGGGCTACTCGGACATGAACTTCCTGATCCCCGAGTTGGTGGATCGCATCGAGTACCGCAAGGGCCCGTACTTTGCAAAAAGCGGCGACTTTGCTTCGGCCGGCTCGGCCGACATCGTCTACCGCAACTCGCTGGCGGCGCCCTTCGGTCAGCTCACCGTCGGCCAGCGCGGTTTTCGCCGCGGTGTGGCGGGCGGCTCAGGCGAAGTGGCACCGGGCGCCCAGCTGCTCGGTGCGGTGGAGCTGCAACACAACGACGGGCCGTGGACGGTGCCCGAGCGCGTGCGCAAATCGAATGGCGTGGTCACGCTGAGTGGTGGCAGCAGTGCGCAGGGTTGGAGCGCCAGCCTCATGGGCTACGACTCAAAATGGACCTCGACCGACCAGATCCCCGAGCGCTTGATCGGGGCCGGCTACCAAGGGCGCCGCTTCGACCGCTTCGATTCGCTGGACCCCAGCAACGGCGGCGAAACCCAACGCAGCAGCCTCTCTGGCGAATGGCATGGCCAGCTGGCCGGCGGCAGCACGCGGGTGGCCGCCTATGCGATGGACTACCGCCTCAAGCTTTTCTCCAACTTCACCTACTTCACCGAGCCGGTGCTGCGCCCGGGGGGCGACCAGTTTTCACAGCAGGACAAGCGCACGGTTTATGGCTTCAACGCGAACCAGGCTTTTGATCACACGCTGGGCGCCTTGCCTGCGCGCAGCGAGCTGGGCTTGCAACTGCGCCACGACCGCGCCCGCGTGGGCTTGTTCAACACCGTGGCGCGCAACATCACCGCCACCACGCGCGACGACCAGGTGCGTGAAACGATGCTTGGCGTGTACGGCCAGACTTCGCTGGAGCTGACACCCTGGCTGCGCAGCGTGGTCGGTGTGCGCGCCGACAACGTGCGTTTTGCCGTTGCCAGCCTCGCGCAGCCGGCCAACGCGGCCTCGGCCAGCGACAACCAGCTCTCGCCCAAACTCTCGCTGGTGTTCGGCCCCTGGTCCAAGACCGAGTTTTTCTTCAATGCGGGGCGCGGCTTTCACAGCAACGATGCGCGCGGCGCGACTGCCGCCACCGACCCCGCCCCGGGCCTGGTGGCCTCGCGCGGCTTGGAGGTCGGTGCACGCACCGAGGTCATCCCCGGCCTGCAGAGCTCGCTTGCAGTGTGGAAACTCGACTTCAACTCCGAGCTGGTTTATGTGGGCGATGCCGGCACAACCGAAGCCAACCGCCCCAGCAAACGCCATGGCGTGGAGTGGAACAACCGCTGGGTTCCGAAGCCCTGGCTGCTGCTCGACGCCGACCTGGCCTGGACACATTCGCGCTTCTCCGATGCCGACGCCGCTGGCGACCGCATCCCCAACGCCGTCGACAAAGTGGCCTCGATGGCGGTCACCGTGCGCGAGCTGGGCCCCTGGTCGGCCAGCCTGCAGTGGCGCTACCTCGGCAGCGGCGCGCTGATCGAAGACAACAGCGTGCGCTCAAGCTCGTCGCTCACCACCAACCTGCGCGTGGGCCGCAAGCTGTGGCGTGGCGCCGACTTGTCTGTCGACGTGTTCAACCTGTTCGACCGCGAGGTCAACGACATCCAGTACTACTACGACTCGCGGCTCCCGGGCGAGCCGGCAGCCGTCACCGACCGCCACGTGCACCCGGCCGAGCCGCGCACGCTGCGGGTCACGCTGAAGATGGAGTTCTAGGCGCGCTTCAACCACTCGCGCGGCGAGGCGCCCACCTTCTGCGCAAACACCCGCGACAAGGCCGAGGCGCTGCTGTAGCCCAGCTGCTCGGCCGCCGCCTTGAGCGAGACACCTTTGCGCAGCTCGGTCTGCACGATGGCCAGCCGCCACTGCGCCAGGTACTCGGCCGGGCCTTCGCCCACATGCAACTTGAAGGCCGCCGCAAACGCACTGCGCGACATGCCCGCTTCTGCGGCCATGCGGGGCAGCGTCCAGGCTTCGCCGGGGCGTTCGTGCAGAGCCACCAGGGTCTTGGCCAGTTGGGGGTGTGACAGCCCGGTCAGCAGGCCGGTGGGCATGCCACTTTGTTCGGGGTGGTCGAGCAGCCAGCGCAACAACTGCAGCAGCAGCACCTCGCACAGGCGATCGGCCAGCAGGCGGTGGCCGCAACGCACCTGCTCGGTCTCGGCGAAGAGCAAATCGAGCGTGTGCGCGAGCCCCGCCACCTGAGCCAAGGGCAACACCACCACCGGCGGCAGGGCGCGCGCCAGCGGGTGGTTCTCGCCGCCTTGAAACTCGACCGCAGCGCAGGTGAAGTCGCAGCCCTCGGCGGGTGCGTTGTGAAAGTCGTGCGCCAGCGGGCGTGGGTAGAACAACAAGCTGGGCTCGCGCACCTCGATGCGCTTTGGGGCCCCGCTGCGCGGTCGGTGTGTGAGCACCATCTCGCCACGCCGCAACACATGCAAAAAACCGCGGCCGGGCAAGGCGGCGTAATGCGTCACACCACACAGCGGCCCGTTGTGAAAGAGGTGGGTGCGCACCCGAAAGCGCTCCAGCAGCGACGACAGGCGATCCACGCTCGGGTTCGATGGAGTGGTTTGCATCTGGACGAATTGATATCAATGGTGGATGAATCTTCACCCATGGTATCGGCTTCTCGCCAACACTGGCCGGGTGCTGTTGCACACCGTGTTGAACCCGTCCACTCATCCACTCATCCACGCAAAAGGAAATCACGCATGTCACGCGTTCCCCTTCTCACCGCCGCCAATGCCTCGAACGACAGCCAGGCGCTGCTCGAACAAATCCATTCGGCCTTTGGCGCCACGCCCAACATGTTCAAGGCGGTGGCTCACTCGCCGGCGGCGCTCAAGAGCATGTGGGGTTCGTTCGCTGCGTTCAGCAAAGGCACGCTCGACGCCCGCCTCGGCGAGAAGATCGCCGTGGCCGTGGCCGAACGCAACGCCTGCGAGTACTGCCTGGCTGCGCACATGGCGCTGGGCCGCAAGGCCGGCGCCAGCGCCGACGAGCTCGCCGCCGCCCAAATGGGCGAAGCCAGTGACCCGAAAACGGCCGCAGCGCTGCGCTTTGCGCTCAAGCTGGTGAACGAACGTGGCCATGTGTCTGAGGCCGACGTGCAGGCCGTGCGCACGGCGGGCTTCGGTGATGCCGAGGTGGTGGAGATCCTGGCCCACGTGGCGCTGAACTTGTTCACCAACTATGTGAACGTGGCGTTCGCGGTGCCGGTGGACTTTCCGGCGGTGAAGCTGCGCCGCGCTGCCTGACAGCTGGTGGAAGCGCGTCCACATAAATGAATCAACTGATACAGATAATGAAGTATATGATTCATACATGTGGACGCTGCTGCTCGTCACCCTTCCCACCCAGCCCGGCGCGGTGCGCCTGCGCATTTGGCGCAGCCTGAAGGCCCTGGGCTGCGCCTCGCCGCGCGACGGCGCGTATGTGCTGCCGGCCGAACACGGCGCGGCGTTTGGTGAGATCGCCGACGAGGTGCTGCAGCACGGCGGCACGGCCTCGGTCTTCGATCTGGGCACGCGCGACCCGCAGCAACACGACGAACTGCTGGCGCAGTTCTCGCGCACCGAGGCCTATGCGCAGTGGCGCGAGTCGGGCGAGGCGCTGCGTGGCGAGCTGGCCGCGCTGGCCGAGCCCGAAGCCAGGCGCAAGCTGCGCAGCCTGGCCGAGGCGCTGGCCAGCGTGCAGCGCATCGACTACTTTCCAGGCGTCTCACTGCAGCAGGCCCAGGCCTTCCTGGCCGGCGTGCGGCGTGATGTTGATGCGCGTTACTCGCCGGGTGAACCGCGCCCCAGTGCGGGTGGCCTGGCCCGCCTCGACCCGAAGCAGCACCTCGGCAAACGCTGGGCGACACGCGCGCGCCCCTGGGTCGACCGCCTGGCCTGCGCCTGGTTTGTGCGCCGCTTCATTGATGCCGACGCTCGGTTCGTGTGGTTGAAAGAGCCGCTCAAACCGCCGCGCGGGGCCTTGGGGTTTGACTTCGATGGCGCCACTTTCAGCCACGTGGGTGCGCTCGTCACCTTCGAAGTGATGGTCGCGAGCTTCGGCTTCGACGGCGACGAGCGCCTGCGCCG
>JBKJJF010000071.1:0-6909 GCA_046598195.1 Rhizobacter sp. | reverse complement strand
CACCGCACGCGAGCTGGTGCACCAGCTCACCGACTCGGGCGCCGAGGTGATCGTGGTGCTGGAAAACTTTGCCCACACGCTGCAAGAGGTGCTGGAAAAAAACACCTCGCTCAAGCTGACGGTGATCACCACCGAGGTGGGCGACATGCTGCCGCTGCTGAAAGAAATCATCACCAACGCCGTGGTGAAGTACGTGAAAAAGATGGTGCCCGCGTGGCGCATTGCCGGTGCCACCGAGTTCAACGCCACGCTGCGTGAAGGGCATTCACTGACGCTCGACGAGGTGACGCTCACGCACGACGACATTGCCTTCCTGCAGTACACCGGTGGCACCACAGGCGTGGCCAAGGGGGTGATGCTGACGCACGGCAACATGGTGGCCAACGTGCAGCAGATGGCGCTGTGGGTCGGGCGTGATCTGAGCGATGGCAAGGAGATTTGCGTGATCCCGCTGCCGCTCTATCACGTGTATGCGCTGCTGGCCAACCTGGTGTTCATGAAGATCGGCGCGCAGGTGCTGCTCATCACCAACCCGCGCGACCTGCCGGCCTTCATTGGCGAGCTCAAGAAAGTGCCCTTCAGCGGCATCATCGCGGTCAACACCTTGTATGCCGCGTTGCTCGAAGCGCCGGCCTTCGCAGACGTGGACGTGCGCCACCTGAAGATGACCTCGGCCGGCGGCATGGCGGTGCAGCGTGTGGTGGCCGAAAAGTGGAAGGCGCTCACCGGCACAGCCATCATCGAAGGCTACGGCCTCACCGAAACCTCGCCGGTGGTGATTGCCAACCCGCTCGACATCAAAGACTGGACGGGCACCATCGGCGTGCCCATCCCCTCTACTGAAGCCACCATCCTCGACGACGACGGCGCGCCGATGGCGCTGGGCGACGTGGGCGAAATCTGCGTGCGCGGCCCTCAGGTGATGAAGGGCTACTGGAATCGGCCCGACGAAACCGCCCAAGTGTTCACCGAAGAAGGCTGGCTGCGCACCGGCGACATGGGCTTCATGGACGAGCGCGGTTACTTCAAGATCACCGACCGCAAGAAAGACATGATCATCGTCTCAGGCTTCAAGGTCTACCCCAACGAGATCGAAGACGTGATCTCGGCCCACCCCGGCGTGCGCGAGGTGGCAGTCATCGGTGTGCCGGACGAAAAGTCGGGCGAGGTGGTCAAGGCCATCGTCGTGCGGCGAGACGAGTCGTTGACCGAGCAACAGGTGATCGACCACTGCCGCAAGCAACTCACGGGCTACAAGATTCCCAGGTCGGTCGAGTTCCGTACCGAGCCACTGCCCAAGAGCGCCATCGGCAAGACCCTCAGGCGCGAGCTGCGCAACAGCAGCAGAGCGCAAGCATCATGATGGGTTCGGCAGCAGCCGAGGCCATGGATGTGGTCGACACGGCCTGGCTTCGCACCGACACCGAAGTCAACCAGATGGTGATTTTGGGCGTGTGGATGCTGCGCCCCGGCATCAGCCACGCCGTGCTGTGCCAGCGCCTGAGCGACAAGCTGCTCAAGTACAAGCGCTTTCGCCAACGGGTGGTGCAAGGCACCTTGTCGAGCGACTGGGAGATCGACCCCGGCTTTGACATCCACCGCCACGTGGTGGTTGAAAATCTCAAACGCCGGCGCGGCCAAAGTGAGCGCGAAGCCCTGCAAGAGCGTGCCAGCGAGTTGGCATCAGCGCCCTTCGACCACGCCCACCCGCTGTGGCGGTTTCACCTGATCGAACACTGTGACCACGGCAGCGCCTTGTTGTGCCGCGTGCACCACTGCATTGGCGACGGTGTGGCACTCAGCACGGTGATGATGTCCATCACCGACGACGGCCCGACGCCACCCGAACACCGCGGCAGCACGGGGCGCACCACCGGCGACTGGTTGTCGCTGGCCTCGCTGCAGTCGGTGGCCGACTGGGGCGCCAAATCGCTGGAGCAACTGCAGCACCCGCGGCAGCTGCTGTCAGACGCGGCAGGTCTGCTGAAAAAAGGCCAGCAAGCGGTGAGCGACGCCGCTGCCCTGGCGCTCATGTCCAACGACTCACCCACCCGCCTCAAGGGCCGCTCGGCCGGCCACAAACGGGTGGCCTGGTGCGAGCCGCTGCCGCTGGACCAAGTGAAAGCCGTGGGCTACGCGCTCGGCTGCACGGTGAACGACGTGCTGGTGGCCTGCGTGGCCGGCGCGATCGGCCGCTACCTGCGCGAGCAGGGCGACGACCCGACGGGCCAAGACATCCGCGCCATGGTGCCGGTGAACCTGCGCCCGCTCGACTCCCCACCTTGGGAGCTGGGCAACCGCTTCGGGCTGGCGCCGCTGCTCCTGCCCATCGGCATCAACAACCCGGTCGAGCGGGTGTTCGAAGTGCGCCGCCGCATGGGCGATCTGAAAGACAACTACCAGCCCGTGCTCGCCTACGGCGTGCTGGCCCTCGCCGGCCTGCTGATCAAACCGGGGCAAGACGCACTGATGGGATTGTTCCAGGCCAAGACCACCGCCATCGTCACCAACGTGCGCGGCCCCGACACGCCGCTGCGCCTGTGTGGCGCCGAGGTGCACGAGGTCATCTTCTGGGTGCCAACGCCGGGCAACATTGGGCTGGGCGTGAGCCTCATGTCGTATGCCGGGTGCGTGCAGTTCGGCCTGCGCACCGACCAAGCCTTGTGCGCCGAACCGCAGGCGGTGATCGACGAGTTCATGGCCGAGTTCGACCAGCTCACGCTGTTGACTTTGATGTTGCCGTGGGAAGGGCGGCCAGGCAAAGCAGCATCGGCGCGGCGCTGAGCGGGCTCTGGCGCGCTTCACATTCGCTTGTGAACCCAGCGCTGTTGATGCCGTTGTTTGCGCACGGGCCCATCTGTTCCTCATGCGAGTGGATTTCATGCAATCGGAGCGGCGGCAGTCGACCCGGTGCGGTCATCCAAAGTCTGAAACTCGCAGCCACAAAGCGATCTACTGGCAACGCCGCCAGCCACTGCACAGCAAGCGTCGGGCGATCCCACCGACCCTGCATCAGTCGGCAGCCAGTGCGTGGATGATTGGGCAACTACCTTTGGTCGAACCTGTATCGCACTGGCGCAGCAGCGCTGTGAGTGCCTTGCGCATCGCATTCAAATCGGCAAGTTTCCCTTCGATGACTTGCAGCTTGTTCGCAGCGAGTTTTCGCGTGTCGGCGCAGGTGTGGGCCTCGTCGAGTTCAAGCAGGCTGCCGACTTCGTCCAGGGTGAAGCCCAGCACCTGCGCCCGCTTGATAAAGCGCACGCGCTTGACTACAGCCATGGAGTAGCGGCGCTGTCCATTGATGGGCCGGTCTGGCTCCTGCATCAATCCGCGGCGCTGGTAGTAGCGGATCGTCTCGACGTTTACACCGGCTTCGTCGGCCAGACGCCCTATCGTCATCTCGGTCATGCTGCGCATCCTTGACTCCGTACTATGGTACGGACTCTAGACTGACCATCCCTAAATTCGTTCACACACGCGGATGCCAACGCTCAAGTTCAAGAGTTCACTGGTCGCTGGGGCGCTGGCTGCCATCGGTGCGTCGGTCTGCTGCGTCGGTCCGCTGGTGCTGCTGATGCTGGGCATCGGCGGCGCCTGGGTCGCCAACTTGACCGCGCTGGAGCCGCTGCGGCCCTTGTTCATCGCCGCAACGCTTCTGTTCCTGGCTCTGGCGTTCAGGC
Source organism: Rhizobacter sp. (assembly GCA_046598195.1). Classification (GTDB taxonomy): domain Bacteria; phylum Pseudomonadota; class Gammaproteobacteria; order Burkholderiales; family Burkholderiaceae_C; genus Rhizobacter. Next base: position 3,229 of record JBKJJF010000071.1, on the reverse strand, counting down.
GCCTGTACTTGCAGCCGCAGGTCTGCGAGCCGGGTGCCGCATGTGCCGAACCGATCGTCGTCAAGCGCCAGAGGTTGGTCTTCTGGGCCGTCGTGCTGGCGCTCTCACTGCTGCTGTTGGTGCCTTCGCTGGCTCCGCTTTTCCTTTGAAGGGACTTCGCATGCGTTACTCGCTCTCCGCCCTGTTTGTCGCGCTGATGCCGCTGGCCGCGTTTGCTGCAACGCCCCAGACTACAGTTCTCGATGTGAAGAACATGACCTGCGGCCTGTGCCCAGTCACGGTCAAGAAGTCCCTGGAGAAGGTTTCCGGCGTGAGTCAGGCGCGCGTCGACTTCGAAAAGAAGACGGTAACAGTGACATTCGACGCCGATAGAACCAGCACCGTGGCACTGGTCAAGGCCACGACCGAGGCTGGCTTTCCCTCGGAGGCTCGCAAGTGACGACGTCCGATCCAGTGCTTGAATCGGTACTGACTTGCCCGCAGTGCGCCCACGTCAAAAGCGAAGTCATGCCCACCGACGCCTGCCAGTTCTTTTACGAGTGTGAGGGCTGCAAGACGGTGCTGCGCCCGAAGGCAGGCGATTGTTGCGTGTTCTGTTCGTACGGTTCGGTCCAGTGCCCGCCGGTGCAGATGCAGCGGGGCTGCTCAAGCTGCAACGCCTGATGCCCGACGTACCGGCGAGATGCCGCACAGGAGTCCGTTGCGACCGGCAGCAAATGGCCGAGAAGCGAGCCCTGCCGTCATGTTGAACAGGCGCACGTCAGAGAGGCAGATCGCGAGCTTCCGGCGCGTCCAGACTGCATTCCATGCGCGCGCACAAGCGGCGTCCGAGGAGTACCACCAGACGGGCGTTTCGGTGCCCGTGGAGGCCGTCCTGGAAAAACTCCAATCCAAGCTTGACGCCAGGCGCAAGAAGCTCGGCCGATGAATTTTGTCGTTGAGCTGTCTCCTACGGCCAAAGCTGACCTGGACGGCCTCTTTGACTTCTTGCTCGACCAAGCCGACACAAGCGAAGACCTTGATCGCGCCCAAGCTGCGATCGACGCTATCAGAGCGGCGGTGCAGCACCGGCTGGCGATCACGCCCTTCAGCCTCCGCAAAGCGGCCCAGAACCCAGCACAGCGGGAATTGATCATCCCGTTCGGAGGCATCGGGTATGTCGCGTTGTATGAGATCGTCAATATGTCGAAAGTCTTCGTGCTGGCGGTGCGCCACCAGCACGAAGAGGACTATCACTGACGCCGATCATCGGTAGCCGCGCTTCATGTGCAGGTGTCGTTCAAGCGCTCGGTTTGCGACGCCCCTCCCTCACAGCTCCAACGCCGTCAGGTGCAGCCGCAAATCAAACTCGTACTGGTGGTATTGCGGCTCCATGTGCGCGCACAGCTGGTAGAAAGCCTTGCCGTGCTCGCGCTCTTTCAGGTGCGCCAGTTCATGCACCACGATCATTTTCAGAAACTCGGGCGGCGTGTCTTTGAACAGGCTGGCCACGCGAATCTCGCGCTTGGCCTTGAGCTGGTTGCCTTGCACGCGTGACACCGTGGTGTGGGTGCCCAGCGCGTGCTGCACGATCTTCAGTTTGTTGTCGAACACCACCTTGGCCAAGGGCTCGGCGCTGCGCAGGTAGCGGCTCTTGAGCGCCATGGTGTAGTCGTACAACGCGCGGTCGGTGCGCACCTCGTGCGCGCTGCCGTAGCGCTGCGCCAGCGTCTCGGCCAGGCGGCCCTGGTCGATGAGGGCTTGTGCCTGGGCGATCAGCTCGGGTGGGTAACCAGCAAGGTATTTGAGCGTGAGCATGGGCGCCGATTGTCGCGGTAGGCTGTCATCATTCGTAGCCCCGCCTGAACGCTCGCCCCCCCGCTGCCCCCCGATGACACCATCTCCCCAACAAGCCACTGCACAAACCCGCGCCTGGGTTGAGCGCGCGGTGATCGGCCTCAACCTGTGCCCCTTTGCCAAGGCCGTGCACAGCAAGAACCAGGTGCGTTACGTGGTGAGCGAGGCCAGCACGCCCGAGGCCTTGCTGGCCGAGCTGGGCGACGAGATGCACCACCTCGCCAACGCTGACCCGGCCGAGATTGACACCAGCTTGCTGATCCACCCGCAGGTGATGAACGACTTTCTGGACTTCAACGACTTTCTCGGTGTGGCAGACGATCTGCTGGCAAATCTGGGCTACGAGGGTGTGCTGCAGGTGGCGAGCTTTCACCCGCGTTTTCAATTTTCCGGCACCGATGCCGACGACGTGACCAACGCCACCAACCAGGCACCCTACCCCACGCTGCACCTGCTGCGCGAGGCCAGCATCGACCGCGCGGTGGCCGCCTTTCCCGCGGCCGAAACAATCTACGAGGTCAACATGCAGACGCTGGAAGCGCTGGGCGCCGACGGCTGGGCCACGCTGCAGGCGCAGTGCGAGGCCGACGCATCCAAACCCGACTGAAGAGGAGACGCCACCATGCTTGAGATTCTGGGCAAGTCACCGTCGATCAACGTGCGCAAAGTACTGTGGCTGTGCTCCGAGCTGGGCTTGCCCTATGAGCACGAACAATGGGGCTTGGGCTTCAAGGCCACGCAGGCGCCCGAGTTCATGGCCATGAACCCCAACGCCATGGTGCCGGTCATTCGTGACGGCAACTTTGTGCTGTGGGAGTCGAACACCATCTGCCGCTACCTCGCCGGCCGCGCGCAGCGGCATGACCTGCTGCCCACCGAGCCGCAGGCGCGTGCACGGGTCGAGCAGTGGATGGACTGGCAGGCCACCGAGCTCAACAACGCCTGGCGCTACGTGTTCATGGCGCTGGTGCGCAAAAGCCCGAGCCACACCGACCAGGCCGCCGTCGAGGCCGGCGTTGAGGGCTGGGACCACCACATGGGCATTCTGGAGCGCCAGCTGGCCCACACCGGCGCCTATGCCGCAGGCAGCAGCTTCACGCTGGCCGACATCGTGCTCGGCCTGTCGACCCACCGCTGGGTGGTGGCGCCGTTTGCCAAGCCGGAGCTGCCGGCGGTGATGGCCTACTACGAGCGCCTGAGCGAGCGCGAGGGCTTTCGGCTGCACGGCCGCAACGGCCTGCCGTAACCCCCTTGGCCCGCCCCCGGCGGCACAGCAGGCTCTGCCGAGTTGACAATTTGACGCCCCACAGGAGAACCGAATGCTGATTGCCTCCATCCTCATTGGCCTGGTGGCCTTGATCCACGTCTACATCCTGGTGCTTGAGATGTTCCT
>JBKJJF010000237.1:0-9820 GCA_046598195.1 Rhizobacter sp. | reverse complement strand
CTGAAGACAGCGCCGTAGCAGCGAGAGCGCGACGAGTGGGTTCGCACCACGCCGGCCGCCAGCTCGCAATTCATCTGGCTGCACTTCGACCCGACCGATGTGTCAGCCGAGGCCTGGATGCAGGCCCAGCTCTCGCTGCCGCCCGAGTTTTTCGAGGCGCTGCGCGAAGGCTCTCGCTCAACGCGCATCGAAGACGCCCAGGACGCGTTGATCGCTGTCGTCAACGATGTCGCCTACGAGTTCGCGTTCGACCCTTCGGAGATTGCCTCGCTGTGGATGAGCGTGAGCGAGCGTGTGGCCGTCAGCGCCAGAGCCCACCCCTTGCGCTCGATCGACCGGCTGCGCGAGGCCGTCAAGAACGGCGTGCGCTCTGCGGCAGCCGCCACCGTGGATCGCCGCGCACGACCTCGACGAGCTGCGGCAATCGACCGAAAAGTTTTCCACTCCTGGCCGCCTTGCAGGAGCGCATCAAGCTGCTGCAGGAAGAAACCTCGGCCCAGGTGAGCGAGCAGACCAACCGAAGCCTCTTCACCTTGACCATGGTCACGGTGCTGGCGCTGCCCATCAACATCACGACCGGTCTCTTCGGCATGAACGTGGGCGGCATTCCGTTTGCCGAAAGCCGCTCAGGCTTATTCTGATGCTGCTGATCGTGGTGTCGTTCACCGTGGTGGCCGGCTTGCTGGCGTTCCGGCGCAAAGACTGAGGAGTACCTTCGTGCTGCGCACTCCGGTATTCGGCCCCGGCTTCACGCGCGGCCTGCTGGTGGTGCAAGACGGCTTCAAGCAACTGCCGAGCGGCCCGCAGAACTTCAAGTACGTGGCGTGGGACGACGTGGCCGAGGCGCTCAAGCTGCGGCGACACGCCCATCCCCATCCTTGCGCAGGGTTATCCACCGTCGCTAGGGACAAACCTGTGGACAGCCGGTGGCAAACCCTGCACTTGTGAGGCCGGCCGTTGCGGTGCGGGGCATGCCTGCGATGAGTGCATGAGAGGTGGTTCTCGGCAGAACGCCGCGGTGACTGAAACATGGGTTCGGCAGCCGTCTGCTCATGGCATGCAGCCCCCTTGCGTTGACGAACGAGCCTCGCCTGTTCGGATCAGTTCCGCGTTTGCGTGAACACGCCACGGTCACAGCGCATCTCTAGATTGGTCGGCAGGCAGACCACCACCCTGCGACGCGGTTTGCAACTTCAACCCAGGATCATTCATGAAGAACATCAAGCACCCTTCACGCCGTGGTTTCCTTCAAGTCGGCGCCGTGTCGCTCGGCGGCGTCGCCGTGCCGAGCTGGGCCGTAGCGCAAGGCGCGCCGGCCATCATCACCTCCGACAGCGAACGGCCCCTGGCCCTGCAAGGCCTGCAACTCGGTGACCCGAAGGCGGGGGCCGTCATGGTGTGGAGCCGCAGCGACCGGCCCGCGCGCATGATCGTGGAGCTGTCCCTCGACGAGCAGTTTCGCAATGCAAGGCGGATTGTTGGCCCCCACGCGCTCGAAACCGGTGACTTCACCGTTCGCCAAGACCTGACCGGCCTGCCCGGCGGGCGCGAAGTGTTCGTGCGCGTCAGCTTCCAGGGCCTAGACAACTCGCGCGCACTCAGCGAGCCCGTGGTGGGCCGCTTTACCACCCTGCCTTACAGCGAAGGCCGGGACTCGGCGCGCCATCACAAGTTTGCGAGCGACATCCGCTTCCAGTGGGGTGGCGACACTGCAGGCCAGGGCTGGGGCATCAACACCGCGTTCGGCGGCATGAAGATCTATGAGGCCATGCGCCAGCGCGAGCCGCACTTTTTCATTCACAGCGGCGACAACATCTACGCCGACGGGCCGATCAGAGAGTCGGTCACGGCAGAGAACGGTCAGCTGTGGACCAACATCGTCACGCCCGAAGTGGCCAAGGTGGCCGAGACGCTCGACGAGTTCCGCGGCCGCTACCGCTACAACCTGCTCGACGACAACGTGCGCCGCTTCAACGCCGAAGTGCCGCAGATCTGGCAGTGGGATGACCACGAGATCGTCAACAACTGGTCTGACTCCAAAGACCTGTCAGCCGATGCGCGTTACACCGAAAAGAACGTGCCGCTGCTCACCGCCCGTGGCACGCGCGCCTTCCTCGATTACGCGCCCATGCGCCCATTCGACGCCCGCGAGTCGCAGCGCGTCTACCGCAAGTTCAACCACGGGCCGATGCTCGACGTGTTCGTGGTGGACATGCGCTCGTACCGCGGCCCGAACACCGACAACCTGCAGCCGACAGAAGATTCGCAGACCGTTTTCCTCGGCCCGGAGCAGCTGGAGTGGCTGAAGAAGGGCCTCGCCGAATCTCGTGCGGTGTGGAAGATCATCGCCGCCGACATGCCGATCGGCCTGAACGTCGGCGACGGCCAGACGGCTGCCGGCGCCACCCGCTGGGAGGCCATTGCCAACGGCAACAACGGTGCTCCCCTGGGCCGCGAGCTCGAAACCGCGGAGCTGCTGCGCTTCTTGCGCAAGCGCAATGTGCGCAACACCGTCTGGCTCACCGCCGACGTGCACTACTGCGCCGCGCACCACTACGACCCGAGCCGAGCCGCGTTCAAAGACTTCGACGGTTTCTGGGAATTCGTTTCCGGCCCGCTCAACGCCGGCAGCTTCGGCCCGAACACGCTCGACAACACCTTCGGCCCCCAGGTGGTTTTCTCCAAAGCGCCACCCGCCGGCCAGATCAACCTGTCGCCTTATGCCGGCTTGCAGTTTTTCGGTGAAGTCAACATCGACGCGGGTAGTGGCGAGCTGACCGTCGATCTGCGCGACATCGGCGGGGCGTCGGTCTTCACAAAAACGCTCAAGCCAAAATTCGGCTGAACGGTGCGAGGCGCGACCCTGGGCTCACCTATGAAAAATGCCAAGTTGCGGCCTCGATAAGCAGAGTCTTTTCCTCTGCACCAACGAAAATGGAAACCGGCAGAACGAGCATCAACCGCGCCCGGCGCCCCCGCGCATGCGGTCACGGCGCTGCTGCGCGCGCTGCTGTGCGCTAGACAAACGCGGCTCGCCCGAGTCACCACCCGCCGGTTCGCCGTGCAAGTGAGCCGCAAGCGACTCCACCGTCGGGAAGCGGAACATGTCGGTCACGGCAATTTCCTTGCTGCTGATCGCGCGCACCTTGTTCAGCACGTGCACCACCAGCAGCGAGTGGCCGCCGAGGTCGAAGAAGTTTTCGCGCAACCCCACCTTCGACACCTTGAGCACCTCGCGCCAGATGGTCGCGATCTGACCCTGCAGGTCGGCCAAGCCAGGCCCGCTGGAGGCACGATGGCTGCTGGCATCACCCACCACAGGGGCTTCGATCGCGGCAACCGACTCGGACTGAGCCAACGCGGCGAGCGCCAAGGCGTTGCGGTCGAGCTTACCGTTCGGCGTGCGCGGAAACTCATGCAACACGATGAACGCCGACGGCACCATGAACTCGGCCAGTTGTGCACGCAACTGGGCGCGCAGGCCGTCCACGTCGATGGCGCGGCCGCTGCGCGCGACCATGTAGGCCACCAGGCGCTTGTCACCCGGTGTGTCTTCATGAACCATCACCGCAGCTTCGGCTACAGCAGCGTCTCGGCGCAAGGCCGACTCGATCTCGCCCAGCTCGATGCGGTAGCCGCGCAGTTTGACCTGGAAGTCGACACGGCCCAGGAAGTCGAGCGTGCCGTTGGCGCGGTAACGCGCCACGTCGCCGGTGCGGTACATGCGCGCGCCGGTGAAGGGGTCGGCCACAAAGCGCTCGGCGTTGAGCTCGGGGCGCTCGAAGTAACCACGGGTCACCCCTTCGCCACCAATGTAGAGCTCGCCCACCACGCCGGTGGGCACCGGGTTGAGCGCAGCGTCGAGCACGTAGACCTGGGTGTTGGCGATCGGGCTGCCGATGGGCACCGCGCCGGGTGTGCCATCCACATCGTGTGTGGTCGACCACACGGTGGTTTCGGTCGGGCCGTACATGTTGGTCAAACGGCCTTGCGGCATGGCGTCGCGCAGCTCCGAGGCCAGCGCTTCGGAGAGCGCTTCGCCGCCCACCATCATGCTTTTGAGCGAAGCGAGCGAGGCCGCCTGCACCGGGTCACCCATCAGCATGCTGGCCATCGACGGCGTGCATTGCAGATGGGTCGCCGCGTGCTTTTCCAGCATGTCACCCACCGACAAGGGCTCGGCATTGACCGCCTGCAAACCACCGCAGAGGAGGCGCAGCGAAGCGAGGTGAGGCAGGTTGTCGAGCACCGTGTTGGCCGAAATGCCGAAGTCAAGCAAGCAAGCCAGCTCATCAACGCCGAGCGACTTGAGCTTGGCCACGAACGGGGCGCAGGTCTCAGGTGTGCCAAACAGGCCGCTGGTCTCGAAGTAGCGCTCAAAGGCGAATTCGGCCAAATCGTCCAGGTCTTTGGGCGAGAGGTTGTTGACGTCCAGGCCCTTGGCCGCTGCCACCGGCGCAAACAGACCCACCGCGCCCTTGAGGTAGTTCTTCAAGGGCTCGTGCACGGTCTTGCGCACGAAGGCCGGGTCGTCGGAGACGAAGCTGTGCAGCATGAGGGCCACACGGCCCTCGCCGGCATGGCCATGGTCGCGCCAGGCCTTGCGGTAGATGGCAATGCGCTCAGACAGCTGCTCAACCGACTGGCCCAGCAAGTGGGTGAGCACGCCACCACCAATTTCGCCAGCACGTCGGAAGGTTTCGGGCGAACCACCAGCCGTGACGAAGATCGGCAGCTCGGCCTGCACCGGCCGCGGGCGTGTGAGCACATGCACGGGCTTGCCGTCACCACCCGGCATCACCCGCTCTTCGCCGCGCCACAGGGCGCGCACGGTCTCGATGCTTTCGAACATCAGGTTGTGGCGGTCGGCGTAAGCCTGCGGTGCGATCGCAAAGTCTTGGGGCTGCCAACCCGATGCAAACGAGATGCCGACACGGCCTTCGGACAGGTTGTCGACCAGCGACCATTCTTCGGTCACACGCACAGGGTTGTGCAAGGGAAGCACGACGCTGCCGGCCCGGATTTGCACGTTCTTGGTGTGCATGGCGAGAGCACCGGCGGTCACTGCCGGGCTGGGGTACATGCCACCGAAGATGTGGAAGTGGCGCTCGGGTGTCCACACCGCGTGGAAACCGTTCTCGTCGGCAAACTTGGCGCCATCAAGCAGCAGCTTGTACTTCTCACGGCCTTTTGCCTTGGCGTAGTCGCCTTCGTCGCTGGCGAAGTAGAAGAGGCCGAAGTCCATGGTCGAGGCCTTGGCGCCACGCACCGGTGCGGGCCGCGAGGCATACAGCACCACCTGGTAACCATGGCTCAGCGTCCACAGCAGTTCGAGCACCGAGATGTCGAACGACAAGCTCGTTACCGCCAGCCAGATGCCCGGCTCGGTGCCGAGGCGGTCGTCCATGCCGGCGAAGAAGTTGACGACGTTGCGGTGCTCGACCATCACCCCCTTGGGGTTGCCGGTCGAACCCGAGGTGTAGATGAGGTAGGCGAGGTCACCCGCCTTGGAGCGCTCGCCCGGGCTGGTGGCCGGTTGGTCGGCTTCAGGGATCGATTCGACGCGCAGCACCTCGGCGCTCAGGCCGGCGATGTCGCGGTCGGCGAGCACCAGGCGCACGTGCGAGTCTTCTGCCATGTAGGCGATTCGCTGTGCTGGGTAGCTCGGGTCCATCGGGATGTACGCACCACCGGCCTTCAGCACGGCGAGCACGGCAATCACCATCGTGGCCGAGCGTTCGGTGCACACGCCCACCGGCACGTCGGGGCCTACGCCCTTGGCGATCAGCAAATGGGCCAGGCGGTTGGCAGCAGCGTCGAGCTCAGCGTAGCTGAGCGTCTCGCCGGCGAACACCAGTGCCGGCGCGGCGGGGGTTTTTTTGGCCTGCGCTTCGATCAACGCCTGCACGGTGGTGTGGCGGTCGTAGTCGCGCTCGGTGCGGTTCCAGTCGCTGACGAGGCGTGCACGCTCGGCCTCGGTGACGAGTGGCACGGCCAGCAGCCGCAGGTCAGCGCTGGTCGCGATGGCGCCCAGCACGGTGTCGATCTGGCCGAGCAGGCGCTCGACGGTGGTGGCTTCGAAGAGATCAGGGTCGTACTGCACCCGCAGCTCGATGCCATCGCCTTGTGCAGCGACCGACAGCACGAAGTCGCAGTCGGCGGCATGCGAACCCATGCGCTGCGGGTTGGGTGCCTGGGCGCCCTGCCACAGGGGGCTGCTCACACCTTCGGGCAAAACAAGGGTACGGAACAGCGGCGCGCCGGCTGCGGCGGCCACGGTGGCAAACGGCAGGTCGCGGCGCTCGCCCGCGGCGACCACGGAGCGCTGCACGCTGGCCAAGAAGTCAGCCACGCTGCCGTCGGCCGGCACTTCGATGCGCAAGCCGACCAGGTTGGCACGCTCGCTGCCATCTTCGTTGCGCGCGGTGGCGGCGCTGCCGATCCACAGGTCGTCTTGCCCGCTGTAGCGATAGGCGAGCAGCGCAGTCGCGGCAAGCACCAGGGTGAAGGGCTCGATCGACATGGCCGAGCCCAGTTGACGCACCGCACTCCAGCGCTGGGCTGCAACGGCATGCGTTGCGGTCTCGCGCAAGAACGACGGCGCAGGCATGCGCGCACGATCGATCGGCCATTCAAACGCAGGCGCGGCGGCCGCGACCTGTTTCTTCCAATAGGCAGTCTGGCTGGCGAGATCGGGTGGCGTCATTTTTTGGCTGTCACGATGAAGTTGTCGATCACCAGGGCAAACAGACCGGCCGAAAGGAAGGTGTCCACCGCCTCGGTCGGCGTGCACACGATCGGCTGGCTGCGCACGTTGAACGAGGTGTTCAGCAACATCGGAACGCCAGACTTCACCTCAAAGGCCTTGAGCAGGTCGTAGAAGCGCTGGTTGGTTTCACGCGTCACGGTCTGCACACGCGCGGTGCCGTCGATGTGGGTGATGGCGTGCAGCTTGTCGCGGTAGGCGGGGCGCACCGGCAGCACGAACAGCATGTGCGCGAAAGTCTCTTCGTCGCCGGCATCGATCTCGAAGTACTCGGTGGCGCGCTCGGCAACCACGGCAGGCGCGAACGGGCGGAAGCCTTCGCGCTTCTTGATCAACATGTTGACGCGGTTGCGCATGCCATCCGGGCGCGGGTCGGCAATGATGCTGCGGCAGCCCAGCGAACGCGGGCCGAATTCCATGCGCCCCTGGAACCAGCCCAGGATCTCGCCACGCTCCAGGCGCTCGGCGGTGGCAGCGGTGAGGGCGTCGAAGCTGTCGAAGCGCTGCACGTCAATGTCGGTGCGCGAGTTGAGCAGGGTCTCGATCTCGTCGTGGCCGTATTCCGGGCCCCACAGCGGCGCGGCAATGCGCGGCGCGGGTGTGCCGGGCTTGCGGGTGTGTTGCACGTACAGGGCCGCCCCGAGCGCGGCACCGTCGTCGCCTGCGGCGGGTTGGATGAACACGTCTTTGAACAAGCGGCTGCGCTTGATGATGCCGTTGGCCGTGCAGTTGAGCGACACGCCGCCGGCCATGCACACACGCTCGATGCCGGTGCTGGTGGCGAAGTGGCGCAGCACGTGCAGTTGCACGGTTTGCAGCACGGCCTGCACTGCAGCAGCGAGGTCTTTGTAGTGCTGCGTCATCTCGCCTTCAGGCGTGCGCACCGGGCCGAATTTTTCGACCAGCGCCTGGATCACGCCGGCATGCGTTTCACGTTCGAGCAGGGTCTTGTTCTGGGCGAACAACGGGATGGCGTAGGTGCCGTCGTCTTTCAGGCGCACCAGTTCCATCACCTGGTTGAAGTACTTGCGCTTGTCGCCGAACGGCGCCAGGCCCATGACCTTGTACTCGTCCATGTTGAAGTCGAAGCCGAGGTACAGCGTGAAAGCGCTGTACAGCACACCCAGTGAGTGGAAGGCCGGCACCGAACCGATGAGCTGCAGGTCAGCACCCTTGCCTGCGGTCCAGACCGTCATGCTGTCGGTCTCACCCATGCCGTCGCTCACCAGAACCAGCGACTCGGAGAACCCGCTTTGGTAGAACGCGCTGGCCGCGTGGGCCAGGTGGTGGGGCACGGCCACAAAGCGGCCGGCCCAATCGACACCGGGGAAGGCCGCTTCGAGGCGTTGCACCTGCAGCACTGGGTCGTAGACCTCGTTGTACTGCTCCCGGTAGTAGGTCTCTTCCTGCATGCCGGCTTTGTGCGGCGCGTAGTTGAAGGCGTGGGCCACGACATCGATCTCGCCAGCCTTGAGGCGCGAATGTGCCAGGCAGGCCTGGATCGATTGCACCGGGAAAGCGCCGGTCGCCTTTTCACGCGTGATGCGCTCTTCAGCGATACCGAACTGCACCGCACCGTCACGCAACAGCACGGCAGCGGAGTCAAAACCCTGGGCGATGCGGTAGGCGCGCTTCTCAAGGTCAGGGAAATGGCGTCGTTTGAAAGTGACGGCATTGTCGAAGCCGCTAAGTCCCATGATGTTCAAAAAATATCTCCTTCAGGCCGGCTGGCTGCAATTGCAAAGATTCGGGTTCGAATCATGGCCCGAAATGCTCCGAAACCCGCGAGTTTCAGCCCCCCGCATATGAGTGAAGCGCCCTCGCGGGGCGTTGTTGCGCCAACTTCGTCATGTGTGGTGGGTGGGTGTCGAATCGAAGCACGTCGTCGAACGGTGCGGTGCAGGGCCGCCCTGCAAGACATGCTTTTCACCGGAATGACTTAAGTCACCCGTCCACCGGTCTGACTGGGTTGGCCTGCCGCGGTGGGCTGACCTGCCTCGTCGATCAGGCGTTCAGTGATCACGCTGTGCGGCGTATTGACATAGCGGGCGAAGAACGGCGGTGTGTCCGGGGTGGCCGCGCTGCCTGGCAGCACGCGGGGCACAAAGCGCTCGCCGAGCGCCTTGGCATAGGCGGCATATCGTTGCGGCATAAAAACGCGGTCGCCGGCAAAGCGGTAGGCCAAGACGCTGAGGTCGTCACGGTGAAACCGCTGTTCGACGGCGGTCAACTCCGCGGGCGAAATTTTCACGCCGGCCGGGGCGAATCTGGGTGCTTCCCGGTCTCAGGCTGGCACCACCAGCAAGGCCCACTAACGCTTGCGGCAAGCAGCCGCTCTGGTATCGAGACGCGCGCTGCGCACGCACGCCAAGCGTGGCGGTAGGGTGACAGCGTGGTGTTCGGCCGCGTTCCTATTGCGGGCGGAAGGCTGGCTCACGTGGCGAAAGGTCACCACCTCGTGGTGGCTGGCAGCCAGCCTGCGCGAGCTGGAGCCGGCTCGCACCGTCAACACCAACCGCCTGGGGTGGGCTACGACGCCGCCACGGCGCTGTGGCGCTTGGTCCGGCGCGTGACGGGGTTGACGCCGCGGCAGCTGCATGCCCACCAGCAAGGAGCAGCGCCATAGACACTGCTCCCCGGCATCATTCGGGCTACGCCGTCGCAAGCCCCATCTCTTCAGTGCTCGAAATCTGCGCCAGCTGCCGCAACTCGTCGAGCGCCGGCAAGGCGGCCAACACGGTGTCGGCATCAACGCCGAAGTCGATCAGGCAGGCCACCTCATCGACCTCGATGGCCTTGAGCTTGTCGGTCATCTCCAGGCAGGCGTCCATGGTGCCGAGCAGGGAGCTGGTGGCGTAGTAGCGCTCGAACGAAAACTCGAGCGCGTCGTTCAGGTCGTCGGGTCGGGTCGGCGCCGAAGACGCAGCGCACTGCTTGTGGAAGAACGACACCGAGGCCGTGTAGCTGCCCACCAGGTTGGCCGAGCTGGCCAGGTAGCGCAGCATGGGCGCCTTGACCTGGCGCCGCACCTCGGCGTCGTCAACGCCCACAAAG
>JBKJJF010000243.1:0-14111 GCA_046598195.1 Rhizobacter sp. | reverse complement strand
ACCTTCTGCTTGAACAGCAGCACCCCGAGCGCCAGCACCAGCGTGGGGTTGAGGTACAGGATCAGCCGCTCCAGGCCTGCGGTGATGTATTGCAGCCCGGCAAAGTCGAGAAAGCTCGCCAGGTAATAACCGCTGAAACCCAGGCCACTCACCACCAGCCAATCTCGCCGCGTGAGCGCCGGCTTGCCGCGCCCCGACCACCACGACAGCAGCAGAAACATCGGCAGCGCAAACAGCATGCGGTACATGATCAACGTGACCGCATCCACGCCGTAGCGGTAGGCGAGCTTGACGATGATGGCCTTGCCCGAGAAGGCCACCGCACCCAACACGGCCATGACCACGCCGGGCCACAGCGCGCGCTGCGCCGCAGCCTGCGCGGCCGCCGCCGAAGAAGTACCCATGCTCAGAACGCCACCGCCTGCCCATCACGGCGCGGGTCGCTCGCGGCCACATAACCTTCGACCGCCGGGTCACCCAGGCACCAGATGAACTGGCCGGCGCCGAAGTCTTGGTACGAGTCCTGGATCACTTCCATCACATGGCCACGCTCGGCCAGGCCTTGCACGGTGGCCGGGTTCATTGCACTCTCGACGTTGATCTCAAGCCCCTGGTTGAAGCGCCAGCGTGGCGCGTCGCAAGCGGCTTGCGGGTTCTGCTGGTAGTCGAGCATGCGCACCAGCGTTTGCATGTGGCCTTGCGGCTGCATGTTGGCACCCATCACGCCATAGCTCATGACCGGCTTGCCATCCTTGGTGAGGAAGGCGGGAATGATGGTGTGGAAGGGGCGCTTGCCTGGGGCCACCAGGTTGGCGCTCTTGGCATCGAGGCTGAAGGCGTGGCCACGGTTCTGCATCGACAGGCCATAACCCGGTACCACCACGCCCGAACCAAACCCCATGTAATTGCTCTGGATGAAGCTGACCATCATGCCGCTCTCGTCGGCAGCTGTGAGGTAGATGGTGCCGCCCTTCACCGGGTTGCCGGCACCAAAGTCTTGGGCGCGCTTCATGTCGATGAGCTTGGCGCGCGAAGCGAGGTAGGCGTCGTCGAGCAGTTGATCGGCGGTGACCTCCATGCTGGAAGGCTCGGCCACATAGCGGTAGATGTCGGCGAAGGCGAGCTTCATGGCCTCGATCTGCAGGTGCTGCGACTCAACGCTGTCGACCTTCATCGACGCCAGATCGAAGTTCGACAAGATGCCCAGCGCCATCAGCGCCGAGATGCCCTGCCCGTTGGGCGGGATCTCATGCAGCGTGTGGCCAGCGTAGTTTTTGCCCAAGGGAGTCACCCACTCAGGCTGGTAGGCAGCAAAGTCTTCCACGGTGATGGCGCCGCCATGGCTGCGCGCGTGTTTTGCGGCAGCTTCGGCAATCTCGCCGCCGTAGTAAGCCGCGCCCTTGCTCTGCGCGATCAGCCTGAGCGACTTGGCCGCCTCGGTGAAACGAAACAGCTCGCCCACATGGGGTGCACGGCCACGCGGCATGAAGGCCTCGGCAAAACCGGGTTGATCCAGCAGCACCGGCACGGCCGCAGCCCATTTCTGTTGCACCACCACCGGCATGGCGTAGCCGCGCTCGGCGATCTCGATGGCGGGCTCCAGCAGGTCGGCAAATGGCAGCTTGCCGAAACGTTCGCTCAAGGCCACCCAGCTGGCCACGGCGCCGGGCACGGTGGCGCTGTCCCAGCCGCGCGCGGGCGGGGTTTTGGCATCAGCGCCGTACTTGTTCTTGAAGTACTCGGGTGTCCAGGCTTTCGGTGCGCGACCCGAGGCGTTGAGGCCATGCAGCTGGTGCCCGTCCCACAAGATGCAGAAGGAATCAGACCCCAGGCCATTGCTCACCGGCTCGACGATGGTCATGGCGGCTGCGGCGGCAATCGCCGCGTCAACCGCGTTGCCGCCTTTGAGCATCATGCGCAGGCCGGCTTGTGCGGCCAGCGGGTGCGAGGTGGCGACGACGTTGCGCCCGAAGACGGGCAGGCGCTGGGTGGTGTAGCCGGCAGTCCAGTCGAAAAGAGTACTCATGCAAGGCTCCTGTGCAACGAACAATGGTAGCGAAGCACTCTTGCAAGTTTGGCGCCGAACGGAAAGCAGCGAGCGCAGCGAAGCGTCAGAGAGTGACGCCCGCGGAACCGCCCTTGCCGGGCCGCCAGGCGGAGCCCCTTGGGGGCAGGAGCGCAGCGACTGGGGGGCTCAATCCTCCACGAAGGCCACTTCACGCTTCTTCTTGACCGAAGGCAACATCACCACCACCACCATCAGCGCGGCAGCGATCAACAGGCCGGCCGACAGCGGGCGCACGATGAAGGTGCTCCAGTCACCGCGGGCCAGCAGCAGCGCGCGGCGCAGGTTTTCTTCCATCATGGGCCCGAGGATGAAGCCCAGCAGCAAAGGCGCTCCTTCGCAACCCAGCTTGTAGAAGAGATACCCGATGACCGCGAAGAGGGCCGTCATGTAGACGTCGAAGTTGTTGTTGCTCAGCGTGTAAACGCCAATGCAGCAAAAGAGCGTGATGGCCGGAAAGAGAAAACGGTAGGGCACAGTGAGCAGCTTGATCCAGATGCCGATCAGCGGCAGGTTCAGGATGATGAGCATCGCATTGCCGACCCACATCGAGGCGATCAGCCCCCAGAACAGCTCTGGGTTGCTGGTCATCACCTGCGGGCCGGGCTGGATGCCCTTGATCGTCATCGCGCCCACCATCAGCGCCATCACGGCATTGGGCGGGATGCCCAGTGTGAGCATCGGGATGAACGAAGTCTGCGCACCGGCGTTGTTGGCCGACTCGGGGCCCGCCACACCGCGGATGTCGCCCTTGCCAAAGCGGCCACTCGCGCCGGCGAGCTTCTTCTCAAGGGTGTAGGAGGCAAAAGAGGACAAGAGCGCACCGCCCCCGGGCAGGATGCCGAGCAAGGAACCGAGCGCCGTGCCACGAACCACCGCGGGCCAGGCCTCCTTGAAGTCTTGTTTGGTGGGCCACAGGCCCTTCACATCTTTGGTGAACACCTCGCGGTGTTCGGCAGGCTGGCCCAGGTTGGCGATGATTTCGCCGAAGCCGAACACGCCCATGGCGATCACCACAAAGCCGATGCCGTCGGTGAGCTCGGGAATATCAAAGCTGTAGCGCGCCGTGCCCGAGATCACGTCGGTGTTGATCTGCGCCAGGGTGAGGCCCAGGATGATCATCCCGATTGCTTTGAGCAGCGAGCCCGAGGCCAGCACCACGGCACCGATCAGGCCCAGCACCATCAGCGAAAAATACTCTTGCGGGCCAAACTTGAAGGCCAGCTCGGTGAGCGGCGGGGCGAAGGCCGCAATGATGATGGTGCCCACGCAGCCGGCGAAGAAGGAGCCCAGCCCGGCAGCGGCCAGCGCAGCGCCAGCGCGGCCCTGGCGTGCCATCTGATAACCATCGATGGCGGTCACGACCGACGACGACTCCCCCGGCACGTTGATCAGGATGGCGGTGGTCGAGCCACCATACTGCGCACCGTAGTAGATGCCAGCCAGCATGATGAGGGCCGGGGTGGCGTCGAGCCCATAGATCGAGGGCAACAGCATCGCGATGGTGGCCACCGGGCCGAGGCCAGGCAACACGCCGATCAGTGTGCCGAGCACGCAGCCGGCGAATGCGTACAAAAGGTTTTGGAGGGTGAACGCAACACCAAAACCCAACGCGAGATTACTGAGCAGATCCATGGTTCAACCTTGTGTTCTGTCGACGGGCCGCGTCACTTCGCGAGGAAGGACGGCCACAGCGGGATGGTGAGGTTCAGACCCGCCACGAAGATCAGCCACGAGAACACGGTCAGCACCACCGAAGCGATGATCACACCGCGCCACTTGAACTCGTCGCCCGCAAAGCTGACCATCACAATCAGCACCGGAATCGTGATCAACAAACCCAGGCGCGGCAACAACGCGCCGAAGACCGTGATAGCCGCCACGATCACCAGCAGCGGGCGCCAGGCGATCTTGCCGATGCGGTCGCCACCTTCGGTCTCGATGGTGAGCGCCTTGAAGAGCACAACCGCCCCGATGATGGCCAGGATCACGCTCAAGATCAGCGGAAAGTAACCCGGCCCGGGGCGTGCGCCGGTGCCCATGCTGTAGTTGGTGGCCCCCACCGCGAACACGATGCCGACCACCAAAAACATGATGCCGGACCAGAAATCTTTTTCGCTCTTGATCTTCAAGGCGTTGCTCCTCACGTGCGCTCTGACAGCGGTTCATTGCAGCGTTTCATTCTAGGCAGCAACACCCCGCACACCGCGTGTGGTTTACACGTAGCGTTCCGCAGAGCGAACGACGTTCAGGCGAGATTCAGAAGCGTGTTCACACGTCCCACGCAGGTGTGGAGCGCAACACTTCTTCGATGGTGGTCAGGCCTTCGGCCACCTTCATCGCACCGGCCAGCCGCAGCGGCCGCAGGCCTTCGCTCAGCGACTGTTTGCGCAGCTTCGAGATGTCGGGCGTGGGGTGGATGCACGCCATCGCTCCAGAGGTCACGCTGAGCAGTTCATACAAGCCCGCACGGCCGCGGTAGCCGGTCATGCGGCACTCCAGGCAGCCCACAGGCTTGTAGGGCAAGACCCTGCCGTTGATGCGCCAGGGCTTGATCACTTCGTCGATCGTCTCTGCGGTGGTCGCCTCGTCTGGCTGCTTGCAGTTCGGGCACAAGGTGCGCACCAACCGCTGCGCCAGCACACCGATCACGGTGGCGCCGATGAGATAAGGCGGCACCCCGAGGTCAGCCAGGCGCGTGATGGCCGAGGCCGAATCGTTGGTGTGCAAGGTGCTGAACACCAGGTGGCCGGTGAGCGCGGCCTGAATGGCCATCTCGGCGGTTTCAAGGTCGCGGATTTCGCCCACCATGATGATGTCTGGATCTTGCCGCATCAGTGCGCGCAGGCCTTCGGCGAAGTTGAGATCAAGCGCCGGCTGCACCTGGGTCTGGTTGAAGGCCGGCTGGATCATTTCGATCGGGTCTTCGATCGTGCAGACGTTGACCTCGTCGGTGGCCAGGCGGCGCAGCGTGGAGTAGAGCGTGGTGGTCTTGCCCGAGCCGGTGGGCCCGGTCACGAGAATGATGCCGTGCGCGCGCGACACCAGCGACTCCCAACGCTGCGCGTCGTGGCTGCCAAAGCCGAGCGCGTCGAGCTGCTTGACGGTGGTGTCGGGGTCGAAGATGCGCATCACCATCTTTTCGCCAAACGCCGTGGGCAGGGTCGACAAACGCATTTCGACTTCATCACCCTGCGGGTTGCGTGTTTTGATGCGGCCATCAAGCGGGCGGCGCTTTTCGACCACGTCCATGCGGCCGAGCAGCTTGACGCGCGCGATCATCGCGTTCATCACACCGGGCGGCACCTGGTAGACGGTGTGCATCACGCCGTCAATGCGAAAGCGGATCACGCTCAGGTCGCGCCGCGGCTCCAGGTGAATGTCACTTGCGCGCTGGTCGAAGGCGTATTGCCACAACCAGTCGACCACCTGCACGACACCCTGGTCATTGGCGTCGAGCTGCTTGTTGCTGCGCCCAAGCTCCACCAGCTGCTCGAAGCTCGCGGTGGCGGCCATCTCGCCGGTCTTGATGGCGTTGCGCACCGAACGCTGCAGTGTGTAGAACTCGGTGGTAAAGCGCACCACGTCGATCGGGTTGCACACCACCAGCTTGAGCGCCCTGCGGGTGTGGGCCTCGATCTCGGGCACCCAGCCCAGGTCGAAGGGCTCGCTGGTCGCAACCGTCACGTCGTTGAGGCCAAACTGCAGCGGCAGCGCGCGGCGCCGCTCGGCGTAGGTGATCGACATCACATCGGCCACGCGGCCCACATCAACCTTGAGCGGGTCAATGCGCAAATAAGGCATGCCGCAGTGGCCGGCCAGCCATTCGGTGAGCATCTCGATGTCGAGCGGCTTGCCGGTCTTGGCATTCATCAGCTCGGCATTGGCCAGGCGCACCAAAGGGTGCTGCACGCTCTGGCCCGCGGCAAAGCGGTGCGAGGTCTGCTCGTACATGGTGGCGCTGATGATGCCGTCTTCAAGCAGCCAACGCAGCAGGCGTTTCCATTCGAGCCGGCCCGCCGGGTGGGTGGTGGGCTTGTGGGGCTTGGGCGACGTGCTTGGAGAGGCGGCAGTGGTCATGGTGTCAACTCTGGCAATGCTCGAATCATGCGCAACCACTTGCGCGCCGGCAGGCCGAAGCGAGTTTCAATGTTTTCAGCGCGCGCAGCAAGCAGGTCGCGGTCAGGAAAGTCGAGGTTCTTCACCGCGATGACCACCGTATTGCCTTCTTTCGTGGGCTGCATCGAGAGCACCGCATCGGGCCCGAAAGCGGCGGCGATGCGGCTCGCGCTTTTCTCAAAACTCGCGTCACGCCCGAACAGGTTGACCGTCATCACACCTCCATCGGCCAGCAAGCGCTGGCAAGCGTCGTAAAAGTCTTGGTCGTCGAGCACGGGGCTGGCGGCATCGTGGTCATAAAGATCAACGTTGAGCACGTCGGCGGTCTCGGCATGCGCCGGGTCGGCCACGTAGTCGGCGGCATCATGGTTCAGCACGGCCAGGCGTTTGTCGTCGGCCGGCAGGTGAAACCACAAGCGGCAGGCGGTGATGACGGTCGGGTTGAGTTCCACCGCAGTAGTTTTCATGCGCAGGTTGCGGTGGCAAAAGCGCGTGATAGCCGCCGAGCCCAGGCCCAGCTGCACGGCGTGGCCCTTGGTCAGCTTGCCCCCTTCTCGGAACAGCATCCACACCATCATGCGCTGCACGTAATCGAGCTCGATGGTGTGCGGCTTGCGCACGCGCATGGCGCCCTGCACCCAGGGGGTGCCCAGGTGCAGGTAACGCACGCCTTCAAATTCAGACAAGGTGGCGGGTGCCATGTCGGCGCGCTTGTCACTTTTTTTCTTCATGCAATCCCAACCGTGGTGAAGCCTTCGCGCCAGGCCGCCAGCTTGCGCTCGAAGCGCCAGGAGGCGTTGGCCGGGCTGGTCGAGGGCAGGCGCAACACTTGCACACCGAGCGATCGGGTGAAGCGCATGGCGCGGGCCGATTCTCCACCGTTGTGGGCAATCGCCTGCAGTTGCGGCGCCAGCTGCTTCAAACCGGCCAGGTCGTTGAACTCGGCATCGTGAATGGCGCTGTCGAGACTGCCCTCGCGGCGGCAATGGGCATACACATCCCAGATGCCTAGACCGCGATGTAGCGCCGCTTGCAAGCGCTCGCGGTATGGCAAGGCTCGCAGGTCAACCCCCCAGAGGGCCGACAACAGCGGCCAGAAGTGGTTGCGCGGGTGGGCGTAGTACTCGCCGGCCTGCAAAGACGCCACGCTGGGGAAGCTGCCCAGCACAACAAGCCGCGTGCGGCTGTCGATCACCGGGCTCAGGCCCTGCAAGAGCGTCTGCGTCTGCGTGTGCGTGTGCGTCGGTATCAGCATCGTCCGTTCAATCTGCCAAGGCGGCCAGGCGCGGCAAAGCGGCCCAGGCATTCGCTGCGCACACCTGTGCGGTTTGCGCCAGTGTCCAGCCGCGCAGTTCGGCCAGTGTGGCGGCGATGCGTGGCAACTCGGCTGGCTCGTTGCGCGCCACCTCGCCAGCCGCACGCTGCTCGGCGCTGCGGTAAAGCCAATGCGGTGGAATGTCGGGCGCATCGGTTTCGAGCACCAGCGCCTCGGCTGGCAGTTGCTGCGCGAGGCGGCGAATTTGCAGCGCACGCTCGAAGGTCATCGCTCCACCAAAACCCAACTTAAAACCCATGGCGACAAAGGTGTCTGCCTGCTGCTGGCTGCCATTGAAGGCATGGGCAATGCCGCAGACCGGAATGCGCCGCAGGTGCTTGAGCAAGGCATCGGCCGAGCGGCGCACGTGCAGGATCACCGGCAGGCCGGCCGCTTGGGCGAGCTTGAGTTGTTCGGCATAAAAGTGCTCTGCCTTGGTTTGATCGAGCCCGGGCACAAAGTGATCCAGGCCGATCTCTCCCACGGCCACCAAGCGGGGGTCGTGGCGGTGCGCGGCCAGGGCCTCACGCAGCGCAGCGAGGTCACTTTCTGCGGCATCGTTCACACACAAAGGGTGGATGCCCAACGCATAAGCCAGGCCGTGCTCATGGGCCAGGGCGCGCACGGTGTCGAAGTTGTTGCGCGCTACCGCGGGCAACACCAGCTGCTTGACACCAGCAGCGCGGGCGCGGGAAACCACGGCGTTGCGGTCGGCGCCGAACTCGGCGGCGTCGAGGTGGCAGTGGGTGTCGATCCAGGTCATGCGCCATCATGCCCTGGCCGTGCACAAAGGCAGCCTCCGTGATACGGTGTGTGTGTCGTCGGCAGGCATTTCCCGGCCGGCTCCCGGTTCCACGTGAACACCCGTGTGGAGGTGGCAGGCATGAGAAAGGCTCCGCTTTACAGCCGTTCGCCGCGACAGGCCGCAGCACCCCCGCCTGCCGCCGATGCGGCGCCGCCGCCCCTCGCCAAAACCTTGCCACCCCGCACGTCGCGCCGAGAGCGCACGGCCTGGCTCGTGATGGGCCTGATGCTGGTGGCGATGGCCGCCTTGACGGCGCGCAGCTTCCTGCCCACGCAGCAAGCCCTGACCCAGCAACACATTGACGCCGCGGTGCGCCGCGCGCTCGAAAAAGACCCGCTGCCGTCGGCCTATGCCAAGGCCTATGGCGCCATCGCACCGTCGATCGTGCTGGTGGAAGGTGACAGCGAAGTCGACGATTCGCCCAGCCCGGCGCCCGGCAAGGCCAAGAAGAAGCCTGGCACCGACGACGACTCACCCACGCGCAGCAAACACGCCACCGGCACCGGCGTGGTGATCGTGGACAACGGCACCATCCTCACCAACCTGCATGTAGTCGCCGGCTCCAAGCGGCTGAAGGTCACCTTTGCGAACGGCAGCGAGTCCGAGGCCACCATCGTGGGTGTGCAGGCCGAGCACGACCTGGCGGTGCTGCGTGCGCGGGTGATTCCCGACGACCTGGTGGCCGCCACCATGCGCTCCACCAGTGACCTGCAGCCGGGCGACCAAGTCATCGCCGTGGGCTACCCGTTCGGCATCGGGCCTTCGGTGTCGGGCGGCGTGGTGTCGGGGCTGAAGCGCGAGTTCCGCTCGCCGCAGGGTGCGCGCAAGCTGACCAACCTGATCCAGTTCGACGCCGCCGCCAACCCGGGCAATTCGGGCGGGCCCTTGGTCACCATGGACGGCAGCGTGGTCGGCATCGTCACCGCCATCCTCAACCCGTCGGAGGCGCGCACTTTCATCGGCATTGGTTTTGCTGTCCCCATCGAAAACGCGGCCGCTGCGGCGGGCATGCCACCGTTCTGATTGAAAGACCACATGAGTAAATCTGAGCCGAGCCCCACCGCCACCTTGATGGAGCAGATCCTCTACGAGGTGAAGCGCGTTGTTGTTGGGCAAGACCGTTTTCTGGAGCGGGTGATGGTGGCCATGCTGGCGCAGGGCCACTTGCTGGTGGAAGGGGTGCCCGGCCTGGCCAAGACCATCACCATCAAGACGCTCGCCACCACCCTGCGTGGCAACTTCAAACGCATCCAGTTCACCCCTGACCTGGTGCCGGCCGACCTGATCGGCACGCGCATCTACAACCAGAAAACCGGAGAATTTGCCACCTCGCTCGGGCCGGTGTTTGCCAACCTGCTGCTGGCCGATGAGATCAACCGCGCGCCGGCCAAGGTGCAGAGCGCGCTGCTTGAAGTGATGCAGGAACGCCAGGTCACCATTGCCGGCGAAACCCACAAGGTGCCCTCACCTTTTTTGGTGATGGCCACACAGAACCCGATCGAAACCGAAGGCACCTACCCGCTGCCCGAAGCGCAGGTTGACCGTTTCATGATGAAGGTGCTGGTCGACTACCCGAGCGAAGAAGAAGAGTTCGTGATCGTCGAGCGGGTGACCGGCGACCCGGTCACCGTCTCAGCCATCGCCAGCACCACCCAGCTGGCGGAGCTGCAGCACCAGTGCCGCAAGGTGTATGTCGACCCCTCGCTGGTGCAATACGCCGTCAAGCTGGTGAGTGCCACCCGCACGCCGGCCAAACACGGCCTGGGCGACCTGGCCAAGTACATCAACTTCGGCGCCAGCCCGCGCGCCACCATCGGCCTGATCGAAGGCGCCAAGGCCCTGGCCATGCTGCGGGGCCGCAGCTACGCGCTGCCCGAAGACGTGATGGACCTGGTGAGCGACGTGCTGCGCCATCGCCTGGTGCTGAGCTACGAAGCGCTGGCCGACGGGCTGAGCGCCGACCAGCTCATCCACAAGATCGTGCAGAAGATCCCCAAGCCCGACAAGCCGATGGCCCATGAACGACACAACGCCTGAGGCCGTCCTGCGCCGCCTCGAATGGACGGTGATCCGCCGTCTGGACGGGCTGCTGCAAGGCGACTACCGCACGCTGTTTCGTGGTGCGGGCCTCGACCTGGCCGACCTGCGCGAGTACCAGCACCACGACGACGTGCGCCACATCGACTGGAACGTCACCGCCCGTTTGCAGCAGCCCTACGTGCGCCAGTTCACCGAAGACCGCGAGTTCACCGCCTGGTTTTTGCTTGACCTCTCGGGCAGCGTCGACTTTGGTTCGGAGCGGAGCAAACGCAGCGTGTCGGCAGAGTTTGTGGCGGTGCTGGCCCGCTTGCTGACGCGCCATGGCAACCGCGTCGGTGCCCTGTTGTACGGCAACGCACTTGACGAAGTGCTGCCCGCCCGCAACGGCCGCACCCATGTGCTGCGCCTGATGCAACGCATGCGCCAACACACCACGCCACAGGCAAAAACGCAGACACAGCTGCAAGACCTGCTGCAACGTGCCGCGCCACTGATGCCGCGCCGCTCCACGGTGTTCGTCGTGTCCGACTTCATCAGCTCGCCCGGCTGGGGTAACGCGCTGGCCCAGCTCGCGCAGCGCCACGAGGTGCTGGCGGTGCGTTTGTATGACCCGCTGGAGATGGCCCTGCCCGACCTCGGCATGGTGACGATGCAAGACGCCGAAACCGGCGAACAGCTGCTGGTCGACACCCACGACCCGGGCTTTCGCGAGCGTTTTGCAAAAGCGGCCGATCAGCACGAGGCCGAGTTGCGCTCCGCACTCACCCGTGCGGGTGTGGACGCGCTGGAGTTGTCCACCGACGAAGACCTGATCAACACCCTGATGCGATTTGTCGAGCTGCGCCGCCAGCGCAGCCGGCTGGCGGCGGGCGGTGGCATGCCGGCCCATCTGAAACCGGAAACGTCGGGGCTCGACGCACCTGCGGGCCGAGCGCCGGGCCACCCCAAGCCGGCCCGCATCCCCTCGGGGGATCGGTCACGGCACTCCGTGACCGAGGGGCTGTCATGAGCTTCGTGTGGCCTGACTTCCTGTGGTCTCTGCTCGCGCTGCCGCTGCTGGTGGCGCTGTACTGGTGGTTGCTCAACCGGCGCAAAAAAACGACCCTTCGTTTTGCCAGCCTGTCTATCGTCAAACAGGCCATGGGCAAAGGCCCGGGCTGGCGGCGCCATGTGCCGCCGATGCTGCTGCTGCTGGCCCTGGCCACGCTGCTGCTCGCCACGGCCCGACCCAGCGCCGTGGTGACGCTGCCACTGCAACAAGAAACCATCATCCTTGCGATGGACGTGTCGGGCAGCATGCGCGCGACCGACGTGCTGCCCAACCGCATGGTGGCTGCGCAAGAAGCGGCCAAGGCCTTCCTGGCCGACCTGCCACGCAACGTGCGAGTGGGTGTGGTTTCGTTCGCCGGCACGGCCGCGGTGGTGCAACCACCCACGCAAAACCGCGAAGACATCGTCGCCGCGATCGACCGCTTTCAGCTGCAGCGTGGCACCGCCATCGGCAGCGGCATCGTGCTGTCGCTGGCCACCATCTTCCCCGAGGCCGGCATCGACCTCTCACAGATCACGGGCCAGCGCAACATGCCGCTCGGCCCGGGCGACAAACCCCCGAAAGAGTTCACCCCGGTGCCACCCGGCTCGTTCAGCTCGGCCGCCATCGTCTTGCTGACCGACGGCCAGCGCACCACCGGCCCCGACCCGATGGACGCCGCCAAGATGGCGGCCGACCGCGGCGTGAAGATCTATTCGGTGGGCATCGGTACCAAGGAAGGCGAAACCATCGGCTTCGAAGGTTGGTCGATGCGCGTGCGGCTTGATGAAGAGACGCTGAAAAACATCGCCAACCTGACCCGCGCCGAATACTTTTACGCCGGCACGGCAGCCGACCTGAAAAAGGTTTACCAGTCGCTCAGCTCTCGGTTGATTGTCGAAAAGAAAGAAACCGAGATCACCGCCCTGTTTGCCGCCGCGGCGGCGGCCCTGGTGGTGCTGGCCGGCGGGCTCTCGGTGTGGTGGTTCGGCCGTGTGGCCTGATGCGCCGCAAGATCGATCAACACACCCCAGTGCAGTGCACGATGGCGCTCTCTTGGTGCATTTGAAACCTGTTGAAGCCCAGACGCGCTGGCACGGCATCTGCTTGAGTGCAAGCGAGGGGGCGATTCGTTCGCTCTTCATGGTGGCTAGGGTTCCGGTTGCGGCGCGCTCGCAATGTCTGGTCCGAGAGCTGCCGGCCGCAGGCCCTTCGGGCCCCGGCTCCACGGAGGGATAAAAGCCCGGGAGGTGTTGCTTCGCTCGAAGCGCCCTCTCTGCGTGCTTGCCCCAAAACCCTCGAACCGTGGAGCTTCTATGCCATCTCTTGCTGCCTCTTCGTCGCTGAAATATCTCGCGCGCTGCTTCGGCGCTGTTGCGCTGAGCACCGCCTTGCTTGCGCCCCGCCTGGCGCAAGCCGAGATCAAGGTCGGCGTGTCCGACTGGCCGGGCTGGGTCGCCTGGTACGTGGCCGAGCAGAAAGGCATGTTCAAGAAACATGGCGCCGACGTGAAGCTGGTCTGGTTCGCCAACTACACCGACTCGATCTCGGCGCTGTCGTCGGGCCAGCTCGACGCCAACTCGCAGACCTGGTCTGACACGCTGGGCCCGCTCGCCAAGGGTATTCCGATCAAGGCGGTGCTGGTGAATGACAACTCGGCCGGCAACGACGCGCTGATGGTCAGCCCCAAGATCAAAAACTTCGCGGCGCTCAAGGGCAAGAGCGTGGCGCTGGAGCAGTACAGCGTGTCGCACTTTGTGTTGGCGATTGCGCTCACAAAAAACGGCATGAAGCCGAGCGACGTGAAGATCGTCAACCTGCCCGCGGGGGACGCGGCTGCCGCCTTCCTGGCCGGGCGTGTGGACGCCGCCGTGGTGTGGAACCCGTGGGTCAACCAGATCCAGCAAAGTGGCAAGGGCCGCGCGCTGTTCACCTCCAAAGACATGCCGGGCCTGGTGCCCGACCTGCTGGTCGCCCAAGAGAAGGCCATCAAAGACAAGCGCAAAGATCTGGTCGGCATGATCAAGGCCTGGTTCGAGGCCGAAGCTTTTATCCGCAACAAGCCCGACGAAGCGGCTCAGATCATGGCCAAGGTGGTGAGCATGAAGCCCGACGAGTACAAGGTTTTCCTGCCCGGAACCGCCTTCTTCGACGCCGCCGCCAACAAGGCCGCCTTCGACGCCAAGAACGCCAAGTCGCTGGTCGCGGTAGCGCCCACCATTGCCGCGTTTCTCAACGAGCACAAGCTGATCGAGGGCACCGCCGATGCCGCCAAGGGCGTTGACGCCACGCTGCTGCAAGACGCGCTGAAGTGAGCCGCCGATGTGGCTGATCCGCCAGGCGATCTCACGTCGCCTGTACCTCGCGCTTGCGCTCACCGGGCTGGTGGTGCCGCTCGTGGCCTGGGCGCTGCTGGCAGCCAGCGGCAGCGTCAACCCAGTGTTCATGCCGTCACCGCAGAAGGTGCTGGCGCGCATTGCTTCGTGGTGGTTTGAAGACGGGCTGTTGGGTGACGCCGCCATCAGCGTGATGCGCGTGGTGGCGGGCTGGGCGCTGTCGGCGGTGATCGCGCTGCCGCTGGGTGTGTTCATCGGCAGCTGGCGTGCGGTGCAGGCGCTGCTGGAGCCGCTGACCGACTTCGTGCGCTACATGCCGGCGGTGGCGTTCGTGCCGCTGGTGATGTTGTGGGTGGGCATCGACGAAGGCGCCAAGATCGCCATCATCTTTCTCGGCACCT
>JBKJJF010000041.1:0-7533 GCA_046598195.1 Rhizobacter sp. | reverse complement strand
TCGAGGTCGAGGTGGTTGGTGGGCTCGTCGAGCAACAGCACGTCGGGCGGCATGAAGAAGCGCGTGGCGCTGGCGCAGGCGCTCGTCGCCGTGCCCGACGTGCTGTTGCTCGACGAGCCCACCAACCACCTCGACCTCGACTCCATCGCCTGGCTCGAAGAGCTGCTGCGCGGCTTCAAGGGCAGCGTGATGCTGATCACCCACGACCGCGCCTTCCTTGATGGCGTGGCCACCCGCATCGTCGAGCTCGACCGCGGCATCATCCGCAGCTACCCCGGCAACTTCAGCGCTTACGAGCGCATGAAAGAGGAGCAGCTGGCGTCTGACGCATTGGCCAGCGCACGTGCCGACAAGCTGCTAGCCCAAGAAGAGGTGTGGATCCGCAAAGGCGTGGAAGCCCGCCGCACCCGCAGCGTGGCGCGCATCCAGCGGCTGGAGGTGCTGCGTGACCAGCGCCAGAAACGCCGAGATTCACTCGGCCAGGTGCGGCTTGAAGTCGACGCCGGTGCGCCCAGCGGCAAGATCGTCGGTGAGTTGCGTGACGTGTGCCTGAGCTTTGGTGAGAAGGTGATCGTGAAAGACTTCACCGCCACCATCCTGCGCGGCGACAAGGTCGGCCTGATCGGCCCCAATGGCGCGGGCAAAACCACGCTGCTCAAACTCATCCTCGGTGAGTTGAAGCCCGACAGCGGCCACGTGCGCCAGGGCACCAAGCTCGAAGTCGCCTACTTCGACCAGATGCGCAGCACGCTGAACCTCGACGCCACACTGGCCGACACCATCAGCCCCGGCAGTGAGTGGGTCGAGTTCAATGGCCAGCGCAAGCACGTGATGAGCTACCTGAACGACTTTCTGTTCTCACCCGAGCGTGCCAACTCGCCAGTGCGCACGCTCTCGGGCGGCGAACGCAACCGGGTGCTGCTGGCGCGTTTGTTCGCGCTGCCGGCCAACGTGCTGGTGCTCGACGAACCGACCAACGACCTCGACATCGACACCCTGGAGCTGCTCGAAGAGCTGCTCCAGAGCTATGCAGGCACCGTGTTCCTGGTCAGCCACGACCGGCGTTTTCTCGACAACGTCGTGACCAGCACCATCGCCTGGGAAGGTGACGAGTCGCCCGGTTTCTGGCGCGAATACGAAGGTGGCTACGAAGACTGGAAGGCGCAACAAACCCGCGCCCGCAGCCTGCGCGAAAAGCCGGCCAAGCCGGCTGCCCCGGCGGCGGCACCCGCGCCCGCCCCGGCCGTGAAGAAAGCCAAGCTCAGCTACAAGGAGCAGCGCGAGCTGGAAGGTTTGCCTGCCCTCATTGAATCGCTGGAGGCCGAACAAAAGGCCCTGGGCGAACAACTCGCCGGCACCACCATCTATGCCGGCGACGCGCAGGTGTTGACCCAGACGCAGGCGCGGTTCTCGCAGGTCGAGAACGAGTTGCTGGAGGCGATGGAACGCTGGGAGCGCCTCAGCTCGAAGTAGGGCTCACCCGTCATTCCCGCGCAGGCGGGAATGGCGTCAGCGACCCAAACCGCCGAACCAGGACTCAGTGAAACCGGCCGGTCGGGTTCGACTCACGATCAGACCCGATTGCAAATACAGCGCATTCAACAAACGCGCCGCACGCTCGGCGTCCAGGCCAGGCCACTCGGTCATCTCACGCAGGGTGACACGCTCGCCTTGCAGGCGCTGGATCGACGCCAACAAGGCGCCCCCCACCCGCAGCGCACCGAGGTCGATGCCGGGCGCCACACGGTAGGCCACCGGGCCGGCGATCTCGGGCAAGAGCGTGCCGCGCGCACCACGCAACGCCAACTCCCACAACACCGGCCCCAACGAGTGGTAGTGCTGCTCTTCGCCCACCAGCGACAGCTCGGCGTCACCGGGCGGGCGCAGCACCGCAGGCTCCACATGCAGCACCCGCAGCTCGGTGGGGCGTTGTTGCAACAAGGCATCGAGGCTGATCGGGCAATGCACCAAGCGCTCCAGCGCAAATACGGTGAGCGGCACCACCGCGTCGGCCATCTGCAAATGGATCACCACTTGCTGCGAGTGGCGCACGCAGGCGGCCAGTACCTCCAGCGCTTCAGAGGCCTGGCCTCGGTGCTCAAAGCGGCTCAGATCGGCCAGCAACGATTGGCTCAGCCCCGGCTGGCGGTGGGCGTTGTCCAGCACCTCGCGCGCACGCGGGCCACCCGGCTCGTGCAGGTAGCGCTCGAAGGCGCTGACCCGCATCAGCTCGGGCTCGCCAAAAGGAATGGTGGGTTCAAACAGGCTCATGGAACAGGTGCGACTGTAGGCCAGGCCGCCCCGGGCTCGCAATACCGGAAAGTAGCGGGGGTTTCAGGCGCGGATCGCATCGCGGGTGCGCTCCAGCGCACGCCAGAAGCGGGCGTCTTGGGTGGTGGCAAAGTTGATGCGCATCAGCGTGGTCGCGCGTGGCGTGGCATGGAACAGCGTGCCCGGCGCCAGCAGCCACCCCTGGTCGACCATGGCGTGCGAGAGGCGCTCGGTGTCCACGCCCACATCGACCCAGCCGAACAGGCCGCGAGGGGGCGCGGCAAAGTGGCAACCGGCCGACTCGGCCAGCTTCACCGAACGTGCCCGCGCAGCATCAAGCTTTTGCATCACCCGCTCGGCGTGGCGGCGCAGCAGGCCTTGCTCCAGGCAGTGGGCCAGCGCCTGCTCGGTGAGGCTGGGGGTGGTGAGGCTGGTCAGCAACTTGGTGTCGACCAGCCGGTCCACCAAAGCCGCGGGCGCGGCCATGAACCCGACACGCCAGTTGGGCACCAGGATCTTGGAGAAGCCCGAGATGTAGATGGTGCGCTCCAGCGCGTCGAGTGCGGCCAGCCGCGGCAGGTGGGCCGGGGCCAGGTGGGCGTAGGTGTCGTCTTCAATGATGTGCAGCTTGTGCGCTTGCGCCAGCTGCAGCAGGCGGTGCGCGTGGCCAAGCGAGAGCGACGCGCCCGTCGGGTTGTGCAGCACCGACACGGTGATGTACAGGCGCGGGCGTTCGTGTGGCTTTTGCGCTTCGATCAGGCGCTGCATCACCGCGAGGTCAGGGCCTTCGTCGCCTCGCGGCACGGGCAGCATGCGCAAGCCGAGCGCGGCGAGGCGCGCAAACTCGATCGACCAGCCGGGTTCGTCGACCAGCACCGTGTCGCCCGCGCGCAGCAGGGTGCGGGTGACGATGTCCAGCGCCTGGGTGGCACCGAGCGTGGTGATGATCTGCTCGGGCGCCGCCCTGACACCAAAGTCAACCAGGCGCGTTGACAACACGCGGCGCAAGCGCAGGTCACCGGCGGGTTCGCCGTATTGCAGCGACAACGCACCGAGCTGCGCCGCTCCGCTGACGCGGCGCAAGGCCGTGCTCAGCATCGGCAGGTCGAGCCACTCGATCGGCAGCGTGCCCAGGCCGGGCATGGGCTTTGAGCCGGGGGGCTGGAACATGCTGCGCACCAGCATGGTGGCGCTCACCGGCGCAGCCAGGCGGGGTGGCCGCGCCGGGGCCTCGTCCACAGCCGCCACCTCGTGCCGCTGTTGATCGCGCACAAAAAAGCCGCGCTGTTTGCGCGCTTCGACCAGGCCCTGGGCCAGCAGCTGGTCGTAGGCCGCGACCACGGTGTAGGGGCTCACGCCATGGCGGCGTGCACATTCGCGCACCGAGGGCAGGCGTGCGCCCGGCGCCATCAAACGTTGGCGAATGTGCTCGGCAAACCGGCCCGAGAGCTGCTCGGTGAGCGTGGCGTCGGCTTGGCGGGACAGAGGTGACGGCGGGTTCATGTGTCGGCCTGTTTACCAATACAGATCACGAAATGTGCTGGCTGAGTGTACTGGTGCTGTGCTGGTTTTCAGCCCTAGACTGAAACGATGAACTCAGAAAACAAGGGGCTTTGGCTGGGCCTGGTGGGTGTGACCATCTTTGCAATGACCACGCCAATGACACGCCTGGCCGTGGGCTCGGTGGCCGACCCCCAACTGCCTCCGCTCTTTGTCACCGCGGGCCGGGCGGCGCTGGCCGCGGTGTTGAGCGCGCTGTACCTGCTGTTGACACAAGCACCCCGGCCGCGCGCGCGCCACCTGCCGGCGCTGCTGGTGTGCGCCGCGGGCACGGTGATTGGCTTCCCGCTGTTTCTGGGCCTGGCGCTGCGGCAGGTCGACGCGATGCACGCCGCGGTCGTCACCGGGCTGTTGCCGCTGGGCACCGCCGTGGCGGCGGCCATCGCGATGCGCCAGCGGCCGTCGATCGGGTTTTGGGCCTGCGCCGTGACGGGCTGTGCGCTGGTGGTGGGGTTTGCCTTGCACGCGGGTGGCGGCGTCACCACGGCCGACGGGCTTTTGCTGCTGGCCGTGGTGTGCGGCGCCATTGGCTACGTGGCCGGCGCACGCCTGTCGGCCGAATGGTCGGCCGAGCACGTGATCTGCTGGGTGCTGGTGATCAGCCTGCCGCTCACGGGGCCGCTCGCCTGGACCAGCTGGCCCACACAGCCGGCCAGCAGCGCAGCGTGGTGGGGCTTCGCCTACGTGACCTTGTTTTCGATGTGGATCGGCTTCTTCGCCTGGTACCGCGGCCTCACGCTGGGCGGCACGGTGCGGGTAAGCCAGGTGCAATTGGTGCAGCCATTTTTGACGCTGCTGTTTGCCGTGCCGGTGCTCGGCGAGCGGCTGGACACGATCACACTGCTGTTTTCACTCGCCGTGATCGCCACGGTGTTCATTGGGAAAAAAATGCCGACCCACCTGCCGCTCAAAACGAGCTCCACATGACCGCACCCACCCCCTGGAAGCTCGCGCACCGCGCCGAGCGCATGAACCCGTCGATCATTCGCGAGATCCTGAAGGTGACCGAACAGCCCGGCATCATCTCGCTGGCCGGCGGGCTGCCGTCGCCCGACACCTTCCCCATCGAAGCCATGCGCGAGGCCACCGCGCGGGTGCTGCGCGACCAGCCGCGCGAAGCGCTGCAATACGCAGCCAGCGAAGGTTTTGCGCCGCTGCGCGAGTGGGTGGCCGAAACGCTCAACGCACAAGGCCTGCAGGCCGACGCCTCGCAGGTGCTCATCACCACCGGCTCGCAGCAGGGGCTCGACCTGGTCGGCAAGGTGCTGATCGACGCCGGCAGCACGGTGGCGGTGGAGTCGCCCACCTACCTGGGGGCGTTGCAGGCCTTCAACCCCTACGAGCCTGAGTACGTGTCGGTGGCGTGTGACGACGAAGGGCC
Source organism: Rhizobacter sp. (assembly GCA_046598195.1). Taxonomy (GTDB): domain Bacteria; phylum Pseudomonadota; class Gammaproteobacteria; order Burkholderiales; family Burkholderiaceae_C; genus Rhizobacter. The sequence goes on along the minus strand of JBKJJF010000041.1, from coordinate 2,321 downwards.
CTTGCCCGACGGGCTGGCCGCCGCGCGTGGGGCACGTTTTCTCTACACCGTGCCCAACTTCCAGAACCCGAGCGGGCGCTGCATCGGCGCGGCGCGGCGTGAGGCGCTGGTGGCCGCGGCGCGTGCGATCGCCTTGCCCATCGTCGAAGACAACCCCTACGGCGACCTCTGGTTCGACGCGCCGCCGCCCGCACCGCTGGCGTCTCGCTGGCCCGAGGGCACGGTCTACCTGGGCTCGTTTTCCAAGGTGCTCGCACCCGGCCTGCGCCTGGGTTATGTGGTGGCGCCGAAGCCGCTGTGCCCCAAGCTGCTGCAGGCCAAACAGGCGGCCGACCTGCACACACCTGGCTTCAACCAGCGGGTGGTGCACGAGGTGATCCGCGAAGGCTTCTTGCTCAAGCATGTGCCAACCATCCGCGCGCGTTACCGTGGGCAGCGAGATGCCATGAGCGCCGCGCTGGCGGCCCACATGCCGCCCGGCTGCCACTGGAACACACCGCATGGCGGCATGTTCTTCTGGGTTGAGCTGCCAGAAGGTGTGGACGCAGCGGCGCTGCTGCCCAAGGCGGTGGCACACGGCATGGCCTATGTGCCGGGGGCGGCCTTTTATGCCGACCAACCACGCAAGAACACGCTGCGTTTGTCCTTCGTCACGGTGGCGCCGGCCGAGATCGAACGTGGCGTCCAGTTGCTCGCGCAAACACTGAAGGAATCAAATTGAGCACATTCCAGTTCACCCAGGTTGACGTGTTCACCGACCAGCCCCTGAAGGGCAACCCGCTCGCCGTGGTGCACGGCGCCGACAGCCTGAATGACACCCAGATGCAGGCCTTTGCGACGTGGACCAACCTGTCGGAAACCACCTTCTTGCTGCAACCCACCGACCCCGCGGCCGATTACCGCGTGCGCATCTTCACGCCCAGCCGCGAGCTGCCCTTCGCGGGCCACCCGACGCTCGGCAGCTGCCACGCCTGGCTGCAGGCCGGCGGCACGCCACGGGCACGCGGCATGGTGGTGCAGCAGTGCGGGCTGGGGCTGGTGCGCATCCGCCTGAGCGGCGAGCGCGCCGCGTTTGCCGCCCCGCCGTTGCAGATGGGCGCGGTGAATGAAGCCCTGCTCACCGAGGTGCTGGCGGCGCTGGGTCTGCAGCGCCACCAGATGTGCGCATCGCAATGGCTGCACAACGGGCCGAAGTGGCTGGGCCTGCTGCTCGACAGCGCCGAGACCGTGCTCGCCATCGAGCCCGACCACGCGGCCATCAAGCGCCTGGGTGAGATCGGCGTTGTGGGGCCTTGCAAGCCCGGCAGCGAGACCCAGTTTGAGCTGCGCGCGTTCGCGGCAGGCGATGGCGTGCCGGAAGACCCGGTGACCGGAAGCCTCAACGCCGGTGTGGCGCAATGGCTGATCGGTGCCGGCCTCGCACCCGCGCGCTACCTCGCGTCACAAGGCCAGCGTCTGGGGCGGGCGGGCCGCATCTACATCGAACAAGAAGGCCACACGGTGTGGGTGGGCGGGCACAGTGTGAGTTGCATCCAAGGCCACGTGACGCTGTGAACAGCGTCGTCGATCACCTGGTGGTGGGCGCGAGAACGCTCGACGAGGGTGTGGCCTGGTGCGTGGCCACCTTGGGCATCGTGCCGGGGCCGGGTGGGCGGCACCCGCTGATGGGCACGCACAACCGCCTGGCCAATCTGTCGTCGGCGGCGTTCCCGCGCGCCTACCTGGAGATCATCGCCATCGACCCGCAGGCGCCGCCACCCGCGCGCACTCGCTGGTACGACCTGGACGAAGCCGCGATGCAAGACGCCTTGGCACGCGGCCCGCAGCTCATCCACTGGGTGGTGCGCAGCGCCAATTTGCGAGAGCAGCTTGCATTGCTCGCCGCCGCCGGGTGGGAGCGAGGCGAAACCCTGCAGGCCGAACGTGCCAGCCTGCGATGGCAGATCAGCGTGCGGCCCGACGGCGCGCGCCTGTGCGAAGGTGTGTTGCCCACCCTGATCGAGTGGGGGCCGCAACACCCGTGCGACGACATGCCCGCTGGCGGCCTGAGCCTGCTCGCGCTGGCGATCGAGGGCTTGCCCGCTTCCGCCGCCACCGTGCTGCAGACGGCGGGTGTGCAGCATCTGCCGACAGCCCACACGCCACGGCTGCGTGCCACCCTCGCCACCCCACACGGCGCGGTAGAGCTCGCGTCTCACCCCAAGGACTGAGAGCCTGAGAGTTTTTCGCTCATGCCCGCTCATCGCGCCAAAACACCCCCACTCGTCGTTGCAAATGCTCGCCATAGCCCGAGCTATGGCTGTGCTTTGCGCCTAGATTGG
>JBKJJF010000195.1:0-44415 GCA_046598195.1 Rhizobacter sp. | reverse complement strand
TGATCGCCCGCCGCCACCGTGCAGCGGCTCGGCCCCCGTCGGCCATCACCAAAGGTCAGCTTCCACGTCTTGTCGCCCAGCTCAAAACTCACGTACAGCCCGCAACCAAGCGCTGTGCCCTCAACTCGAAGGACTGTTTCAGGCTTTGCCATTTCAATCTCCTATGAAGTGGTTCTTCGCAAGGCCTCGTTTACTCCAACGTGGCTTGCTTGAACAGTCCTTCATAGCATCTGAGCCTGTCGAAGGGCCATCGGGAATACAAACTCGGCCCGAACGGCGGGAGCCCCTTCAGCGCGGTCTGCGCTTGGCGGGTGCCGCGGCCTTGCTGGCCAGCGGCGGCCTGCCCGAGGCCTCAGGCCGTGTGGTTTCGCCCGGCGCCAGCGTGAACAGCTTGGCGGCGCGGCCTTTCAGCTCCAGCAGCTCGTTGGGTGTCACCGAATAAAGCCCGGACATCAGGTCGACCTGGATGCCGAACTCCACTTCGCGCTTGCCATTGGAGAGCGTGCCCGAGGTGAACTCGTAGTTTTCGTTTTCGGCCGGCAGGCCGAGGGCGGAGGTGTCGTAGTCCTCGTATTCCACGCTTCGGATCTCGCCACTGGCCAAGTCGAGCATGCCGCTGGATTTGATGATGCTGTCGGCCAGCTCGTCGGTGATGGTGATCGGCAGTTTGAGGTCCACGGCAGGTGTCTTGAAAAGGGCTGGGGTGGGGATTCTAGGTGGGGTGGCCAAGGCCAGGTCAGCGCATCAGCAGCTCGACATACGGCTGGTAGCTGTAGACACGGTTTGTCTTCTGCCCCGTCAGCTCGGCCACGATGCCCAGCGCTTCCAGCAACTGCACCGCCGCGTTGGCGGTCGGGAAGCTGGTGTTCAGCTTCTGCCGGGCTTGCTCGACCGTGAAGCGAGGCATCATCGGCAGCAGCTCAAACAAGCGGTAGCTGGCCGGCCCGGCCTTGGGTGACTCCAGCATTCCAGAAGACCGCAAACGACGAGCGAAGTGCTGCGCGGCTTTGGAAGTTCATTGCGGCTGCATCGTTGATTACTTGGATCGGTGTTGGGTTGTACTTCTTCTGGCTTACTTACGAAAAGGAATTGACGTGGACTGCCGTCGTTCGACAGCTCCTCATCTCAACGCCATTTGTACTGCTCGCAGGTTTTGCTGCACTGCAAGTCGCACAACATCAACGAGCTGAAAAGTCCAATCGACAGGCAGAACTTGAGATCGCCTCGCTAGATCCGTACTTGGCCTCCATGGATGACCCGACGCGGAATGAAGTGAAGAAAGCAATGGTCGAAAAGTTCTTCGGTCAGCACGATGCAGAGCACCCGAGGGAATCGAAGCAGATTCTTGAAATGGTCACCGAGATGGTGAAGACGGTTCAGCAACTGCAGCAACAGATTCTGAAAAAGTAGTTGATGCTGGTGTAGTGACAGGTTGCATGGGAGGACGGCCTCACACCACCACCCGCCGCCCCCTCACCCACCCCTCCCGCACCACCGGGTGATCGCCCAGCACCTTCACGCGGATCACATCCCCACGCAGCCCCGCCGCAATCTCCCCACGGTCGCTGAGCCTCACCGCCCGCGCCGGGTTGCGGCTCACCACGCTCAACGCTTCGGGCAATGAAAACCCACCGTCTTGTGTGAGCCGCCAGGCCGCTTGCAGCAGGCTGCCCGGCACGTAGTCGGACGAGAGGGCATCGAGCACACCTTCGCGTGCCAGCTCCATCGCCGACACGTTGCCCGAGTGCGAGCCGCCGCGGATCACGTTCGGCGCGCCGGCCACGGTGCACAGGCCCAGCGCCTTGGCGCGGCGCGCTGCCGCCAGTGTGGTGGGGAACTCGCTCATGCTCGCGCCCAGCGCGTGCGCTTCATCGACGTGCGCGAGCGTGGTGTCGTCGTGTGTGGCCAGGGCCACGCCGCAGGTGTTGGCGAAGGCGGTGAACCAGGCGCGGTTGGGCTCGGCGTGTTGTTTTTGCCGCTGCGGGGCGATGCACATCTCGTCTTCGAACTGCCGGTCGCTCCAGCCCTTTTTGCCGGTGTAGTAGATGCGGGCGTGGTTGATGTCGGTCCACTGCCGCTGGCCCGGCGTGTGATCCATCAGCGAGATCAGGCGCAGGCGGGGGTGGCGGGCGAAGGGCTCGAACAAGTCTTGCGCATTTGGCGCGGGCAGCTCGCAGCGCACGTGAATCAAGTGGTCGGCGCGCAGCAGGCCGGCCGCTTCGAGCGTGTCGAGCACCTCCAGCAGCGCGCTCTGGTCGTGTGAGCGAAAGCCGTCGCCATACGGGTCACCCACGCCGATGGCGTCGAGCACGGTGGTGATGCCGGCGGCGGCCACCTCGGCATCGTGCGCCTGCACCGCGCCCAGCATCGGGAAGTTGACTTTGGGGCGCGGTGTGACGTGGCGCTCCAGGTTGTCGGTGTGCACCTCCACCAGGCCGGGCAGCAAGAAGTCGCCGTCGAGGTCGTGTGCTTGAGGCACCGAGGTGTGGCCGGCGCTGATGTCGGTGATCACGCCGTTTTGCAGGCGCACGCTGCCGTGCAGCACTTCATTGGCGAGCACGATGCGCGCGTTGCTCAGGATCAGTTCGCTCATGTCGTTGTTCTCTCTATTCGGTTCTTGCACGGCGCACCCTTCGACGGACGGGCCTTCGACCAAGGCGAAGCCTTGGCCTTTAGTCCTGAGCATCGTCGAAGGGTCGGTCCCTGCTCAGGGCGAACGGAGGGGGGTGGGGCGGACACTCTTACGCGTACGAACGGAGGGGGGGCGAGCGCGTTATGCATCTATTGAATCGAAACACAACGGCTGGCCACCGCGTCGCGCACTTCTTCGTCGTGGAAGATGCCGACCACCGCCGCGCCGGCCGCGCGTGCTTCATGGATCAGCTCGATCACCACACGCCGGTTGGCGGCGTCGAGCGAGGCGGTGGGCTCGTCGAGCAACAGCAGCCGCGCTGGCTCGATGAAGCCGCGCGCAATGTTGACACGCTGCTGTTCACCCCCCGAGAAGGTGGCGGGTGGCAGCTCCCAGAGGCTCTCGGGCAGGTTGAGGCGCTTCAACAGCGCGCGCGCTTCGTTGTGGGCGGCTTCTTGCAGGGCCTCGGTGTCGAGGTCAGACACCAGCGCGGGGCGCGCTTGCAGCCAGCGCTCGGCCACCACGTCGAGCGCCGGCACGCGGGGCACGGCGCGCAAGAACTGGCTGACGTAGGCGATGTCGCGTTGGCGCAGTTTCAGCATTTGTTGCGGGGTGGCAGAAGCGATGTCGATGCGGCCGTCTTGCGCCTGCAACCAGATCGAGCCGCTGTCGGCGCCGTAGCTGCCGTACAGGCATTTCATCAGCGTCGATTTGCCCTGGCCCGAGGCGCCGAGCAGGGCCACACACTCGCCAGGCTCGACGCTGAGTGACACCTGCTTCAACACCGGCAGCTGCAGGCCACCGCGCAGGTGCAGGGTGAAGTGTTTGCAGAGGAATTCGACGTGGAGCATGGTGGGTGTGTTCAAGGCGCCACCACCGACGACACCAGCAGTTGTGTGTATGCGTGCTGCGGGTCGTCGAGCACACGGTCGGTGAGGCCTTGTTCGACGATGCGGCCTTCGCGCATCACCAGCGTGCGGTGTGCGAGCAGGCGCGCCACGCCGAGGTCGTGGGTGACGATCAGCGCCGAGAGGTGCATGCGTGCCACCAGCAGGCGAATCAGGTCGAGCAGCTTGGCCTGCACCGAGACATCCAGCCCCGAGGTGGGCTCGTCCATCAGCACCAGGCGCGGGCGGGTGACGAGGTTGCGCGCGATCTGCAGGCGCTGGCGCATGCCGCCCGAGAAGTTGCGCGGTGAGTCGTCAATGCGCTCGGGGTCGAGCTCGACGCGGGTCATCCAGTCGGTGGCCGTGCTGCGCAGGCGGCCGAAGTGGCGCTCGCCCTGGCCCATCAGCCGCTCGCCGATGTTGGCACCGGCGCTCACGTTCATGCGCAGGCCGTCGGCGGCGTGCTGTTGCACGAAGCCCCACTCGGTGCGCTCGAACTGGCGGCGCTCGCGTTCGCTCAAGCGGTGCACGTTGAGCGCGCGGCCGTCGGCGGTTTGGTAGGTCACCGTGCCCTCGGTCGGGGTGATGCGGCCGGCAATGCAGTTGAGCAAGGTGCTCTTGCCCGAACCCGACTCGCCAACGATGGCCACCACCTCGCCGGCAAAGAGGTCGAGGTGAGCGTCGTTCAGCGCGAGGCGTGTGCTGCCGAAGTGGTGGCTCAGCGCGCGCACCGTCAGCAAGGGCGTGGTCATCTGGGGTTCTCCAGCAGCCCGGCGGCGGTGTAGAGCGCGAGCAGCGGTCGGCTGTTGCTGCGCAGCGCGAGCACGAGGCTCAGTGCGTCGATCATTTTGCGGTGTCCTGCTGCTCGCGGCACCAATCGGTGTCGGAGCAGGTCCAGAGCCGCTCACCGCCGCCCTGCACCACCTCATCCAAAAAACTCGTGCTGCAGCGGCACAGCGCACAGGCATGCCCTTGTGGCTCCACATGGAAGGGGTGGTCTTCGAAGTCGAGGCTCTTCACGTCGGTGTAGGGCGGCACGGCGTAGAGGCGCTTCTCACGCCCGGCGCCAAAGAGCTGCAGCGCGGGCATGCGGTGCATCTTCGGGTTGTCGAAACTCGGGATGGGCGAGGGCGACATCACGTAGCGCCCGTTCACCTGCACCGGGTAGTCGTAGGTGGTCTCCACGCGGCCCCAGTGCGCCAGGTCTTCGTAGAGCTTCACGTTGACCAGGCCGTACTCGTCGCAGGCGTGCAGCTTGAGCGTCTCGGCGCGCCGCGGCTCCAGCTTGTAAAGCGGCTCGGGTTGCGGCACCTGGTACACGAGCACCTGGCCTTCATGCAAGGGCGCTTCGGGGATGCGGTGGCGGGTTTGAATGAGCGTGGCATCGCGTGTGCGCTCGGTCGTTTTCACGCCGGTGGTGCGCGCAAAAAACTGGCGAATGTTGACGGCGTTGGTGGTGTCGTCGCTGCCCTGGTCGATGACTTTGAGCACGTCGTGCTGGCCCAGCACGGCAGCCGTGACCTGGATGCCGCCGGTGCCCCACCCGTAGGCGAGCGGCATCTCGCGCGAGCCAAACGGCACTTGATGCCCGGGGATCGCAACGGCTTTCAGAATGGCGCGTCGGATCATGCGCTTGGTGCGCTCATCGAGATACGCGAAGTTATAACCATCGATCATTTCGCCACCTCCTCACGCAGCTTGCGAATGAGTTGCAGCTCCGACTCGAAGGTCACGTAGTGCGGCAGCTTCAGGTGCTGCACAAAGCCCGAGGCCTCGATGTTGTCGCCCTGCGGCAGCACAAACTCTTGTTGCTGCACCGGCGCGGTCACGTCTTCGTCGAACTCGTGCGAACGAAGCGCCCTGTCCACCAGCGACATCGCCATCGCCTTGCGCTCACCATGCCCGTACACCAGCCCATAGCCGCGCGTGAACTGCGGCGGCACGCTGGCGGAGCCGGCAAACTGGTTGATCATTTGGCACTCGGTCACGTCGATCTCGCCGATCTCGATGGCGAAGCCCAGCTCGTCGGGCACCAGCTCGATGGCCACCGCGCCGTAGCGGATGTCGCCACCAAACGGGTGCGTGTGGGCGTAACCGCGCTGTGTGGCGTAACCCAGGCCCAGCACCCAGCCTTCGTCAGCGCGGGCCAGCATTTGCAGGCGGGCGCTGCGCGGCAAGGGGTAGACGGGTGGGTCGCGGGTGATGTCGGGCGGCGGCGGGTCGCCAGCGCTTGGCAGGGCCGCTTCGATCAGGCCTTCGTCGGCGAGGGTGTCGAGGGCGTTGGGGACAAATTCCGTTCGCACTGAGCCTGTCGAAGTGCCGCACGAATCGCAGGCTTCGACAAGCTCAGCCCGAACGGGCGTGGGGGTGCCATCGAGCAGCGAGAAATCAATCAGCCGTTGCGTGTAGTCAAACGTCGGCCCCAGCAGCTGCCCACCCGGCAGGTCTTTGAAGATGGCCGACACACGCCGCCGTGCGCGCATGCGCTGGGTGTCGAGCGGCTCGGTGGCGGCCACGCGCGGCAGCGTGGTGCGGTAGGCGCGCAGCAAGAAGATGGCTTCGACCGCATCCCCGCGCGCTTGTTTGAGCGCCAGCGCGGCCAGCTCGGGGTCGTACAGCGAGGCCTCGGCCATCACACGGTCGACCAAGAGGCCGAGCTGCTCGCGGATCTGCGTGACTTCAAGTTCGCGCACGGACACGTCACCACGGCGCGCGGTCGCCAGCAGCTGGCGCGAGGCTTCGATGGCGGCTTCTCCGCCTTTGACGGCGATGTACATCAGGCAGTCTCGATGGTGATGAGGGTCGAACGTGGCACGCCGATCAACTGTGAACCGCACACCAGCAGCAGGTCGACCCCGCGCGGGAACAGTGGCTGCATCGCGATGCGCGCTTGCCAGAAGGCAAGCGGCAAGCCGCACAGGCCGATGCGCTGTTCGTGCTCGATGCCGGGGCCGCTGAGGCGCAACCCGTTGCCACGCTCCAACGCCAGGCTGCCGGTGTCGATGATCAGCGTGGCGCCGAGCTGCGGCACCTCGTCGCTGCCCAGGCGCAGGCCCTCCAGGCTCACATCGGCTGCGCGCATCGCGACAAAGTCAGCCTGCGTGGCCTCTTCAGGCCGCACCCCGGTGTGAAAGCGGCAATACATCCACGCCGCCTCGCTCGCCAGCGCGCCGCTCAGGTGCAGCGAGGTCTCGGTGTCAAGCAGCGTCAGCAGCAGTGCCGTCATGCCGCGCGAGAGCGGTGCGGGCGCTTGCAGGCCGTCGCTCGCCTCCAGCGTTTGCAAACGCCCGGGCCGCGACAAGGCATCGAGCACGCTGCGAAACACCGATTGGGCGTCGTGCGTGGCATCGGCAAAACCGCGTGGCATGTGGGCCAACAACTCCGCCGCGGTCATGCCGTGGTCTCCGGCTGCAAGGTGTAGAACGCCACGCGGCTTGCTGCATGGCGGGCCTGCTCTTGCGCCAGCGTGGCCTCTCTCAACGCGCGCAAGGGCGCAACCACCTCGGCCAGCAGCTCGGCTTGCAGCGTGGGCTGTTGCAACAAGGCATCGAACTGCGCCACCCAGCGGGCACGTTGTTCGTCGCGCCCCAGCACATGCCCCACCCCGGCCGTGGCATGGTCGGCCACCGACACGCGGGCAATGCAGCGTGTGAGCGTCACCTCGCCCAGGTTAAAACGGTCGCCGCGGTTGGCGATGCGGGCGCGCACCAGGGCCAGGCCGGTCTCGGGCGCGCGCAGCCAGTCGAACACGTGGCTGCGAAGGCTTCGCTCGGCGTGCCCGGCCAGTGCGGCGCGGGGCGCATGTGCCAGCACCGACAGCCAGGCCTGGCGTTGTGCAGTGGAAGGGGTGCTGTGGGTCATGCGGCTGTCATCTAGATGACTGTAGGATCGCGGCCAGTATCGAACAAGCCCGTGACAAATTCTTGACATGACCCTCAACGCATCTTCTTTCCCGGCTGACACGGCTGACACCGCCGACACCCCCGCGCCCACCCGCCGCTGGGAAAACATCGCCGCCGTGCTGCGCCAAGACATTGCTGCCGGCCGCTTGCGCCCCGGCGAGCGTTTGCCCAACGAGGCCGCGCTGGCCGCGCGCTTCGAGGTCAACCGCCACACCCTGCGCCAGGCGGTGCAGGCGCTGGCGCGCGACGGCTTTGTGCGGGTGGTGCAGGGCAGTGGCACCTTTGTGCGCGAGCTGGTGCTCGACTACGCCTTGCAGCGACGCACGCGGCTGTCGCAAAACCTGGCCGCTGTTGGCGAAACCGCGCAGCGCGAACTGCTGGCGCATGAGCAGGTGCGCGGCGGCGAGTGGGCGCGTGACCTGAGCGTGACTGCACGCGCCACGGTGCAGCTCATGTACACCCGCGCCACGGTGCGTGGCCGCGCGGTCAACCTGGCGACCTCGGCCTACCCGTTACCGCGCCTGGCTGGCATGGTGCAGGCGCTCACTGAAACCGGCAGCATCACCGCCGCTCTGCAACGGCTGGGCGTGGCCGACTACACCCGCGCGCGCAGCGTGGTGTCGTGCCGCCTGCCCACCACCGCCGAGGCCGACGCGCTGGCGCGCCCTGCCACGCAGCCGGTGCTGGTGGTGCGTTATGTGAATGTGGATGCGCAAGGTGTGCCGGTCGAAGCGGGTTGCACCTTGTTTGCGTCGGACGCGGTGCAGCTGACGGTGCAGCCCGACGAATGATGAGTTCCCGTTACGCGGTCTATTACGCGCCGCCGCCCTCGCATGCGTTGTGGCACGCCGGCTGCGACTGGCTACAGCGCGACCCTTGGGCCAACGAAGCGCGCCGCCCCACCCGCGCCCACGTGGGCGAGCCCTGGCGCTACGGTTTTCATGCCACGCTGAAGCCGCCCCTGCGCTTGGCTGTGGGCCGAGACGAAGCCCACCTGCGCGAGGCCGTTGCGCAACTCGCGCACCGCACACCCCGCTTTGTGATGCCCGCTTTGTCGGTGCAGTGGCTGGCCAACTTCCTGGCGCTGCAACCCGAATCGCCGCTGCCGGCCGCACACCCGTTGCACCGCATCGCCGATGCTTGTGTCACCGAGCTCGATGGCTGGCGCGCCGAGCCCACAGCCGACGAGCTGAAGCGCCGCCTGGCCACACCGATGAGCGCCGAACAGCGCGCGCTGTGGCGGCGCCACGGTTACCCGCACGTGCTCGGCCACTGGCGCTTTCACATGACGCTGACCGACAGCTTGCCGCCAGACGCGAGCTTGCGCGACGAGCTGCTGCAGGCCGCTCAACACCACTTCGCCGCCGCCCTGCGCCCGCCGCTCGCATTTGACGCCCTGAGCGTGTTCGTCGAGCCCGCACCAGGCCAGCCTTTCCGGCTGCTGCACCGCTACCCGCTTGCATGACAAAACTGCCAACCACAGCTATCTCCCACAGCGAGCGGCTGATCGTGGTGGTCGGCCCGTCGGGTGCTGGCAAAGACAGCGTGTTGCGAGCCTGGGCCGGCTTGCGCGACCCCGCTGGCCCGCGGGTTCACCTCGCTCAGCGTGTGATCACCCGACCAACCGACGGTGGCGCCGAGCAGCACGAAGCCGTCAGCGCCGAAGACTTTGCAGCGCTGCAGGCCGTGGGTGCATTCGCCACCACCTGGCAAGCCCATGGCCTGCGCTACGGCGTGCGGCACCGCGCATTCACGCCGCTGGCTGCCGGCGACTGGGTGGTGCTCAACAGCTCGCGCGCCCACCTGCCCACGCTGCGCCAGCAGGCCCTGGCGTTGAGCGTGGTCGAGATCACCGCACCGGCCGACCTGCGCGCCCAGCGCCTGGTGGGCCGGGGCCGCGAAGACGCGGTGGCGGTCGCCCTGCGCTTGCAGCGCGAGGCCCCCTCGGTGCGGGCCGACCTGACCCTCGTGAACGATTCCTCGGTCCACGAGGTGGCCCAAGGCTTGCAGCGTTGGTGGAAGGTGCGACAACCCGCGCCGTGACGGCGTATGCTCATTTGCGTCGTCCACCCAAGAAGGAGCGACCTTGATGAGCACCGACAAACCAGTCGAAGCCAAAGCCAACACCAGGCACATTCGCCTCACCTCGCACCCCGGCCAACAGGGGGTGAGCGGCGCGCCCACCATGCACTGGGGCGCCGCCACCGCGGCCGAGCGTGGCCCGCTGGTGGGCACCACGACCAACCGCAGCCAGCGCAATGTGATCGGCACCCACAGCGGCAGTTACGGCATCTACCGCGCGCTCGCGGTGGCCGCTGGCAACCTGACCCGCGGTCACCGTGCTGACCTGACCAACACCTCGCCCACCACACCCATCGGTCCCTACGCGCAGTGGGGCGACCCGCACAGAATCGTTTCGCTCGACCCCTGGGGTGCCACCGTCGGCGAGGTGTTTGCCGAGCACCTGGCGCAGGGCTATGACATTCGCCCCACCATCGCGGTGACACAGGCGCATGTGCACTTGCCCGAGATCAAGCAGGCGATCGCATTCCAGCGTTTGAAGCCCGACGGCAAGTACCTGCTCGAAGACGCCTCGGCCATGGTGACCAAGATCGCCATCGAGCCGGTGTGGTGGCTCGAAGGGGTGGCCAAACGTTTCAACGTGAGCGAGGCCGACCTGCGGCGTGTGATGTTCGAAGAGACCGGCGGCATGTACCCCGAGCTGGTGACGCGCAGCGACATCGGCATCTTCTTGCCGCCCATCGGCGGGCAAACGCTCTACATCTTTGGCAACCCACACGATCTGGCCGACCCGAGCGTCACGCTCACCGCACGGGTGCACGATGAATGCAACGGCTCCGATGTGTTCGGCTCCGACATCTGCACCTGCCGGCCCTACCTCACGCACGCCATCGAAGAGTGTGTGAAGGGCGCGCAGAAGGGCGGTGTGGGGCTCATCGCCTACTCGCGCAAAGAGGGCCGCGCGCTCGGTGAGGTCACCAAGTTTCTGGTTTACAACGCACGCAAGCGCCAGGTGGGCGGCGACAGTGCCGATAAGTATTTCTTGCGCACCGAGTGTGTGGCCGGCGTGCAAGACATGCGTTTCCAGGAGCTGATGCCCGACGTGCTGCATTGGTTGGGCATCAAGAAGATCCACCGCCTAGTGAGCATGAGCAATGACAAGTACGACGCCATCACCGGCAGCGGCATCGAAGTGGGCGAGCGGGTGAAGATCCCCGACGCGCTGGTGCCGGCCGACGCCCGGGTGGAGATCGAGGCCAAGATCGCAGCGGGCTATTTCACCGACGGCAGCGTGCCCGATGACGTGAAACTCGCCGCCACCAAGGGGCGCGGCCTTGCGTGAGCCCACCGAGTTCGATGCCGTTCGGGCTGAGCCTGTCGAAGCCCCTCTCCGCTGGGCACGAGGCCCTTCGACAGGCTCAGGGCGAACGGAGGCGGCATGACCACGGATCCACGAGGCCTCACCGCCCCGCTGCGCTCCCCAGTGACCATTCGCGAGCGCTGCGGCAACATCCTGCGCGCGGTCGAAGAAGGCCGCTCGCGCCACTTCACCCTCAACCGCGCGCAGCTCGATGAAGTGGCACGGCGTGTCGAGCACATCACGCGGCAGAACTACCCCAACCTGCGCATCCCGTACCACAGCCGCTGGCGGCATTTCGAGGCCGGCGGTGTGAACCGCAAGGCCGAGCTCGACGCCCACCTCGCCGGCCGCGACCCCGCGGCGCAGGCGCGTGCGCGCATTGACCTCACGCTGGTGAGCGTGTTGCTCGACGCTGGTGCCGGCTCGCAGTGGCGGTATGCCGAAGCCGAGAGTGGCCAAGCCTTCACCCGCTCCGAAGGCCTGGGCGTGGCGAGTTTTCGGGCCTTCATGCAGGGGCAGTTTTCTTCGAATGCGGGTGACCCATATCGGGTTGACGCCGAGGCGCTGCGGCGCATTGACGCGGCCACGCTGGCCCAGATGTTCCAGGTGCGAAGCGACAACCCGCTGGTCGGTCTCGACGGCCGTGTGGCCTTGTTGCAGCGCCTGGGCCAAACCCTGCGTGCGCAGCCCGAGGTGTTTGCTGCCGACGGCCGCCCCGGCGGCTTGTTTGACGCGCTCACTCAGCACGGCCAGACGGACAACCCACCAGCGCGCCTGGCCGCCCCGCGTGTGTTGCAAGCCTTGCTCGATCACCTGAGCCCCATCTGGCTCACCGGCAGCGAGTTGCAAGGCATGCCCTTGGGAGACTGCTGGGCGCACCCGCTGGCGGGCGGCACCGGGCTCACCGCCGGCTGGGTGCCGTTTCACAAGCTGAGCCAGTGGCTCACCTACTCACTGCTGGAGCCGTTTGAATGGGCCGGCACCACGCTCACCGACATCGACGGCCTGACCGGCTTGCCCGAGTACCGCAACGGCGGCTTGCTGCTCGATGCGCGGGTCATCGTGCCAAAAGACCCGAGCTTTGCCGGGCGCACCCACACAGCGGCTGACGAAGCCATCATCGAATGGCGCGCGCTCACCGTGGCACTGATCGACGAGCTGGCGCCACTGGTGCGCGCACGTTTGAACAAGTCGGCCGAAGAGATGCCGCTCGCCTGCATCTTGGAGGGCGGCACCTGGGCCGCTGGCCGCGAGATCGCCAAGAGCCTGCGTGATGGCAGCCCGCCGTTGAAGATCGAAAGCGACGGCACGGTGTTTTGAAAACGAAGAATGAGACACACCACATGAGCGAACCCACGGTCCACCACATCACCCACCCGCTGATCCAGCACAAGCTCACGCTGATGCGCGAGAAAGACCGCAGCACCAACAGCTTTCGCCGCCTGTTGGGTGAGATCAGCATGCTGATGGCGTATGAGGTCACGCGCGACATGCCCACCCAGCTGATCGACATCGAGACGCCGCTTGAGAAGATGCGCAGCCCGGTGATTGACGGCAAGAAGACGGTGTTCGTGAGCATCATGCGCGCCGGTGCGGGCTTTCTCGACGGCATGCTCAACGTGATCCCAGGTGCGCGCATCGGCCACATCGGCCTGTACCGCGACCCCAAAACCCTGGTGGCGGTGGAGTACTACTTCAAGATGCCGGCCGACATGCACGAGCGCGACGCCATCGTGCTCGACCCGATGCTTGCGACCGGCAACTCGGCGGTGGCCGCGGTCGACCGGCTGAAAGAGACCAAGCCCAAATCGATCCGCTTCGTGTGCCTGCTGGCCGCACCCGAAGGGCTGAAGCACTTCACCGAATCGCACCCCGACGTGCCGGTGTACGTGGCCGCCATCGACCGCGAGCTCAACGAGCACGGCTACATCGTGCCGGGGCTGGGCGATGCGGGCGACCGCCTGTTCGGCACAAAATAGGGGCAACCACAACGAAGGAGACCCCATGAGCATCACCGCACGCGCCGTCATTTGCAGAGCCGTCAACGGCCCCATCACCGTCGAAGAGGTGCAGGTCAAGGAGCCGGGCCACAACGAAGTACTGATCAAGATGGCGGCCTGTGGCGTGTGCCACAGCGACCTGTCGGCCGCCAACGGCACCATCCAGATGCCGATGCCCGTGGTGTTGGGGCACGAAGGGGCTGGCGTGGTGTCGGCCGTGGGCACGGGGGTGAGCGAGTTTGCCGTGGGTGACTCGGTGCTCAGCTCCTTTGTGGGCATGTGTGGCCGCTGCCGCTACTGCGCCAGTGGGCGCCCGCAGCTGTGTGATCAGCCGGCGCGTGCCGCGCTGGCCGCACCCGGCGCCGAGCCGCGCTTTCGCGACGCGAGCGGTGCCGGCCTGGGCGTGTTCGCCGCCTGCGGCGTGATGGCCGAATACGCCACGCTGCACACCGACAGCGTGGTCAAGATCGACAAGAACATGCCGCTCGACAAAGCCTGCCTGGTGAGCTGCGGCGTGATGACCGGCGTGGGCGCGGCCATCAACACCGCGCAGGTGCAGCCGGGTTCGATCTGCGTGGTCTTCGGTTGTGGCGGTGTCGGCTTGTCGGCCCTCCAGGGCTGCCGCATAGCGGGCGCGTCGATGATCGTGGCGGTCGACACCTCCGACCTCAAGCTGCAGATGGCCACCGACTTCGGCGCCACCCACACCCTCAACGCGAAGAGCGTGGAAGACGTGGTGAAGGCCGTGATGAAGCTCACCGGCGGCGGCGCCGACTACGCGTTTGAATGTGTGGGCGCCGGTGCGGTGGTGGCGCAGGCGGTGAACGTGCTGGCCAAGGGCGGCACGGCGGTGGCGGTGGGTGTGGCGGCGCTGGCCGACACGGCGAGTATTCGGCCCCTGCTGCTGACGGCCATGGAGCGCACCTTGAAAGGCAGCTACTTCGGCTCGGCCCGGCCGCGTGAAGACTTCCCGCGGTTGATCAAGATGTATCGCTCGGGCCAGCTCAAGCTCGACGAGTTGATCACCCGCACCTACACGATCAACGAAGCGCCGCAGGCCTTTGACGACCTGGCGCAGGGCCGCAACGCGCGCGGCGTGATCCTGTTCGATTGATCGCCCCGCCGTGGGCTCTCAGGGCTCGGTCAGCGTCATCAGGATGTCGGCGTACCAGGTGCTGTTGAGCCCCAGCGATTCGTCTTCTTGCCGGTCGCGGGTGCGCATGTCCATGCGCGCCGAGTGCACGCCCAGCAGCTTCCAGGGCAGCTCGCTGGAACCCACGTCGGAGGCCGATGCACGCATCACCACGGGCGCGCCGCTGGTGCCACGGTGCGTGCGCGCGTCGGTCAAGAAAAAGCCCTGGCCCTGAAAGCGCAGGCCGAACGACGAGGCGATCACCGCCTGGCGCACCACCGGCAGGTGGTGCAGGGTGTCGTGAAAGCCGAGCGGGAAGCCGACGATGAGCAGCGGCGAGCCGACCTCGATGTCGTCCAGCGAAGCTTGCAGATGGTCGGGTGTGAAGGCATGCAGCGCCACCGAGGCCGGGACCGCTGCACGGTCGAGCTCGATCACCGCCACGTCGATCTCGCCCGAGGGGTCGCTGCCTTGGTGCCAGATGCTCTTGCCCTCGCGGTAGAGCAGCACCGACAAGCCGGTCGAGCGCGTGAGGTTGGCCGCATCGGTGTGCAGCTCGATCTCGATGCGGTTGGGAAAGTGCTTGCTCGGTTTGTCGATCAGCACATGGCGGCTGGTCACCAGAAACAGGCGTTCGTCGCGTGCAAAGAAGAAGCTGCTCGCTCGCGTGAGCAGCTGCGTGCCGTTGAAGGTGGAGATCTGCGCGGCGGTGAGCAGCAAGGGTTCGGTCATCGGGTTGATCTATACCATCTTTCGGCGGCGCGACTCTTGCTCACACGCACCCACGGCAAGGGCACGGCGAACCACCGGCGGGCATACTGGTGCACACCTGCAACCCTGAGCGCTTTGCCGCGTCGCAAAGGAGCCCGCACATGATTCGCATCGAGTTGCACATCGAGTTGACTTATGAAATCGACCAGAACGGCGCCGATTTTGTCTTCAACATCCATGCCGCCCACACCCCGCGGCAAAAGATCTCGTCAGAGAGCCTGGTGCTGAGCCAGCCGATCACGCCGCAGATCCACACCGACCCCGTTACCGGCAACCGCTACATGCGGCTGCATGGGCTGCCCGGCGAGCTGAAGCTGTCGTACATGGCCACGGTCGACATGGAACACCACCGCGCCGACCCCACCACGCTGGCCGAGGTGCCGGTGCGCAACTTGCCACCCGAGGTGATCGGCTACATCTACCCAAGCCGCTATTGCCAGTCTGACCGGCTGGTCAAGATGGCGATCAACGAGTTTGGCCAGCTGTGGCAGGGTTACGGGCGGGTGCAGGCGATCCAGCAGTGGGTGCAGCGGCACACGAGCTTCACTTCGAACACCAGCAACTCCAACACCTCGGCGGTCGACACGCTGATCGAGCAAGTGGGCGTGTGCCGCGACTTTGCGCACCTGATGATTGCGCTGTGCCGCGCGGTCAACATCCCGGCGCGTTTTGCGACCGGCACCGATTACGGCGCCGACCCGGTGCTCGGGCCGCCCGACTTTCACGCCTATGTGGAGGTCTACATCGGTGACCGCTGGTACATCTTCGATCCGTCAGGCACCGCCATCCCGATGGCCTTCGTGCGCTTCGGCACCGGGCGCGACGCCGCCGACGTGGCCTTTGCCACCATCTTCGGTGGTGTGCGCTCGGGCCCGCCGATGATCCGCGCCTGGGCGGTCGAAGACGCCTCGCGCGGCTTCGAAATGCCTTACCGCTGCCGCGAGGCGCTGTCGACCGATGGTGGGTCGGTCAGCACCTAGGATGCTTGGCGGGCCGAAGTTTCGAGGTACTTGCCGCGTTGATGACCAGCGAGGTCATGGCAACGGATCAGCTGTCGGCCTTGATGCCGCGCGTGGTGATGATCTCAGACAGCATCGCGGTGTCGGCCTTCATGCGCTGCGCCAGCACCTCGGGGCTGCTGCCCACGGCCTGCCAGCCGGCGGCGAGCAGACGCGCTTGAGTCTCAGGTTGTTGCATCACCTCGGCAATGGCCGCGGCCAGGCGCGCGATGGCGGGCTTGGGCAGCAAGGCCGGGCCGACCAGGGCGGTCCAGATTTCGAGGTCGGTGCCGTTGACGCCGGCCTCGCGCAAGGTGGGCACGTCGGGCACCAGGCTGCTGCGGGCCGGTGAGGTGATGCCAATGGCTTTCAGCTTGCCGGCCTTGACCTGCGGCATCGCGATGCCGGGTGGCAGCAGCGAGAGCTGGATCTGGCCGGCGAGCAGCGCATTCGCCACCTGCGGGTTGCCGGAGAAGGGCACGTGCACCGCGGCCATGCCGGTCTTGCTCTTGAGCAGCTCCATGCCCAGGTGGCTCACCGTGCCATTGCCCGGCGTGCCGTAGTTGCCCGTGTCGCCCAAGGATCGTGCCCATTGCAGCAGCTCGGCTGGCGTGGTGCCGCTGGCGCTGCCGGCGGCGGTGAGCACCAGCGGCGCGGTGCCGAGCAGCGAGATCGGCGCGAAGTCGCGTGCCGGGTCGAACGGCGTGGCGGGGTTGAGCAGCTTGGCCACCGTCAGGTTGCCGTTGATCAGCACACCCAGCGTGTGTTCGTCGGTGGCGCGGGCCAATTGGTCGGCGGCGATGTTGCCCGACGCGCCGGGTTTGTTGTCGACCACCACCGGCTGGCCCAGCACACGCGCCAAGCCGTCGGCGAGCGCGCGGGCCATCAGGTCGGGTGTGGAGCCGGCGGGGAAACCTACCAGGAGCCGCAGCGGTTTGCTGGGCCACGCGGGCTGGGCCCAGGCCGAGGCGGTGACGAAGGGGCTTGCGGCGATGGCGCCCAGAAGGTGTCGTTTGCTGATCATGGGAACGTCTCTTGCAGCGGGGTGGATAGCGTAAGCCAGAATCCCTGCGCACATCCCCGCACACATCCCCGCACACCCAGGAGCCTCACCCATGAACCTGCTCGTTCGCAATGCCACGCTGCCCGATGGCGCGACCGGCGTCGACGTGCTGGCCCAGGGCGGGCGCATCGTGGCGGTCGGCCCGCAACTGAGTGCCCCCGAAGGCACGCCGGTGCTCGACGCCGAGGGCCACCTGCTGAGCCCGCCGTTCGTCGACGCTCACTTTCACCTGGACGCCACGCTCAGCCACGGCCTGCCGCGGGTCAACCAGAGTGGCACGCTGCTCGAAGGCATCACGCTGTGGGGCGAGCTCAAACCGCTGCTCACCCAAGAGGCGCTGGTCGAGCGCGCGCTGCAGTACTGCGAGTGGGCGGTGGCCAAGGGCCTGCTTGCCATCCGAACCCACGTGGACGTGTGCGACGACCGCCTGCTCGCGGTCGATGCGCTGCTGCACGTGAAGGCCAAGGTCAAGCCCTACCTCGACCTGCAGCTGGTCGCCTTTCCGCAAGACGGCGTGCTGCGTGCCCCGAATGCGCTCGTCAACCTGAAGCGTGCGCTTGACCGCGGTGTTGATGTGGTGGGTGGCATCCCGCACTTCGAGCGCACCATGGCCGATGGCGCCGAGAGCGTGCGCCTGTTGTGCGAGCTGGCGGCCGAGCGTGGCTTGCAGGTCGACATGCACTGCGATGAAACCGATGACCCGATGAGCCGCCACATCGAGACACTCGCCTTCCACACCCAGCGCTTGAAGCTGCATGGGCGGGTGGCGGGCTCGCACCTCACCTCGATGCACTCGATGGACAACTACTACGTGAGCAAGCTGATCCCGCTGATCGCCGAAGCCCAGGTGCACGCCATTCCCAACCCGCTGGCCAACATCGTGCTGCAAGGTCGTCACGACAGCTACCCCAAACGCCGCGGCATGACGCGTGTGCCCGAGCTGATGGCCGCCGGCGTGACGGTCGCCTTCGGCCACGACAGTGTGATGGACCCGTGGTACTCGCTCGGCAGCGGCGACATGCTGGAGGTGGCCCACATGGGCTTGCATGTGGCGCAGATGACCTCGCAGGCACAAATGCGCGCGTGTTTCGATGCCGTCACCGTGAACCCGGCCCAGGTGCTCGGGCTCGACGGTTATGGCCTCGGGGTGGGCTGCCACGCCGACTTCGTGCTGCTGCAGGCGCGCTCGCCGGTCGAGGCGATTCGCTTGCGCGCCACACGGCTGGCGGTGGTTCGGCGCGGCGAGGTGATCTCGCGCATGCCAGCGAGCACGGCCACGCTGTCTCTTGCGGGACGCCCATCTCAGGTGGATTGGCTGCTGCGCAGATAGCCTTTGCGGGGGTGGCCCTTCGCTAGAATGATTTCAAACAGGGAAGAACACCACATGAAACTCATCGGCGCGCTCACCAGCCCCTACGTTCGCAAAGTGCGCATCGTGATGGCCGAAAAACGGCTCGACTACCAACTGGAACTCGAAGACGTCTGGAATCGCGACACCATCGTCAAGTCCAACCCGCTCGGCAAGGTGCCTTGCCTGGTGATGGATGGGGGCGAAGCGGTGTTCGACTCGCGTGTGATCGTCGAATACGTTGACACCCTCTCGCCGGTGGGCCGCTTGATCCCCGAGCGTGGCCGCGAGCGCACCGAGGTGCGCACCTGGGAATCGCTGGCCGATGGCGTGCTCGACGCCGCCATCCTGGCCCGCCTGGAGCAGACCTGGGCCGGCCGCAGCGAAGCCCAACGCAGCGCCGCGTGGGTGAGCCGCCAGATGGACAAGGTGCATGCGTCGCTGGCCGCCATGAGCCAGGGCCTGGGCGACAAACCCTTCTGCTCGGGCATTCATTTCACGCTGGCCGACATCGCAACCGGCTGCGCGCTCGGGTACCTCGACTTCCGCTTCAGCCACATTGACTGGCGTTCGCAATACCCGAACCTGGAAAAGCTCGACGCGAAGCTGGCGCAACGCCAGAGTTTCATGGACACACGGCCTCCGGCCGTTTAAGCGGCCTGCAGAGAGAGGCCGCTGGCCTTCCGGTCGAACTGCAGCTTGTGATAAACGCTGCGGATGCCGCAGGCCACGTTGTGCACACTTGACTGCCACTGCTGCGCAATTTCGTCGATCAGGTAGCCCTGTGCGGCCCACTGCAAAATCGCTTGTTCGGTGCCGGTGAGCACCAAAGGGTTGAGCGACTCCGTCATGGTGTCGAACTCGGGCTGAGCCGGCGTGCGAAAGTGCGACAACACCTGGCGTGCAATCGTCGGCGAGATCGGCGACTCGCCGCGCCACAGTTGCGCCAGTGCGCTGATCAGCGCCTGCGGCTCCTTGGTGTGAACCCAGTAGCCATCGGCGCCGGCGCGCAGCGCTTCCAGCAGCAAGTTGTCGTCGTGCGCGAGCATGGTCACGAGGATGTGCGGGCCGGGTGATCGTGCGCCTTGGCGCAGCTCGGTCAGCAGGGGCTGCACTTCGCCGTCTTGTACACGCATGTCGGTGACGAGGATGTCGGGGGCGCCTTGGCGCATCAGCTTGCGCGCCTGCTCGACCGTGTGCACCACGCCGCTCACCCAGAAATTCTCAGAAGCGTCGATCAGCGCTTTCAGCCGGGGGCTGGCTTCGTGGTCGCGCTGCAGCAAGACGATGGACGGCATGAAGGCGTAGGAAAGGTGCGGGCCGAGACTGATCACATTGTTGTGTCAGCTTCCCCCATGTTGCATCCCCGTAAACCCGGGTTCATCCCCTCGTCTCAGGGGGGTGTTCAGGGGGTGGCGGCAAAGCTGTGTGCATTGGCCATCGGCCAATAGAGCTTGAACACGTTGTGTGGCATCTCGCCGCGCAGCAGCTCGCCGGGTTGCACGAAGGACAGCAGGTTGGCCAGCAGCTTGACCTGGTGGCTGTTGCAGCGGTGCACGATGTGCGAGGCGGTGATGGCGCCGGGGTGCGTGAGGCCCGCGGCCTGCACCAGCTCCTTCAAGGCCTTGAGCGTGTTCTCGTGGTACAGGTAGACGCGACTGGCCTTGGTGGGCACCACCAGCGCGCGCTCGCGCTGCGGGTCTTGGGTGCTGACGCCGGTGGGGCACATGCCGGTATGGCACGTCTGGGCCTGGATGCAGCCCAGCGCAAACATGAAGCCGCGCGCCGAATTGCACCAGTCGGCACCGAGCGCCATCATGCGGGCGATGTCGAAGGCGCTGATGACCTTGCCAGCGCAGCCGATGCGGATCTTGTCGCGCAGGTTGAGCCCCACCAACGTGTTGTGCACCAGCAGCAAGCCCTCTTGCAGCGGGGCGCCCACGTGGTCGGTGAACTCTACTGGCGCGGCGCCGGTGCCGCCCTCGGCACCGTCGACCACGATGAAGTCGGGTGTGATGCCGGTCTCCAGCATGGCCTTGGCGAGTGCAAACCACTCCCAGGGGTGGCCGATGCACAGCTTGAAGCCGGTGGGTTTTCCGCCCGACAGGCTGCGCAGCTTCTCGATGAAATGCATCATCTCGACCGGCGTGCTGAAGGCGCTGTGCCGGGCCGGCGAGATGCAGTCCACGCCCGCCGGCACACCCCGCGCGGTGGCAATCTCGATCGTGACCTTGGGGCCGGGCAGCACACCGCCGTGGCCGGGTTTGGCGCCCTGGCTCAGCTTGAGTTCGATCATCTTGACTTGCGGGTCGCAGGCGTTGGCCGCGAAGCGCTCGGCGTTGAAGCTGCCGTCGTCGTTGCGGCAACCGAAGTAGCCCGAGCCGATCTCCCAGATCAGGTCGCCACCATTTGCGCGGTGGTGCTGGCTGATAGAGCCTTCGCCGGTGTCGTGTGCAAAGCCACCGCTTTTGGCGCCGGCGTTCAACGCCAGGATGGCGTTGGCCGACAGCGCCCCGAAGCTCATCGCCGAGATGTTGAACACGCTGGCCGAGTAGGGCTGCGCCCGCTGCGCGCCGATGGTGATGCGAAAGTCGTGCGAGGGCAGCTCGGTGGGCACCAGCGAGTGGTTGATCCACTCGTAGCCGGTGGCGCCCACGTCCATTTGTGTGCCGAAGGGGCGTTTGTCTTGGGCGCCCTTGGAGCGCTGGTAGACCAGCGAGCGCTGCTGGCGCGAAAAGGGTGCGGCTTCGTTGTCGCTCTCGATAAAGTACTGCCGCATCTCGGGACGGATGAACTCCAACAGAAAGCGCAGGTGCCCGATCACCGGGTAGTTGCGCAAGACGGAATGCCGCGTCTGCAGCACATCGCGCAGCCCCTGGCCCAGCCCCAGCGCGAACAGCAGCACCAGCAGGCCGCCGGTGTTGAACGCCACCCAGGTGAAGCTGCACAACAGCAGGCCAACGGCGCACAACAACCAAGTGGCGTAGCGAATCGGGAAGTACTGGTTGAGCGTGAGCAGCCAGGCGCGCATGGGGTTCCCTCGTGAATGGAGCCTCGCGAGAGCGTCTTCGCGGCACCGTTTGGCGGCGATGGTAGTCGGTGGCCTGCGCGGGGGATTTGGCGAAATGGAGCATGGACACCCGCTGTTTCACTTCGTATGCTGGCCGCTTCTTTCACGTCCCAGCTGCTGCATGTCCGATTTGTTGTACCGCCGTGTGTTGGTCATGTGTGTGGCAGGTGCGCTCTCGCCGTTCGCGCTTTCTTCCGTTGTCTTGGCGGCCTCGCCTCCTGCACCCACCGGCAACGCGCCCTTGCGCGACACCCACTGGGTGCTGCAGAGCCTGGAGGGCCAACCCGTGGCGAGCGCGCCAGCGCTGCCCACCGCCCACCTGGTGTTGCATGCGACCTCGCAGCGGCTGAGTGGCTTCGCCGGCTGCAACAGCCTGCGCGGCCGCTACACGCAGCGTGGCACCCAGCTCGCGGTGTCGGCACGGGCCAGCACACGCAAGGCCTGCCCGCCGCCGCAGCTGCAGCAGGAGCAGCGTTTCATCGAGCTGCTGGGCGCGGCCGAGGCCTACCGCGTCGAAGGCCAGGTGCTGAGCCTGTTGCAGGGCGAGACGGTGCGCATCACCTTCAGAACGACCGATGTGAAGAAGTCGGCAAATGGAAAGAAGTGATGGCTTGCCACCCGTTGTTTATGCACGAGTGTGCACACCGCAAGGGCTTGTTGAACCGTGAACGGCTTCGCGATACTGCCCATGATGGGCCGACCGAGCGCAAAGGTGCCTCGACAAGCGCTCGTGCAGCCACTAGTCTGCGGCCAAGCAACTCGTAATAGAACGTAACCAGAGCGCCGAACGGGCGCGGTTTCTAACGAGGCGCGGGCCTTGGCCTCTACAGCAACGCATTACCGGAGACGCTGACATGATTAACCGCAGACTCTTTCTCAACCACATCGGCCGTGGCGCTGCCACCATCGGTGCGGCCAGCTTGGTCAGCCCTGCCTGGGCGGCCGACGAAGCCATCGGCTCCAAGCACATCACCATCGGCAATTCGACCGCGTTGACGGGCCCGCTGGGCAATGCCGGGCAGGAGCATTCGGCCGCGATCCGGGCGGCATTCGCCCAGATCAACAAGGCGGGTGGCGTCAACGGCCGCGAGTTGCGGTTCATCAGCAAAGACGACGGCTACGCGGCGCCGAAGACGGTTGAAAATGTGAAACAAATGATCGAAGACAACAGTGCCTTCGCGCTGATGTCGATCATCGGCACCGCCAACAACGGCGCTATTCTGCCGATGACTGAAAAGGCCGGCATCCCGGTGCTGGGCCCGATCACCGGCGCGGCTTCGCTGCGCAAGCCCGAACACAAGTACGTGTTCCACATCCGCCCGAGCTACACCGACGAAGTCACGCGCATGGTGCAGCAGTTGGTGCAGATGGGCATTCAAGACATCGCGGTGGTCTACCTCGACAACCCCTTTGGCAAAGAGGTGCTGGCCAACGCACAACGTGCGCTGGCCGAACAAAAACTCAAGGCCGTTGCCGCGATCCCGCTCGCCGTGGACGGCAAGAACCACGCCGAAGTGGCACAGCAAATTCTCGACAGCAAGGCTGGCGCCGTGTTTCTGGGCACCACCGGCACCGGCACCACCGACATGATCTTGTCGCTGCGCGAAAAGGCAGCGGGCTTGCCGGTGATTGGCCTGTCGGTCACCTTCACCGATGCCAAGCGCCTGGGAAAGCACCTGACCGGCCTGGCACAGGCCTCGGTGTTTCCCGGTGGCAACTCGACCAAGTACGCCGTGGTGCGCGCCTACAAGGCCTCGCTCGAAGCCGCCAACCAGAGCGCCCCGCTCAGCCTGGGCCTGGAAAGCTGGATCAACTCGCAGGTCATGGCCGAAGGCATCCGCCGTGCGGGCCGCGACATCACACGCGACAAGCTGCGTGCTGCACTGGCCAGCATCCGTGGCTTCGAGGTGGGTGAGGTGGTCATCAATTTTGCCAACGCGGGGCCGTATGTCGGCACCTCGTCGGTGAAGCTCGGCGTCTTCGGGCCCGACGGCATCTTGCGCGCCTAAAAAAACGCGCCGATGGCGCGCGCCACCGCGGCGTGCGCCTCTTCGGGCACAAAGTGCCCGCTCTCCAGGCCCTCGCCGCTCACCGTGCCGGCGCATTGCGCCTGCCACAGCGCCAGCGGCTTGAACATGCGGTGCACCACACCGCGCTTGCCCCACAACACCAGCGTGTCACACGCAATGCGCTCACCCGCTGTGCGCGAAACGCGGTCGTGTTCGAGGTCGATGCCGGCCGAGGCGCGGTAGTCCTCGCAGGTGGCGTGGATGTTCTCGGGCATCACGAAGCAGCGCTCGTATTCGGCCAGTGCCTCGGGCTCGATGTAGTCCAGGCTCTTGCTGCCCCAGCCGCCCAGTTTCCAGCGCAGGTAGAACAGCGGGTCGCCACCGATCATGCGTTCGGGCAGCGGCGCCGGTTGCACCAGGTGGAACCAGTGGTAATAGGCCACGGCAAAGCGCATGTCGGTGGCGTTGTACATGTCGAGCGTGGGGGCGATGTCGATCACACACAGCTGGCTCACCGCCTGCGGGTGATCGACTGCCAGCCGGTGCGCCACACGGCCGCCGCGGTCATGGCCCACCAGGCCAAAACGTGCGTGGCCGAGTGACTGCATCAGCGCCACCATGTCGGCGGCCATCGCGCGCTTGCTGTAGCTCGCGTGGGTGGCATCGCTCGGCGGTTTCGACGAGTCACCATAACCCCGCAGGTCAGGCATCACCAGAAAGAAGCGGTCTTGCAGCGCGAGCGCCACGCGGTGCCAGATGGCGTGCGTTTGTGGGAAGCCGTGCAAGAGCAGCAGCGGCGGGCCGCCCGCCTTGCCGCCTGTGCGCGCAAAGAGGCGTTGGCCGTTGACCTCGTGAAACTGCGCTTCGAACCCTTCGAACCAAACCATCGTGCACCTCCGGGGGCACGATCTTGGCACGCTGGATGACGCTCAGGGCTGAGGGCAGCCGCCATGGTCTTCAGCGAGTGCACGCGGCCGGGGCCGAACACACACTGCAGTGGTTTCCATGCCGCCGCGTCGTCCGACAGCGGCGCAGCCACCGCGATGCGGCACGCCGCCAGTGGTGACACCCCCCTGGCGAATCAAGCGCCCCGCGTGCACCAGCATGCGCGACGATGGCTACCTCGGTCTCGGTGGCGGGGTAATGGAAGTCGAGCGCACAAAAGCGCTGCCGTGTCGAGGCCTTGAGCTCTTTCGCACCGCCCGGGTTGTACGACGCGACCAGCAGAAACTGCGGGTGGGCCATGACCTGCTCGTTGTGTTTGTCCAGCGGCAACATGCGCCGTGTGTCGGTGAGCGGGTGGATCACCACCGTGGCGCCGCTGCGTGCGGCCAGCGTCAGCGGGCCGTCTTGCCAGCGGGTGCCGTGGGCGTCGAGCCGCCAGCGGCTGGTGAGGTCGGCCGCGCTGGTGTCGTCGTTGCACGCCACGGTGATGAGTGGGCGTTGCAGCCGCCACGCCATGTGCTCGATGAAGCGTGTCTTGCCGCAGCCTGTGGGGCCTTTCAGCAGCACCGGCAGGCGCTGCGCATACGCGGCTTCAAACAGCGTGCACTCATCGCCGGTCGGCTGGTAGTAGGGTTCGGACGACACGCCGCGTGCGTCCAGCAGCGAGCCCATCAGCCGCGTGTCATCCGTGGCGGGGTGTGGACTGGTTGGGAATGCCCTCGATCGGCGCCTCGTCGGTGCCGACCGTGCCGCGGGTGAACGACTCCACACGCAGGCGCGTGCCCTCGGGGTCGTTGACCCACTGCGCATAAAACTCGTAGGGGCAGGCGGCCACACCCTTGTCACCCTCGCGCGAGTTGATGAGCCCGGTGTAACCCCGGTGCACCAGCTTGAAGAGGTGGTTCTCGCTCTGCCCGTTCTTGCGAAAGTCGCGGATCAGGCTCTTGCTGAGCGCCGCGTATTGAATGCCCATTTCTTCTTCGCCACACTCGCCCAGCGTGCGCCCGTCAAAGCCGATCAGCGCCGAGTGACCGAAGTACGAATACACCCCGTCGAAGCCCGCCGCATTGGCCACCGCCACGTAGCAGTTGTTGGCAAAGGCCATCGCCTTGCTGATGAGAATCTGCTGCTCTTTGGCTGGGTACATGTAGCCCTGGCAACGCACGATCAGCTCGGCGCCTTTCATCGCGCAGTCGCGCCAGATCTCAGGGTAGTTGCCGTCGTCGCAAATGATGAGGCTCACCTTCAATCCCTTGGGTCCATCACTCACGTAGGTGCAGTTGCCCGGGTACCAGCCTTCGATGGGCACCCAGGGCATGATCTTTCGGTACTTCTGGACGATCTCGCCTTGGTCGTTCATCAAGATCAGCGTGTTGTACGGCGCCTTGTTCGGGTGCTCTTCGTGGCGCTCGCCGGTGAGCGAGAACACGCCCCAAACTTTGGCCTTGCGGCAGGCGGCGGCAAAGATCTCGGTTTCGGCGCCGGGCACGCTGGCGGCGTTTTCATACATCTCGGCGCTGTCGTACATGATCCCGTGGGTGCTGTACTCGGGGAAGATCACCAGGTCGAGCCCGGGCAGGCCGAGCTTCATGCCGACCACCATGTCGGCAATCTGCTTTGCATTGGCCAGCACCTCGGCGCGGCTGTGCAGGCGCGGCATCTTGTAGTTGACGACCGCCACGCCCACGGTGTCTTTGCTGCTGGAAATGTCGCCGTGGATCATGCGGTGCCTCGTCGTTGCAATGGGTCGAGCCCATTGTGAAAACGCGCACCTTGCGGGCGAATACGTTGATTGACGTAGCGCGCCCGCCGAAACGAATATGCTGTCAACCATTGCAATGCCCGCTGACCGATTGACTGCCTTGGCCGACGCCCCGCTCACCGACCGCGAGATCGCGCTGACCACCTTCAGCGCCCTGCAGCAGTGCGCCCAGGCGCAAGGTGTGGCGTTGCGCGCACCACCCCCGCAGCCCACCACCTGCTGCGGGCGAGGCTGCAACGGCTGTGTGTGGGAAGGCTTCTACGAGGCGGCCACTTACTGGCGCGACGAGGCGCTGCTGTTGTTATGAAACACGCTGCCCTCGCCCTGCTGCTGACCGGCCTGCTGGCCGGCTGCGCCACGCCCGAGCCGATGGTGCCGGGTGACCTGCAACCCGGCCGGTTGCCCCCGCCCGACACCCAGCTCAACATCGCCGGCCTCGGCCCCTGCACCGACAGCCCCGACCGCACGCTGCGCTTCGACGCCAGCCAGCCGCTGCACGTGTTGGTGCATGGCTGCTTCGGCTCGTCGGGCCAGTTCCGGGCGCTGGCCCAGGTGCTGGCGTTTCATGGCCAGCAGGCGGCTTGTTTTACTTACGACGACCGCGCCAAGCTCACCGACAGCGCCACCGAGCTGCGCCAGGCCCTCAAACAACTCGCCGACGGTTCGCGCGTGCCGCAGGTCACCGTGATCGGCCACAGCCAGGGCGCGCTGATCGCGCGCAAGTCGCTCACGGCCTCGATGGTCACACCGTTGCCCGAGCGTGCGCTTGATCTGCGTTTGGTCACGGTCTCCGGCCCGTTTGCCGGCATCGAGTCGGCACGCACCTGCGGCAAGGTCTGGCTGTACCCGGTCTCGCTCGGGCTTTTGCCCCTGAGCTGTTATGCCGTCACCGGCCCCAAGTGGACTGACATCACCTACTCATCACGCTTTATCCGCGAGCCGGGGCAGCTGGCGGCCCAGGTCGGCCCCTACCTGAAGATCGACACTGACGAGCGCAACACCTGCCGGCGCGAAGAGAGCGGCCGTTGTATCGAAAGCGACGACATCTTCTCGCTGGCCGAGCAGCGCAGCCCGGCGGTCGAAACCGATGCCCGCATGAAGCGGGTGCTGGTGCATGCGGGCCATGTCGAGATCGTTGGCGACAAACGTGTGGCACCCACCAAGCTGATCGAGGTCTTGCAGGCCGAAGGGGTGCTGCGCGCCACCTCGCCGACGCAGGCCTCGGCCTTCAATCAGTTGTTGGCACGGCTCTACCTGGGCGCTGAGTAGGGCCTCGGGTCACACCACCCGCAGCTGCGGTTCACCGGCCATCAGCCGGCCGATCACCGCGGCACGCTCAAAGCCGCGGCGTGGAAGCGCGCCAGCGGGTGCCATCTTGCAGCCGCAGCCGCCTGCGTGAGAAAAAGAAGTGAGTCGAATGGGATCCATGTTGTTCGTGTCGATCAAAACTCTGGGGGCATGGCGCCATGAGTCATAAGCCGACCACGGTCGATGACCTGGCGGAGTTCAGCGTGGTCATCGACACCCGCTCACCCGCCGAGTACGCGCTCGACCACATTCCCGGGGCGCTCAACTACCCCGTGCTCGACGACGAAGAGCGCCGCATCACCGGCACCACCTACGTGCAGGTCTCCGCCTTCGAGGCCCGCAAGATCGGCGGTGCGATGGTCGCGCGCAACATTGCACGCCATCTCGACGAGTCGTTTCGTGACAAGCCCAAAGACTGGCGCCCGCTCGTCTACTGCTGGCGCGGCGGCATGCGCAGCGGCAGCTTCGCCACCTGGTTGCGCCTGGTCGGCTGGGACGCGCAGCAACTCAAAGGTGGCTACAAGGCCTACCGCGCCCATGTGATCGAGCGCCTGGCAGCGCTCACGCCCACGCTGAGCCTGCGGGTGGTGTGTGGCCCTACCGGCAGCGCCAAGACCCGCGTGTTGCAGGCCTTGGCCGAGCAAGGTGAGCAGGTGCTCGACCTCGAAGCCCTGGCCGCGCACCGGGGCTCGGTGCTGGGGGGCATCCCGGGGCGCGAGCAGCCTTCGCAAAAGGCGTTCGAGACCCAGCTGATGGTGGCCATGAGCGCGCTCGACCCCGCACGTCGGGTGTGGGTCGAAGCCGAAAGCCGGCGCATCGGCCGCATCAGCCTGCCCGACGCCTTGTTGCAGCGCCTGCGCGAAAGCCCGGTGGTCGAGATCGACGCCAGCCTGGAGGCCCGGCTCGCCTACTTGCTGCGCGACTACGCCTGGCTGGGCGACGACCCGCAAGGTTTTGCCGACAAACTCGGCACGCTCAAGGGCCTGCTGCCGAACGAAACCTTGGCCCAATGGCAAGCCTGGGCGCTGGCGCGCGAGCTGCCGCCGCTGTTTACCGCCCTGATGGCTGAACACTACGACCCGCTCTACCAACGCTCGCAAGGGCGCCACCTCGAACGCCTGGGCCAGGCGCAGCGGGTGGGCACCGATGATCTTTCGCCGCAAGGCATCACCACGCTCGCGCGGCAGGTGGCCCAGCTTCCCTGACCCCCACAAATGGAGACCTCATGACCTCTTTCAAACGCTTGCTCAGCCTGGCCACCGTGGCCCTGTTCACCAGCTTCGCGGCCCAGGCGCAAACCGCCAGCCCCGGCGTGTTGCGTGTGACCGCCATCCCCGACGAGTCGCCCACCGAGCTGGCGCGCAAGTTCGCGCCGCTGGGGGCCTACCTGGAAAGCAAGCTCGGCATGAAGGTCGAGTGGACGCCGGTCACCGACTACGCGGCCGCGGTTGAGACGCTGGTCAACCGCAAGGTCGACCTGGCCTGGTTGGGTGGCTTCACCTTCGTGCAGGCGAATGTGCGCTCCAACGGCAAAGTGATTCCACTGGTGCAGCGTGAAGAAGACGAGCGCTTTCGTTCCGTCTTCATCACCGACGCCAAGAGTGGCATCACCAAGCTCGAAGACCTCAAGGGCAAGACACTCAGCTTTGGCTCGGCCTCCAGCACCTCAGGGCACCTGATGCCGCGCAGCTTCTTGCTGGCCGCCAAGATCAACCCCGACGTGGACCTGAAGCGCGTCAGCTTTTCGGGCGCGCATGACGCCACCATCGCGGCGGTGGCCAGCGGCAAGGTCGATGTGGGTGCGCTCAACATCTCGGTGTGGGAGAAGTTCGTGGCCGAGAAAAAGGTCGATCCGGCGCAGACCAAGGTGTTCTTCACCACCCCGCCGTACTACGACTACAACTGGACCGTGCATGCCGACATGCCCGCCGACCTGCGCAACAAGATCGCGCAGGCCTTTCTGTCGCTGGACCCGAACACGCCGCTGGGCAAAGAGATCCTCGGCCTGCAACGCGCCACACGTTTTGTGCCGACCCAGGCCGACCACTACAGCGGCATCCGCGCCGCTGCTGAGAACGCGGGCTTGCTGAAGTGACGCTGACCCCGAGGGTGCGCCGCGGCCTCGCGCGCTGAGTGGTCAGGCGGGTTGTGGGGCCACCCACTCGATCGCGCGGGTCGCCACGTAGCGCTTGAAATCGGTGATCGGGATCGCCGCGGCGCCGTGGGTCTCGCCGTCGACCCAGCTGATCGTCACGTCTTGCGCCGTCTCTTCGATCTCGCAGGGCCCGCGGGGGATGTTGATGTGGGCTCCGTCACCTTCACGGAAAGTCACCTCGCCCTTGATGTATGCGCTCTTGACCATGGTGGCCGCTCCTGGAGTGGTGAACCTGTTCAGTCTGGGCGGCGATGTGTCGGTGCGCAGCCGGGCAAGGGCGTGCGTGGGGGTAGTCGATGTCCTACCTGCCACGCCGAAAGTTACGTGATGCGCGCGTGGGCACTTCACGGCCTGACGGCCGGTGTTTCCATCTTCATGCCGCGGTCGCGCCAGGCCAGGTAGAGCTCTAGCTCCACCAGCGCGGTGTCGCCGTGCGCAAACGGCTCGGCGCGCACCCCCGTCATGCAGTTGCGCAGGCGCCGTTGCAGCGAGCCCAGGCTTTGCCACTCCAGGCGGTACAGCGGGTAGCCGGTGGCGCGGCCTTGCGGGATCAGGCTGCCACCCAGGCGCTTGCCGGCACGTTCGTCGTGGCATTGCGCGCAAGAGAGGTCGAGTTGGCCGATGCGCTGCTGGTAAAACGCGGCGCCGCGCTCGCGAAATGGCGTGAGCTGCGGGTCGGCTGGTGGCATCACCGGCAGGCCGCGTGACACGTGCGCGACGTGGCCCTCCAGTGCGATCAGGTCGTGGCTTTCAGCGGGCAGTGGTGGGGCCTGCTGGTGGCGTTCGCGGCACAGGTTGATGCGCTGCGACAGGTTGACGGGGCGTTTGATCGCGGCATCGAAGGCCGGGTAGCGCGCAGCCACACCGCGCATCGAACTGCGGGCCGTGCCGTGGCAACCGGCGCACGTTTTGGCCGATGTGTTGGGCGCACGCTCCCACAGCGCGGCACCGTCTTGCACCCACAGCATGCCGGGGTTCTGCGTGTCGTCGTGCTGCATGGCCTGGGTCGACGGGCTCATGTCGTCGAAGCCCGAGCGGCGGGTGTCAGATTGGGCCAGCGCCCCAGTGCCGGTGGCGAACAGCGCCACCCCGAGCCAGCGCCACATCATGTGACGGTGATGGCCACGGTTTCGGTCTGCGCAAAACCGTTGTCACCTTCCCAGGTGAAGCTCAGCGTGCCGCTCTCGGTGGCCACGGTGGTGAAGGCCAGGTAGGGGTTGGCCGCCACGGCGGGGAAAAGTTCAGCGCTGAAGACCACCTCGTTGTTGTAGCGGCAGCTGAAGCGGTGGATCAGGTCGCGTGGTTTGGTCTGGCCGTTGGCGTCAGGGCGAAAGCCGGTTTCCATCGCATGCGCGATCAGCATGCGCAGCTCGATCACGTCGCCTCGTTTGGCGGTGGCGGGAGCGGTGATCAGGGTGCGGGCCATGTGAGCTACTCCAGGCAGGCCGCGAGCGTGACCAGCACGTCGACTGCGTGCGACCAATAGGTGCCGTCACTCAGGCGCGCCACCGCCACCAGCTGCTGCGAGGTGGCTAGCCGAATGCGGGTGGACACCACCGCTCGCCCCGCGCGGGGCCCGAGCGTAAAACGCACCACGTCGCGCTGCGGGTTGCGGTCGTTGAAGACGGCGATGCCGCTCACGTGCTCGGCCACCGTCATCGCGCTCTGCACGCTCACGGTGATGGGCACGGCGTTGCCGTTTTCCACCAGCGGCGACACGTCGAGCAGCACCTTGCCCACGTTCACGGGCGCGCCGTTGGCATAGCTGCGAATGGCCGCCTGCATCTCCGACGAGGTGGCGTACGCCGGCCGCACGATGACACCCGCGCCAAGGGCCAGGCTCAGTTGAAGCATGTTGCGTCGTTGCATGGCGGCTTACTTCAGCGTGAGCAGGTAGGCGACCACGTCTTCCACCTGTTGTGCGCTCAACAACGTTTTGCCTTGCCACGAAGGCGCCACCCGTTGCAGCCCCGTGCTTCGGTGGTAGGCGGGCATGAGGGTCTGCGGGTTGAGCCGCTGGGCATCGGAAATGCGCAAACGCAACTGGCCTTCTGACCAGCGGGTGCCGGCGCCTACCAGGTCGGGTGCGAGGTTGCCTTGAAAACGGTCTTCGGGGAACGGCCCGGTGTGACACAAGAGGCACAGGCCGGTTTGCCGGCTCGCCACGATCTCGCGGCCGCGCGCCGCGTCACCGGCGGTGCGGGTGAGTGCCTGGGGAATGGCATCACCCACGACCGTCAACTCGGCCGCCTGCACCGCGGCCGCGCACGCCACGGCGAGCACGGCCGTGGCAAGGCGCCAAGGTTGCCGCATCAGGCTTTTTTCAGGCTGTGGTTCTTCAGCGGCAGGTCGCGGATGCGCTTTCCCGTGGCCGCAAAGATGGCGTTGAGCACCGCCGGCGCGGCCACCGCGATGGTGGGCTCGCCCACACCGCCCCAGAAGCCGCCCGAGGGCATGACGATGGTTTCGACCTTGGGCATCTCGTCCATGCGCAGCACCGGGTAGGTGTGGAAGTTGTCTTGTTCGATGCGGCCGTTTTTTACCGTGCACTCGCCGTACAGCGCGGCCGAGAGGCCGTACACGAACGAGCCCTCCACCTGGGCCTCGATCTGCTGCGGGTTGACGGCGTGGCCGCAGTCGGTGGCCGCCACGATGCGGTGGATTTTCAGCTTGCCTTCGTCGCTCACCGACACCTCGGCACACGCCGCCACATAGCTGCCGAAGCCCATGGTTTGCGCCAGGCCGCGGTACACGCCGGCGGGCGCGGGTGTGCCCCAGCCCGCGCGCTCGGCGGCGGCGTTGAGCACCGCCAGGTGTTTGGGCGACTTGGCCATCAGCTTGCGCCGCAGCGCCAGCGGGTCTTGTTTCGTGGCGTGGGCCACCTCGTCGAGAAAACATTCGAGGTAGATGGTGTTCTGGTTCAGGTTCACGCCGCGCCAGAAGCCGGGCGGCACATGCGGGTTGCGCATGGCGTGGTCGACCAGCAGGTGCGGCACGGTGTAGCCGATCGACGCTTCGGGCCCGGGTGGGTTGAGGCCCTGGAAAACCACCGGGTCTTTGCCGTCACGGATCATCTGCGGGAACACGCCCGCCAGGATCGACTGGCCCGAGATGCGCAGGTGCAATGCCGTGAGTTCGCCCTGCGCATCCAGCCCCGCGCTCAGCTTGCACTGCGTCACCGGGTGGTAACGCCCATGTGTCATGTCTTCTTCGCGCGACCAGATCAGCTTGACGGGGGTGCCCGGCATTTGTTTGGCGATCAGCACCGCCTGGGTCACCCAGTCGTGGGTGGCGCCACGCCGGCCGAAGCCACCGCCGAGCAGCAGCTTGTAGACCTCGCACTGCGCGGGTGGCAGGCCGGCGGCTTCGGCGGCGGCGGCGAGTGCGGCTTCGCCGTTTTGCGTGGGTGTCCAGACTTCGCAACGCTCGGGGGTGTATTTCACCGTCGCGTTCATGGTCTCCATGGTGGCGTGGTTCTGGTGCGGGTAGCTGTAGACGGCTTCGATCCTGCGTGCGGCACTCGCCAGCGCAGCGCGCGCGTCGCCGTTGCTGTTGCCCACCACCGCCTGGGGCGCGTCGAGCCCGGCCTTGAGCAGGGCGCGGGTGTCGGCGCTGCTCAGCTTCGCGTTGGGGCCTTCGTCCCACTCGATGGGCAGGGCGTCGAGCGCGGTCTTGGCGTGCCACCAGGTGTCGGCAATCACCGCCACGGCGCTCTCGCCCACCCGCACCACCTTCTTCATGCCGGGGCGTTTGGCAATCGCCGCGGCATCGAAACTTTTTAGCTTGCCGCCGAACACCGGGCAGTCTTTGATGGCGGCGTTGAGCAGGCCGGGCAGCTTGAGGTCGGAGCCGTAGACCTGCGCACCGGTGAGCTTGTCTTGGGTGTCGAGCCGTGCGAGCGGCTTGCCGACGAGCTTCCAGTCTTTCGGGTCTTTCAGCGCCACCTCGGTGGGGGGTGTGAGCTTGGCGGCAGCGAGCGCTACGCGGCCGTAGCTCGTCTTGCGGCCCGTGGGCGCGTGCGTGATCACGCTGGCCGCGGCGCTGCATTCGGCGGTGGGCACCTTCCATTCATCGGCGGCGGCTTGCACGAGCATCGTGCGCGCCATTGCGCCGCCCTTGCGCACGTACTCGTGCGACTCGCGGATGCCACGGCTGCCGCCGGTCGAGAAGTTGCCCCACACCCGTTTGCGCGCCAGGTTTTGCCCTGGGGTGGGGTATTCGGTTTTCACCTTGGCCCAGTTGCAGTCGAGCTCTTCGGCCACCAGCTGGGCCAGGCCGGTGAGCGAACCCTGGCCCATCTCGGAGCGCGCGATGCGGATCACCACCGTGTCGTCGGGCTGCACCACCACCCAGGCGTTGATCTCTTGCACCTGAGCGTCTTGCCCGGAGGCGAACGGGATGTGGAAGGCGACCACCAAGCCGGCGCTGCTGCCGATGAACTCGCGGCGAGAGAGGATGGCGCTCATGCCTTGTTTCCCTCGATGTGCTGGATGTGGATCGCAGCACGCTTCATGTCGCCGCCTTTGGCCGCCAGCTTGATCGCCGCACGCACCCGGTTGTAGGTGCCACAGCGGCAGATGTTGGTCATGGCTTCGTCGATGTCGGCATCGCTCGGGTTGGGCTTGGCCTGGAGCAGCGCGCTGGCTGCCATGATCATGCCGGCCTGGCAGTAGCCGCACTGCGGCACGTCGAGTGCGGCCCACGCCTGCTGCACCGGGTGGTCGCCCTTGGCCGACAGGCCTTCGATGGTGACGATCTTTTCCTTGGCCTCGACGCTCGACACCGGCCGCACGCAGCTGCGGGTGGGCACACCGTCGATGTGCACCGTGCAGGCACCGCACTGTGCAATGCCGCAGCCGTATTTGGTGCCGGTCAACCCGAGCTGCTCGCGCAGCACCCACAAGAGCGGTGTGTCGGGTTCGGCGTCGAAGCTGAGGCGTTTGCCGTTGACATTGAGCGTGGGCATCGGGTGTGTCTCCTGTCGTCGTCGGGGGTGGCCGTCAGGGCCGCAGCGGCGAGCATGCGACAAGGCTAAAACCCTGACAAGCATGGGGAATGGCTGGGGTGGGCGCAAGATGCCGTCGTCACCCGTTGGAGAGTCGTGCCTGATGAACCCGCTGCAACCGTGTGTGCGTCTCTCATGGGGCCTGGCCCTGATCGGCGCGATGGCGGGCGCGCAAGCCCAGCCCACCAGTGCCACTTTGCAGCTGCGCTCGCTGGCGGCCACCTGCGCCGCCTGCCATGGCACCGACGGCCGTGCCGTGCCCGATGCGGGCATCGTGGGCCTGCGCGGGCGCGATCGCAATGAACTGGCCGCGCGGCTGCTCGCCTTTCGCGACGGCACCCGGCCCGCCACCGTGATGCACCAGATTGCCAAGGGCTACACGCCCGAGCAGATCGATCAACTGGCCGCTTACTTCGCGGGCTTGCCACGGTGATGAAGCGGCGTTCACTGGTGCTCGGTGGCGGTTTGGTCGGCCTGGGTGCGTGTGCGTTGCCGCAAGCCGTGCCGTCGAGCGCCAAGGTGGTGGTGATCGGCGGCGGTTTTGGCGGGGCCACGGCGGCGCGTTATGTGCGGCTGTTGTCGGGCCAGGCGATCGATGTGGTGCTGGTCGAGCCGCAGGCGAGTTTTGTCTCGTGCCCCATCTCCAACCTGGTGCTGGGCGGCACGCACACGCTGGCCGACATCACCACACGCTACGACGCGCTCGCTTCGCGGCATGGTGTGACCTGGGTGCGCGACAGTGCAACGCAGATCGACGCGGCGAAGAAGACGGTCACCCTCGCCTCGGGCCAGAGCCTGCGTTACGACAAGCTGGTGCTCTCGCCCGGTGTGGAGCTGATGTTTGACGAAGTGCACGGCTTGCGCGCTGCGCAGGCGTCGGGCCAGGTGTTGCAGGCCTGGAAGGCCGGCGCCGAAACACTCGCGCTGCGCCGCCAGCTCGAAGCCATGCCCGAGGGCGGCGTGTTTGCCATCAGCATCCCCGAAGCACCCTACCGTTGCCCGCCCGGGCCGTATGAACGTGCGAGCGTGATCGCTG
The DNA here is from genome assembly GCA_046598195.1 of Rhizobacter sp. GTDB lineage: Bacteria > Pseudomonadota > Gammaproteobacteria > Burkholderiales > Burkholderiaceae_C > Rhizobacter. Next base: position 9,010 of record JBKJJF010000195.1, on the reverse strand, counting down.
CTTACTTCAAACGTGCCAAGCCGCGCGCCAAGGTGTTGATCCTGGATGCCAACCACGATGTCACCTCCAAACCGGCCTTGTTCAAGCAAGCCTGGAGCGAGCTCTACCCCGGCATGCTGGAGTACCGGCCGCTGCACAAGGTGACCGAGGTCGATGCCGCGACAAGCCGCCTGCGCATTGAGCTGCAAGACGATGTGCGTGCCGACGTGCTCAACGTGCTGCCGCCCATGCGCGCCGGCGCGCTGGCAGTGCAAGCCGGTTTGGCCAATTCGGCGGGCCGCTGGTGCCGCGTGAACTACCTCGACTTCGAGTCGACCGCGGCCCAAGACATTCATGTGTTGGGCGACGCGATTCAAGCCGCGCCGGGCATGCCCAAGAGCGCCCACATGGCCAATGCCCACGCCAAGGTGGCGGCCGCCGCCATCGTGGCCCAGCTGCTGGGCCTGGAGGTCAACCCGAGCCCGATGTTGACCAACACCTGCTACAGCTTCGTCGACGACACCCACGCCATCCACGTGGCGAGCGTGCACGAATACGTGGCGGCTGAAAAAACCTTCAAGCCGGTGGTGGGCGCGGGCGGTGTTTCGGCGCTGCGCAACGAGGCCGAAGGGGTTTATGCGATGGCCTGGGCGCGCAACATCTGGGCCGACACGCTGGGGTGAACGCTCAGCGTGCGCCGCGCAGCAGCTCCCAATACAAGGGGTGCCCCGAGATCGTGTTGTGCGAGGTGCGCGGCAACACATGCAGCAGGGCCTGCCCCTTGGCGAAACGCGCCAACAGTTGTTCGGTGCTGGCGAGCGGAATCACCTCGTCGTGTTCGGCCGCCATCAGCAGCACCGGCGCGCGCACCTGTGCCGCATGGTGGCCCGAATCGAAGTGGTCTTTCAACATCCATCGCACCGGGAAGGCCGGGAACTGCGCCGCCGCCAGCGAGCGCAGGCTGTCGTAAGGTGTCACCAGCACCAGCTGCGCCACCGGCCGCTGGCTCGCCAACCGCGTGGCCACACCCGAGCCCAGGCTGCGGCCGATCACGACCACGCGAGGGTGTGTTTTGTGCACCTGGTCAAACAGAGCAAGCGCGTCGTGGGTCAACGCCGCTTCACTGGGCGAGCCACCGCTGCCGCCGAAGCCGCGGTAGTGCAGCAGGTACACCGCATGCTGCGGGTAAGCCGCGGCCAGCGGAGCGAGGCTCTGGCTCACGTCTTCGGCGTTGCCACCGAAGTAAATGACGGCAGCGGGCCCGGCCTGTTCGCGCACCGAGGCCAGCACCGAAAAACCCTCGACCCCGTTGGCGACGGCCACCACCGGCGTACGCACGGCCGCCGGCTGCGGAAAGTAGATCAACGAGCGCTGAAAGAAGTACAGCGCGAGGCACAGGCCGGCGTAGCCAATGGCGACGATGAGCAGCAGTGCGGCGGTCAGTCGCATCATTTTTGTGCTTTCGTGAGCCCACCCGCGCGGTGGTAGGTGAGCGCCGCGGCGATGTAATGGGCCAGCGTGTCGTTGGGCACCGCCTCGGCTTCGTCAAACACCAACGCGCGATTGCCTTCGAAGCTGAAGTCATCCGGGAACAGCGTGCGAAAACTGTCCACCTGGGCCACGGCGGTGCTCTGGAAAGGTGTCACGGCCGGTCTTTGAGGGCGTCGGCAATGAAGGCCGACCACACCTCGTTGGGCTGCCACAGGTCGTGCATCAGGTCGAACGCTGCTTCGGCCGCCACACCCTGGCGCAGCACACGGTACAAGCCGAGAAAGGCCGACACCCGCATGTTGGCCGCGCAATGCACCCACACCCGCTGGCCCTGATGTGCCTGCATCGCATCAAAGAAAGCCAGCAGGTCGGCACGCGTGGGTGCCGCGAACGGCACCGGGATGTGCACGTAGGCCATGCCCAGCGAGGCCACCGTGCCAGGCTCGTCGGGCAGCGAATACCGCGGGTCGTCGTGCAGCGCGAGGTTGATGACGGTGTTGAAGCCGGCCTCGGCAATCGTGCCCAGCTGCGCCACCGTCGGTTGGCCCGATGTGCCCAGCGTGTGATCGACGGCGCGGTGGTTGTAGATCGAGCTGAGGGTCGCGGGCATGTCAGACCGCCTTGCCATACAACACCATCTGCGTGCAGCGAAACAGCGCAATCGTCTTGCCGGAGTCGCGGTGGGTGACGACCGAGTCCCACACCTGCGTGGTCTTGCCCCGGTGCACCGGCTTGGCAACGCAGGCCACCGTGCCGTCGCGTGCGGTGCCCAGGTGGTTGGACTTGAGTTCGATGGTGGTGAAACCGACCGCGCCTTCGGGCAGGTTGGTGATGCAGCCATAGCCGGCCGCGGTGTCGGCCAGTGTGACCACGCTGCCGGCGTGCAAAAACCCGTTGGGCGCCATCAGCGAGGGGGTCACCAGCATCTCGGCGTGCACCTCGTGCGGCGTGACCAGCGTGATGACGATGCCCAGGTGGCCCGGCAGGTTGTTGGCGCCACGTTGGTTAAATTGGTCTGCAGTGATCATGGGTGCGCTCGTGTGGGGTTAAGGGGTCACGCAGGCGAATATAAGAGAGCGTTCGCCGTCGTGCTGGGCCACGCGGGCGTGATGCCCACGTCGGCGCAGCGGGCTTGCCGCTTGTGACACGCTGCGCCAAAGGGTCGCCCCAAGAGGTCAGGCCATGGACGCACGGAGACAAACACCCGCATCCTCACGCTGGGCCCTTCTGGCCCTGGCCGCAGGCATGGTGGTGCTGGCGCTGGCTGCGGGTTGGCGTTTGGGTTGGCACCAAGCCGAAGCCTCACGCCGAGTGGAGGCCGCGCCCTTGCGTGAAGCCATGTTGCCGCCGCCACGGCTGGCGCGGCCGGTGCTGCAAACGGAACCCCGGGTGATGGTGCCCGTGCCGCGCCGCAACCCGCCGCGTGCCATCGGCCAAGTGGAGGTTTGCGGCTTTGGCACGGTGCAGATGCCACCTGACGACCCCGACCCGGTGCAGCGCATTCCACGCGCTCTGCGCCTGTCGGCCCTCGAAACCATGGACGCGCTGATGCTCGCCAGCGACGACACCCAGGTGCGCGCCGCTGCGCTGTGGATGGGTGCGCGCCTGCGAGGGCGCGACGTGCGTGGCCGCATCGAGCAGGTGGCGCGCCTGGCGGCGGGCTCGCAAGACCCGTTTGTCTACGCCATCGCGATGGAGGCGTGCAAGGGCCGCAGCCCCAACGACAACGGCTCTTGCCAGCTGCTGAGCCCGGCCCAGTGGGTGCGCCTCGACCCCGACAACGCTGTGCCCTGGCGCGCGCTCGCCGCCGAAGCGCGTGACCGCGACGAACCACTGGCCGAACATGCGGCGCTGCAGTTTGCCGACCGTGCGCCGCGCAGCGATGTGCATGCCGGCCGGCTGCCGCTGCTGGTTGACAAGGCGATGGGCCCACAAGCTGCGCCGCTGCAACGCACGCTGGCCCTGAGCGCCGGCTGGAGCGCCGAAGCGGTGTGGGCCGCGTCACACGGCCAGTCGGCCGCCGACATCGTGGGTGGCCCCTCGCAGCAAGGTGCCGACCTCAGCTGCGACAACGTCGACCGCATGCAACGCCGGCTGATCCACCTGTCTCGCCGGTGACACCGCTTTCGTGCGGTTTTTCATCGCCCGGTGCGTGAGGTGATCCGCCCAGCGGAACACTGAAAACAGAACGTGCACGCCTAAGGCAAACACCTTAAAGTGCCGTCTCATATATCAAACAACTGTTCCGATCGGAACCGCCGAGACATGACGATTGCCACCGACAGCAGCACTGCCACCCCGCCCCACTCCACCACTCAGAGCCAACCCGACAACATCGACATCGCCGCCTTGCGCGAGCGTTACCGCGCCGAGCGCGACAAGCGCTTGCGTGACGATGGCAACGAGCAGTACGTCGAGGTCAACGGCGACTTCTCGCACTACGCCGAAGACCCTTACGTGACGCCTGGCTTCACCCGCGAAGCACTCACCGACGAGGTCGAGGTGGTGGTCATCGGTGGTGGCTTTGGTGGTTTGCTGGCCGGTGCACGCTTGCGCGAAGCCGGTGTGCAAAGCCTGCGCATGATCGAAGCGGCGGGTGACTTCGGCGGCACCTGGTACTGGAACCGTTACCCCGGCGCGGCCTGCGACATCGAGGCTTACGTTTACCTGCCGCTGCTTGAAGAACTGGGTGTGATGCCCACCCACCGTTTTGCCAAGGGCGCCGACATCTTGGCCCACGCCCAAGCCGTGGGCCGCCACTTTGGCCTGTACCGCGACGCGTGCTTTCAAACCCGCGTCAGCGGCCTCGATTGGGACGAAGCCGATGCCCGCTGGGTGATCCGCACCCAACGCGGCGACCGCATGCGCGCGCGCTTTGTGATCATGTCCAACGGGCCGCTCAACCGGCCCAAGTTGCCGGGCATCCCGGGCATCACCCAGTTCAAGGGCCACACCTTCCACACCAGCCGCTGGGACTACGCCTACACCGGCGGCGGCCCCGATGGCGGGCTTGAGCGTTTGCACGACAAACGGGTGGCCGTCATCGGCACCGGCGCCACCGCCGTGCAGTGCCTGCCGCACCTGGCCGAAAGCGCCAAGCAGGTGGTGGTGTTCCAGCGCACACCGTCGTCGATCGACCTGCGCTGCGACCGCCCCACCGACCCCGATTGGGCCGCCTCCCTCAAGCCCGGCTGGCAACGCGAACGCATCGAAAACTTTGCCACCATCCTTTCGGGCGGCATGGTCGAAGTTGACCTGGTGCGTGACGGCTGGACCGAAGCGGCGCGCAACTTCCGCGCCATCGCCATGGGCGACCGCTCGGTGCTCGCCTCGCCCGAAAAGATCGCCGCCGCCATGGAGCTTTCTGACGCCCGCAAGATGACGCAGGTGCGCGCGCGGGTTGATGGGGTGGTGCAAGACCCGGCCACCGCCGAATCGCTCAAGCCCTGGTACCGCCAGTTCTGCAAGCGCCCGTGTTTTCACGACGATTACCTGCAAGCCTTCAACCGCCCCAACGTGACCCTGGTCGACACGCAGGGCCAGGGCGTCGAGCGCTTCACCGAGCGCGCGGTGGTGTTCAACGGCGTGGCCCACGAGGTTGATGCGGTGATCTTTGCCACCGGCTTTGAGGTGGGCACCGGCTACACCCGCCGCAGCGGCTACGACCTGGTGGGCCGTGGTGGTGTGACGCTGTCAGACAAATGGCGCGACGGCATGCGCACCGTGCACGGCATGCTGAGCAACGGCTTTCCCAACCTCATCATCTTCGGCACACCACAGTCGGGCCAGACGGCCAACTTCGTGCACGCACTCGACGAACAAGGCCGCCACGCGGCCTACCTCATCACCCAGGCGCAGCAGCGTGGTGTGCGCACCCTGGAGCCCACGCTCGAAGAAGAAGCCGCGTGGGTCAAGACCATCATCGAGTCGACCCGCCGCAACGAAGCGTTTCTCGCCTCATGCACACCCGGCTACTACAACAACGAAGGCAAACCCGGCGCACGCGGTGTGCAGAACTCACCCTATGGGCTGGGCGCGATGGCCTTCTTCAAGCTGTTGGCAACCTGGCGCGACAGTGATCAGTTCAGTGGTTTGCAGCTGACCAAGCCGTGATGAGGCGGGTGGTGGTGCATCGTTGAGCCGGGTCACAATCTTCGTAGGGGGAATTTCTTCACAGCCCACAACAAGGCCACCCATGGATGTCACCACCCTGTTCGCATTGGGCGCCCGCGTGGGCGACAAGCTCGTGGCCCGAGGCGAGACGATCGCCGTGGCCGAGTCATCCACCGGCGGGCTGATCTCGGCCGCCTTGTTGTCGCGCGCCGGCGCGTCGGTGTATTACCTGGGAGGCGCGGTGGTTTACACCCGCCGTGCGTTCCGGCTCTTGACCACGCTCACGGCCGACGACACCGCCGGCATGCGCTCGTCAAGCGCGCCCTACGCGCAGCTGCTGGCGCGCCACCAGCGCGAGCGTTTTCGTGCGACTTGGGGTGTTGCTGAAACAGGTGCGGCCGGGCCGAGCGGCAACCCTTATGGCGACCCGGCGGGTCACAGCTGCTTGGCGGTTGATGGCCCGGTGAACCGCGACCGTGTGCTGCGCACTGGCGTGGACGACCGCGCCGGCAACATGCTCAGCTTTGCGGTGGCGGCGTTGCAGTTGCTGGAGCAGGCGATCGACGCGGCGCAGCGGGCGGTGCCCGACAGCCCAGGCTGAAAAGAGCCGCGGGGTTATTCCAGCGGCACCGCCTCGAATGCCTCACCCGCATCGGCGCGCTCGAAGGCCGAGCCGGCCGGGTGGTCCAGCAAAGGCGCGACCTCGGGATGCTCCAGCGCGAAGTCCGCCAACACGCAGGTGATGTAGTGCGTCGGCTGGTTCATGTACTTCTCGCCTTCGCTGCCGCTGAGAAAACGCCAGCCACTGTCGGTGGGCGTGGCCGGTGCGGTGCGGTAGGCATAGCCAACAGCCTTCTGGTGGGTGGTGATGACCTCGGTGGCCACGCAGGTGAGAGAGGTCATGGGGGAAGGTTTTGGAAAGAGGCGGTGAGCCCGGAAGGGGCGAGCGTGCCCGAGCGCCGCCGGCTGTTCTGAACAATGACGGCTTTGCAGCGGGTGCCGCCGATTGCTTCCGCCTCGCCAACGGCAAGTCTTTGGCGGATCGCCGTCAGTGACTCGGGGGCACGATCGACGTGAAGCTGCACTTCTGGACCAACAACATCTCAGTGGAGCCGGGGAAGATTCTTCCCAAGAGCACAGGGTCGTCAGGCGTCGTTCGCAATGCCTTCCGGTCCGAGGCTCCTTCACTCGCTTCTCAACATGGGTGCTGTCATCGACAAGGCTGATCGAGCACGACCTCGTGCTCCACAACAGCCTCGAGACGCGCAAGTACGGCGAGTAGCGCGCGTCACCAACTGCCCCAGCGCGGATCAGAGATAGTTTCCTCCCGCTCCTCGAGCGCGGCTTGCAGCTCGGCGACGCGCCGTTCTGCTCCCTCAAGGGCTTTCTTGCGGCCGTCGCCGTAATTGTCATGCTGCTTTACGGCAGCTTCAACTTCTTCAACGTGCGTCTCGGCTACGGCAAGCTGGTTGGCGAGGTCCTTCCAACCTGCGTCAAGGTGGTACTCGTGCGGCTCCATAACTTGCGGTTTTGCCGCGTCCTGCATGTCTTACCGCACTTTTGAACAGGCATATTTCGCGCCGCGGTATCCGCGCGTATCTGCCCTTAGAGGGCGCGATGTAATGTCGAACTCCTCAAAGCGTTCCCAGTTCTTGGAGTTCGGTTGATCTTTCCCCGAAAGGACCGTCTTACCGCAGTGCCCGCAAGCAGGGCACGCGAAGTAGTCAACGGTTCTAATCGTCATCGAGTGTTGTCCTATAGATTAGGCAGGCATCCAAGCTTCCGACGCGAACGCCTGCTGCGGAAGCGCTTGCCGGATCGTTCGCGTCTAGCCATCGTCGTCCTCATGCAACAAGAGGTTCAACTGCGCCTGATTCTGCGGGCCGTGTTCCTTTTCGAACCGTAGATGCTTACCTTTGGCCGTCACGATTTCCTTCGTGCCCTCGATCTTCGCGATCACGGTCGTCACCGCGTGCCCTGTGACAACCTCATCACCGGCTATGTCGATCTTGCGCTCAACGTTTAGCTCGCACTTGATTGCGTCGCCCGTTCTGAACACCTCTTGGCCTCGCTGAACCATTGCGCGGTACGCGGGGTCGCGCATTGAGAACGTGATGGGCTGGCCCTGCCACACGCCCCGCCACTGGAATTTGCCCTCCCCAATGACGGGAGCGACGATTTCGATGACAGCGTCGTGATGCACGACGGTTGGTAGCTTGTCGCTGTGCAGGACGTACGTTCTGAACTCATCGCGCCTGACGATTCGCTCGGCCGCCACTGCGTACTTGAGTTTCGGCCCCATCCCGACGGCCTTGACCTCATTAGTTGAAATCAGGACCTTGAAAAAGTTTGAGCGCAGCGCAACCGTCTTGCCGTCCTGCTCGATTGCTGGCAGCACGTTCTGGATGACTATGGGATCTGGCTTCGCCTTCAACAGTTCAGCACGTGCTTTTTCGAGCGCGAGTTTCTTCTCCTCGATCGCCAACTTCTTTTCCTCGATGTTCAAATCAAGCAGTTGACGCGCGCCGGCGTCAAGTCTCTTGTCGCGTGCGTACACGACGGTGACGATCATGTTGATGATCTGAGCAAGGAACGCTGCCGCGCCAACGCCTGCAGTGACCAGCAACGCTGGGTTGTTCGCGATGAGCACCAACGTGTCGATCAGCCCGCCTTCTCTTCGCGCACCTGCCTCGACCTTTACGTCGAGATTTAACTGGAGGAGGATGTGCCGAATCATGCCAAGCAACTCGCCCTCGGCCCTGTTCCGCACGTACGCGTCCATGGAGTGCTTGTCGTCCTGCAGGTAGTAGTGCACCACCATGTCTTCGGACGGTCGCTCTAAACCCTCGTCCTTGTCCTCGTCTGCCCAGGCGTCGCTCACGGTCTCCCCCCATCCAGCATCGGCCTCGCTACTGTAACGGCCGAAATACGAATTCGATCCCATGCGGACCGAGGACAGTTAACGCGAAAGGCCGGAGCTCACAACGGAACGTCCGCTCGGAGTCGCAGTGGACGTTCACCGATTCAGCAGCTACCGACTGCATTCAGTCTCAAGCTGAAGCGGAAGTTGTCAAGGTAGTTGTCGCCGCGAGGGTGTGAGTCAGGCTGCTTTGAGCGTTGCGTTTGGCTCCTTCAATTCAGGCGAATCAGGGTTGAGGTGGACGGCGTTTTCGTAGTGCCAATTGCACGTGTCTTTTGACCAACGATTTGGGTGGGCTTGGCGTGCCGTTTCGTAGACCGCCTTTCGCGCTTTCAATAGTTCCGCGTCCATGCCGGCGTGACGCTGCGCAGGCGTCACGAACGAGACCCTGCTGTGGCGGTGCTCTTCGTTGTACCAGTGCAGCAATTCAGTGACCCAGCGCCGCGCGGCCAGCAGGTCTTCGAATGGTTTGACAGGCAACTGCGGCCGGTACTTCAGCGTCTTGAA
>JBKJJF010000186.1:0-17409 GCA_046598195.1 Rhizobacter sp. | reverse complement strand
GCCTTGATCATCACCGGGTAGCCGATGCCCTTGGCAATCTCGACCGCTTCCTTCGCACCCGCGATGGCCGCGTTGTGGCCGGGAATGGTGTTGACCTTCGCTTCGTTCGCAAGCTTCTTCGACGCTATCTTGTCGCCCATGGCCGCGATCGATGCGTGCTTGGGGCCGATGAAAACGATGCCTTCTTCTTCCACGCGGCGTGCGAACTCTTCGTTCTCGCTCAAAAAACCGTAGCCCGGGTGCACGGCCTGCGCGCCGGTTTGTTTGCAGGCGGCAATAATCTTGTCCATCACCAGGTACGACTCGCGCGACGGCGGTGCACCGATGTGCACGGCCTCGTCGGCCAGCTCCACGTGGCGCGCATCACGGTCGGCGTCGGAGTAGACGGCGACTGTTTTGATGCCCATTTTTTTGGCCGTCTTGATGACACGGCAGGCGATCTCGCCGCGATTCGCAATCAGAATTTTTTCAAACATGGTGTGCGCCTAAAAGCCCGAACGGTTGGTGGTGCGCGAACAGAAAAGAGATCACAGCGGAATGTTCCCGTGCTTGCGCCACGGGTTCTCGATCTTCTTGTTGCGCAGCATCACCAGCGACCGGCAAATCCGCTTGCGCGTCTCGTGCGGCTGGATCACGTCGTCGATGAAGCCGCGCGCACCCGCCACAAAGGGGTTGGCAAACTTGGCCTTGTATTCGGCCTCACGCGCTGCCAGCTTGGCCGGGTCGCTCTTTTCTTCACGGAAGATGATCTCCACCGCGCCCTTGGCGCCCATCACCGCGATCTCGGCGTTGGGCCAGGCGAAGTTGACGTCGCCACGCAGGTGCTTGGAGCTCATCACGTCATACGCGCCGCCATAGGCTTTGCGCGTGATCACGGTGATCTTGGGCACCGTGGCTTCGGCATAGGCATACAGCAGCTTGGCGCCGTGTTTGATGATGCCGCCGTACTCTTGCGATGTGCCCGGCATGAAACCCGGCACGTCGACGTAGGTCACGATGGGGATGTTGAACGCATCACAAAAGCGCACGAAGCGCGCCGCCTTGATGCTGCTCTTGATGTCGAGGCAACCGGCCAACACCAGCGGCTGGTTGGCGACCACGCCCACGGTCTGGCCTTCCATGCGGCAAAAGCCGATCACGATGTTTTTGGCGTACTCCGGCTGCAGCTCGAAAAACTCGCCGTCGTCGGCGGCCTTCACGATCAGCTCCTTCATGTCGTAGGGCTGGTTCGCGTTGTCGGGCACCAGGGTATCGAGCGACCAGTCGATGCGCTCGGCTGGGTCGTTGCTCGGGCGCACCGGCGCTTTTTCGCGGTTGTTGAGCGGCAGGTAGTTGTAGAGCCGGCGCAGCATCAGCAGCGCATCCACATCGTTCTCGAACGCCAGGTCGGCCACGCCGCTCTTGGTGGTGTGCGTGCTCGCGCCACCCAGCTCTTCGGCCGTGACCTCTTCGTGCGTGACGGTCTTCACCACCTCGGGGCCGGTGACAAACATGTAGCTGCTGTCTTTCACCATGAAGATGAAATCGGTCATGGCCGGTGAATACACCGCACCGCCGGCACACGGGCCCATGATCATGCTGATTTGCGGCACCACGCCCGAGGCCATCACGTTGCGCTGGAACACCTCGGCATAACCGCCGAGCGAGGCCACCCCTTCCTGGATACGCGCACCGCCCGAGTCGTTGAGGCCGATCACCGGTGCGCCCACCTTCATCGCCTGGTCCATTACCTTGCAGATTTTTTCGGCGTGGGCTTCGGAGAGTGCGCCGCCGAAGACGGTGAAGTCTTGGCTGTAGACGAAGACCAGGCGGCCGTTGATCATGCCGTAGCCGGTGACGACACCGTCGCCCGGCGTTTTGTTGTCGGCCATGCCGAAGTCGTGGCAGCGGTGCTCGACAAACATGTCCCACTCTTCGAAGGTGCCCTCGTCGAGCAGCAGCTCCAGCCGCTCTCGCGCCGTGAGCTTGCCTTTGCCGTGCTGGGCGGCGATGCGCTTTTCGCCGCCGCCCAGGCGCGCCAGGGCGCGTTTGGCTTCGAGTTGTTCGATGATGTCGTGCATGGTGGAGTCGCTCAGGAACGGGTGAAGAGTTGGAGCAGCTGACGGGCTGCCGATGAAGGCGCGATGCGTGCGTCGTTGACACTGCGCAGCACCTCGGGCAGGGCGTCGCGCACAGCGGGGTGGCGGTGGAAATCGGCTTGCAAGGTGGTGTGGACGATGTCCCACATCCAGGCCATGCCCTGCTGCTTGCGGCGGGCGTCGAACTCGCCGCTGGCACGGCGCCGCTGCACGATGCGCTCGACCTTGTCCCAAAACGCGGTGATGCCCTGGTACTTGAGCGCGCTGAGCTGCAGCACGCGCGAATCGAGCGGGTCAGCCGGGCCACGGCGGCTGAACAGGTGCAGGGCGCCGGCGATCTGGGCTTCGGCACGGGTGGCGGCCTCGGGGTCGATGTCGGCCTTGTTGATGACCACCAGGTCGGCCAGCTCCATCACGCCGCGCTTGATGGCTTGCAGGTCGTCGCCCGCGTTGGGCAGCTGCATGAGCACGAACAGGTCGGTCATGCCGGCGACTGCGGTTTCGCTCTGACCCACACCCACGGTTTCGACGATCACGATGTCGTAGCCCGCCGCTTCGAACACCAGCATGGCCTCGCGCGTTTTTTCAGCCACACCGCCCAGCGTGCCCGAGGCAGGGCTGGGGCGGACGTAGGCGGCGTCTTGCACCGAGAGCTTTTCCATGCGCGTTTTGTCGCCGAGGATGGAGCCACCCGAGACGCTGGAGGAGGGGTCGATGGTGAGTACGGCGACCTTGTGGCCCTTGTCGATGAGAGACAGGCCGAGCGCTTCGATGAAGGTGGATTTGCCGACACCCGGCACGCCTGAGATGCCGAGGCGCAGTGCGGTGCCGGTGTGGGGGAGCAGTGCGTTGAGCAGCGCGTCGGCCCGCAGGCGGTGGTCGGGGCGGGTGGATTCGAGCAGGGTGATGGCTTTGGCGAGGGCGCGGCGGTCGGCTCGGAGGATGGCTTCCAACGCCAGTTCGCGGTCTGCGCGAAGAGTGCCGTCTACCTCCCGTTCGATGTCTGCGCGAAGAGTGCCGTCTACCTCCCGTTCGCCCTGAGGTATCGAAGGGTTGCGTGCGTCGAGGTGGTGCACTTCGCTGTCCTTCGATACCTCAGGACGAACGGATTCTGGGGGCACCCCACTCCGTTCGGGCTGAGCACGGCCACTCCATTCGGGCTGAGGTATCGAAGTCCCCACTCCACCCTCAATCAAGTGTGCTGGCAAGGGATTGCGCGTCCCCCATGCCAACCGCTGAATGCCAACCCAATCCCCCGCAATCAACGCCTCCTTCTTCGCCCGAGACCACCCCTTCACCTGCAACTCGAACTGCAACGCTTCAGCACGCGATTCAAACTCGCCCTGCCACACCAGACTGAACGGCTTGCGCTCAGCCGTGTACCCAATCAACCCATCCTCATGCTGGCGCATGCGCACGGCCATGTCATCGCTGTGCCCGCAGTAATACGAGCCATCGGCACAGCGCAACAAGTAAGTGGTGAAAGCCACGACCGATCAAGCCTCGGCGAGCTTGGCCTTGATCTGCTCGAGCACGTCTTTTGCGCTCGCCGGGATCGGCGTGCCGGGGCCGTAGATGCCCTTCACGCCGGCATCAAACAAGAAGTCATAGTCTTGCCTCGGGATCACGCCGCCGACGAAGACGATGATGTCGTCGGCACCCTGCGCCTTGAGCGACTCAATGATCGCTGGCACGAGCGTCTTGTGGCCAGCCGCGAGTGTGCTCACGCCGACTGCGTGCACGTCGTTCTCGATCGCCTGGCGCGCGCACTCTTCGGCCGTCTGAAAGAGTGGCCCCATGTCAACGTCGAAGCCAAGGTCGGCAAACGCGGTGGCCACCACCTTGGCGCCCCGGTCGTGGCCGTCTTGCCCGAGCTTGGCGATCATGACGCGCGGGCGCCGGCCTTGCGCGTCGGCAAACTCGGCAATCTCGCGCTGGAGCTGCTCCCAACCTTCGGCACTGTCGTAGGCAGCTGCATACACGCCGGTCACCTTTTGTGTGTCAGCGCGGTGGCGCCCCCATACTTTTTCAAGTGCATCGCTGACCTCGCCCACCGTCGCGCGCACCCGCACGGCTTTGATGGAAAGATCAAGCAAGTTGCCCTCGCCACTTTCAGCACAACGCGTGAGCGCGTCAAGCGCGGCCTGCACCGCCGCGCCGTCGCGGCTGGCACGAATGGCCTGCAAACGCGCCACCTGGTTGTCGCGCACCGCATGGTTGTCGATGTCACGGCTCTCGATGGCATCTTCTTTGGCCAATCTGTATTTGTTGACGCCAACGATCACGTCTTTGCCCGAGTCGATGCGCGCCTGCTTCTCGGCCGCACTCGCCTCGATCTTCAGCTTGGCCCAGCCGCTTTGCACGGCCCTCGTCATGCCGCCTTGTCGCTCCACCTCTTCGATGATGGCCCAGGCCGCATCGGCCATGTCTTGCGTCAGCTTCTCCATCATGTAGCTGCCCGCCCACGGGTCAACCACGTTGGGGATGTGCGTCTCTTCTTGGATGATGAGCTGCGTGTTGCGCGCAATGCGCGACGAAAAATCGGTGGGCAGCGCAATCGCTTCGTCAAACGAATTGGTGTGCAACGACTGCGTGCCGCCAAACACCGCCGCCATGGCTTCGATGGTGGTGCGCACCACGTTGTTGTACGGGTCTTGCTCGGTCAAGCTCCAACCCGAGGTCTGGCAGTGGGTGCGCAGCATCAGGCTCTTGGCATTCTTGGGCTCGAACTCGTTCATGATCTTCCACCACAGCAGCCGCGCCGCGCGCATCTTGGCCACCTCCAGGTAGAAGTTCATGCCGATGGCCCAGAAGAAGCTCAGCCGCCCGGCGAACTCATCGACGTTGAGCCCCTTGGCCAACGCCGTTTTCACGTACTCGCGGCCATCGGCCAGCGTGAAGGCGAGCTCAAGCGCCTGGTTGGCGCCGGCCTCTTGCATGTGATAACCCGAGATGCTGATCGAGTTGAACTTCGGCATGTTTTTCGCCGTGTACTCGATGATGTCGCCCACCGCCCGCATGCTCGGCTCGGGTGGGTAGATGTAGGTGTTGCGAACCATGAACTCTTTGAGAATGTCGTTCTGGATCGTCCCGTTCAACTGGTCTTGCGCCACACCCTGCTCTTCGGCCGCGACCACGTAGCCAGCCAGCACCGGCAGCACGGCGCCGTTCATGGTCATGCTCACGCTGACCTTGTCGAGCGGGATGCCGTTGAAGAGGATCTTCATGTCTTCCACGCTGTCGATGGCCACACCCGCCTTGCCCACGTCGCCGGTCACGCGCGGGTGGTCGCTGTCGTAGCCACGGTGGGTGGCCAGGTCAAAAGCCACGCTCACACCCTGGCCGCCGGCGGCGAGTGCGTTGCGATAAAACTCGTTGGAGGCTTCGGCAGTGGAGAAGCCCGCGTACTGGCGAATCGTCCACGGCCGCACCGCGTACATGGTGGCCTGCGGGCCGCGCACAAAGGGCGCAAAGCCGGGCAAGGTGTCGGCGTAAGGCAAGTCTTTGGTATCGGCCGACGTGTAGAGCGGCTTCACCACGATGCCCTCGGGCGTAACCCAGTTCAGCGCGTCGAGCTGCCCACCGGGGGCAGACTTGGCAGCCGCCTTTTGCCAGGCGGTGAGCGCATCGGGAGTGGGTTTGGCGTGGTCGGGCATGGTGGTCTTTGCAGGCGGTTCAGGGTGCGCGCGATGGGCGGTAGGTGTCAATGGCGCGCGCGCCGCCGGTTACTTTGACTGCGGGCTGGACAGGCCTCACACCCTTCATTCATAATTCAAAATTGAATTATATATACAAGCCGATCAGTTTCCACAAGCCCCTGACCTTCATGCCCGCTTCATCCGTCGCCCCGCCCCCTGCCGCACCGGCCTCTTCGCGTTTGCGCGAAAGTGCGCTCTACGAGCAGGTGGCCGAGCGCCTGCGCACGCGCATCTTGGCCCACACCCTGCCCCCGGGCAGCTGGATCGACGAGCAGGCGCTGGCCGCAGAGTTCGGCATCAGCCGCACGCCGCTGCGCGAGGCGTTGAAGGTGCTGGCCTCCGAGGGCCTGGTCACGATGAAGCTGCGCCGCGGCGCTTATGTCACCGAGGTATCGGCACGCGACCTGTCCGAGGTGTTTCACCTGCTGGCCTTGCTGGAGAGCGACGCCGCCGGCACGGTGGCCACGCAAGCCAGCGAGGCCGAGATGGCCGAGCTAGAGGCGCTGCACCACGCGCTTGAACGCACGGTCGACGACCGCGACGCTTTCTTCCGCGCCAACGAGCAGTTTCACCTGCGTCTGCTGCAGATCGACAACAACCGCTGGCGCCTGCAGATGGTCAACGACCTGCGCCGCGTGATGAAACTCAACCGCCACCACTCGCTGTTCAAGCAAGGGCGGCTCGAGGCTTCACTGGCCGAACACCGGCTGATCATGGTGGCGCTGAAGGCGCGCGACGCGGCGCGGGTGAAGCGCTTGATGCAGCAGCACATCAACCATGGGCGAGACGCCGCCACGCTGTCTTGAGGCTGAGACAATCGCCCGCATGACGCGCACCACCCTCAGCCTGATCGCCGCTGTCGCCCGCAACGGCACCATCGGCAAGAACAACGACCTGCTGTTTCGCGTGCCCGAAGACATGCAGCACTTCAAGCGCAGCACACTCGGTTGCCCGGTGATCATGGGCCGCAAAACCTGGGAATCGCTGCCCGCGCGTGCGCGGCCGCTGCCGGGGCGCACCAACATCGTCGTGACAAGCAACCCTCAATGGCGGGCCGACGGCGCAATCGCTGTGGCGTCGTTGCAAGAGGCCTTGTTGCAACTGGGCCAGGCGCCCAAGGCTTTTGTGATCGGCGGTTCACGTCTCTTTGCAGCCGCGCTGCCGCTGCTCGATGAGATGGTGCTCACCGAAGTTGACCGTGACTTCGATGGCGACGTCCATTTCCCAACCTGGAGCCGCGACAACTTCGTAGAGATTCAGCGCGAAACACACCACGCAGGCGAGCCGCACCATTTCGACTACGCCTTTGTCACCTACCAACGCAAACAAACCTGAGGAGCATCACCATGTCTGGAGGCGGTTTTCACGTGCACGGCCCGCACGATCACGAGCTGGAGCATGCAGCGCAGCACGAGCCCAAGGGCCTGGCCGGGCAGCTCGCGGTTGCCACGGCCATCCTGGCCACGGTCGGCGCCATGTTTTCCTACATGGGCGGCGCCACACAGGCCAACGCCGGCCTGTACAAAAACACCGCGGCCATCAAGAAGACCGAGGCCTCGAACCAGTGGAACTACTACCAAGCCAAGAGCAACAAACAGAACCTGGCCGAACTGGCGGTCGAGCTGACACCCGAGGCCAAGAAGGCCTTCTACCAGGACGAAATCAAGCGCTACAAGACCGAGAAGGCCGAGGTCATGGTCGAGGCCAAAAAGCTCGACGCTGAGTCCAGCGCGTGGGACAAAAAGAGCGATGAGCAGATGCACCAGCACCACCGCTGGGCGCAGGCCACCACAGCCCTGCAGATCGCCATCGCGATGGCGGCGATCGCTTTGCTCACCAAGAAGCGCTGGCTGGAATACGCCGTGATCGGCCTCAGCCTCGTCGGCGGCGCGCTCGGCGGCTTGGCCTGGCTTCACATCTGAACCGCTCGCCCCAAGAAAAAGGCCCGCGACTGCGGGCCTTTTGCATTGCCTGAAAAACCGTTCAAGGTTTACTTGCCGTACTGCTGCTTGGCCGTTGCCACGCAGCTGCTCTTGGCGTCACCCGTCATCGCATCGCACTTCTCGGCAGCCACCTTGTACTCGGCATTGCGCTTGTCGTCAGACGCGCTCGACAGGGCCGAGTCAATCTTCTTGCCCACCTTGGCGTTGGACAGGGCGGAGACCTCAACGGCCTTGGCTTCCTTGACACAAACATCCTTGTCATTGCCGGTCTTGTCGTCGCACTTTTCCTTGGACACGGCATAAGTCGCTTCGGCCTTGGCCTTCAGCATCTTGTTCTGATCGGAAGCCTTGCCGGTGTAGCTGTACTCCAGCTCGGCCTTGGCCACCTTTTCCTTGCCCTTGGCTTCTTTCACGCACACATCCTTGGCGTTGCCCGACAGCGAATCACATGCCTTTTTGTCGGCCTTGTAGGTGGTGCTGATGCTTTCCTTGGCGGCCTTGTAATCGGCCTTGCCCATGGTGGCGGCCTGGGCCATTGGTGCGGCCAGCAAAGCGGCGACGATCAGCGAGGTTTTGAGATTGAAGAGCTTGGTCATGGGATGGTCCTTTTCGGTTGTTGAAGAAAACTTGCTACCGCGCCCCTCAGGCTCGCGGCTCGCCCTGGCGATAGAGATCACGTCTCAGAACTCGGGCTTGTTCTGGTTAGGAAGAATTTCGCAACGCTGCACGGGTCACTTTCGGGCCGACCTGAATGCTGGCGACCAGGGCGGCCATCAACAAGCCGTGATTGAAGAGTGGATTCATGGGAATCTCCGAGACTCGCCGCGAGTTCGCAGCTTGGGATGCAGTATCTGAAGCCCCCCGCAGCGTGCCCAGCAGACAGCGCCGCCATTGGCTGTAGTGCAAGTCCTACGTGGGCCCAACGGCAGAGCGTCTTGTAGGCGTCTTCTGACACCACGTCGGGGTTCCTGCAGATGGCGAGGCGGGGCATTCCCGGCGACACTGTCAAGAAGCTTTTCGCCCCCAGTCCCGTCAGCA
Organism: Rhizobacter sp.; assembly: GCA_046598195.1. Taxonomy (GTDB): domain Bacteria; phylum Pseudomonadota; class Gammaproteobacteria; order Burkholderiales; family Burkholderiaceae_C; genus Rhizobacter. The sequence continues at coordinate 8,652 of JBKJJF010000186.1, read as the reverse complement.
GAGCACAGCCCGGCGACCTCAGCTCTTGATTCCAAGGAAGGATCGCCGTCCATGCAGCCGCTCAGGACCTACATCGTCGAAGACAGTCAGGTCATCCGAGAAAATCTGATCGCCACGCTCGAAGAGCTGGTACCGATCGAGGTGGTGGGCACCGCCGAAGACGAATCGAGTGCGGTGCGGTGGCTCACCCAACCCGGCAACGCCAACGTCGACTTGGTCATCGTCGACATCTTCCTGAAATCTGGCTCGGGCCTGGGCGTGCTCAAGGTGGCCAACGCGCTGCCGCAAAAGCACAACCTGGTGGTGCTGAGCAACTACGCCACCCCCGACATTCGCCGCAAGTGCCTGGAGCTGGGCGCCGACAAGGTGTTCGACAAGTCGAACGAGATCGACGCCCTCATCCTGTATTGCGGTCGCCTCGCGGCCGGCGACACCGGCCATGGCGCGCTCACCTGAGCGGGCCAGGCCCTATTGGATCAGCCCGTTCTTCAGCGCGTAGTAGGTGAGGTCGCTGTTGGACTCGAGCTTCATCTTCTCCATCACCCGAGTGCGGTAGGTGCTGACCGTCTTCACGCTGAGCGACATGCTGTCGGCCATGTGGCTGATGGTCTCGCCTTTGGCCAGGCGCAAGAACACCTGCAGCTCGCGCTCGGACAACTGCTCATGAAGGGGCCGGTCGCCGCCGCCGCTCAACCCGTCGGCCAGGCGCTCGGCCACGCCGGCGGTGATGTACTTGCGGCCCCGCGCCACAGTGCGGATCGCCTTGACGATCTCCTCGGGGTCGCAGTCTTTGTTCAAATAGCCGCTCGCGCCCTGGCGCAAGAGCGTGGTGGCGTAGTGCTCTTCAGGGAAGCCACTCAAGATGAGCACCGGCAGGTCGGGCGCGCGCGCCTTGATGCCGGCCAGCGCGTCCACGCCGCTCTGGTCGGGCATGGAGATGTCGAGCAAGATCACGTCGACCTCGCCGCCGCGCACGATGTCGAGCGCATCGCGCCCGTTGGAGGCTTCAGCGACCACCAAAAAATCGGCTTGGTCGGCAAAAAACTGGCGCAACCCGGCGCGAACCATGGCATGGTCATCAACGATGGCAATTCGAATCACGGTGAACCTCTTCTCTTTGAGCGATGACTCATCGCATGATCCCACGTTAACGGACAAACCCCGACCATGAGCGTATTCACCGTCGTCAAACGCAACCCGATCATCTTCCCGCTGGCCTGTGTGACGGTGGTGGCCATGGTGGGGGTGAGCGAAGCGTCTTACTGGCGCTCGGTGAGCACGCTCAACGCGCTGGCCGGGGTCAGCGCTGCGCGCACCAGCTTGCGAGACCTCGCACAAAGCATGCTCGACGCCGAAACCGGGCAGCGCGGCTACCTGCTGACCAACCGCAAGGAATACCTGCTGCCCTATGACAAGGCACGCAAGACCATCACCGAATCGTTCCAGTTTCTCGACCAGTACTACGGCAACGACCCGCGCTCCATCGCCGTGCTCACCAAGCTGCACACCTTGATCGAGGCCAAGCTCTCCGAGCTGTCTGAAACCTTGCGCCTCTATGACGAAGGCAAGCTCGAAGCGGCCACGCAGCTGGTGCTGAGCGACATCGGCAAGGAGAAGATGGAAGCCGTGCGACAGCTCACCGCCGAGCTGATCGCGCTGGAAACCTCGAACGTGGCCAAAGGCCGAAGCGACATCTACGAAACCCTGTGGCTCAGCCGCGTCGGCGTCGCCGTGCTGAGCGCGTTGAGCCTGCTGGCGCTGTTCATGTACCTGCGCCAGACCTCCATGCTGGAGCGCCAGCGCGAAGAGCAGCGCCGCCGGGTGCAGATCGAGCGCGACCGCCTGGAACTGGAGGTGACCCAGCGCACCTCCCAGCTCACCGAGCTTGCCGACCACTTGCAGACCGCACGCGAAGACGAGCGCCACCGCCTCGCGCGCAACCTGCACGACGAGCTGGGCGCCCTGCTCACCTCCGCCAAGCTCGACGCGGCGCGCATCCGCTCACGGCTGGCCGGCACCGCGCCCGAGGCGCTGGAGCGCCTGGCCCACCTGGTCGACACGCTCAACAGCAGCATCGCGCTTGGCCGCCGCATCATCGAAGACCTGCGCCCGTCGACCCTCAGCAACCTCGGCCTGGTCTCCACGCTCGAGATCCTGGCACGCGACTTCGGCGCCAACTCAGGCATCGCGGTGCACTGCGAGCTGGAGCCGGTGCAGCTGCAGTCTGACGCCGAGCTGGTGGTCTATCGGCTGGTGCAGGAGGCAATCACCAACATCACCAAGTACGCCGGCGCCAAAACCGTGTGGATCAGCCTGCGCCCACAGGGCGGCCAGGTCGAGATCACGGTGCGCGACGACGGCGTGGGCTTCGACACCAGCGTGCAGCAGCGTTCGGTCTACGGCCTGGTGGGCATGCGCTACCGCGTTGAGGCCGAAGGCGGCACGCTGAGCATCACGTCGGCGCCTGGGCGAGGCACGCAGATCCGGGTCATCCTTCCCGAGTCGATGCTGGCTGCATAGGGTTCTTGTCAGCGGCCTCCTACACAGAGCCGCTCATTCGTCCGTCAGCACGCAAGCGGTGTGGCCTATCGCCAGCACACGCAGCGGGCTCGACACTGGGCTCACCAAAACGCAACCCAACCAGGAGCCCCCACATGCTGCATTACGCCGTTGTTTTCTTCGTCATCGCCTTGATTGCCGCCTTGTTTGGCTTCGGTGGCATTGCCGCCGGTGCCGTTGGCATCGCCAAGATTCTGTTCATCGTGTTTGCCGTGCTGGCCATCGCGAGCTTTCTCTTTGGCGTGATCCGCAAAGGCTGACGCCACCTCACCCCACCTCACCACTTCTGAAGGAACCATCATGCTGACCAAAACCACGCTCGACCAACCGACCAACTTCGCCGACCAGGCCGCACAAACGGCTGACGACGCCATCAAATCCACCCAACAAGTGGCCAACCGTGCGCTGGACAGCCTGGCCAGCGGCGTGCAAGACGCTCGCAAGCACGTGTCGCCCTTGCTCGACCGTGCCACCGAACAAGCCAGTGCGCTGGCACACCGCGGCGTGGACGCCGTGCGCCACGGTTCGCAGCAGTTGCGCAACACCGCGCTGCACGCGACCGACGCCACCGCCGGCTACATCAAAAACGACCCGATCAAGGCGGTGCTGATCGCCGCTGCCACCGGTGCCGCGCTGATGGCGTTGGTGAGCCTGATCGGCCGTTCGCGCAATCACAACTGATCCACACCAGAGAGCTGTGATGCACCCCCTGCTGCGCCTCGTCACCAACCAGCCACAACTGCTCGCCGAGCATGCTGAGGCCTACGCCGACTTGTTCGGCGAAGAGCTCAGTACCGCCTCGGCGATGTGGAAGCGGCAAGCCCTGCTCGGCGCCGTAGCGTTGTGCGGGCTGGGTGTGGGGGCGGTGCTGGCGGGTGTGGCGCTGATGCTGTGGGCGGTGATCCCGCCGGCAGACATACAGGCTCCCTGGGCGCTGATCGTTGCACCTCTGCTGCCGCTTCTCGCCGCCATCGCCTGTGCGCTGGCGGCTCGCTCGCCACCCGCCAGCCCGGGCCTCTTCGGCGCCATGCGCCAGCAGGTCAAGGCCGATGTGGCGATGCTGCGTGAAGTGAGCGCATCGTGAGCGCCGAGCCGCGCTTGCCTGCCGCCGAGCGGCTGGCCTCGTCGCGTGAGCGAATGCGCCTGTCGATGAAGGCTCGCGCAACTGCCACCTCCGCCGCCTCCGACCATGACAGTCCCTTGCTCAATGCCCTCCAAGGCTGGTGGGCCGGCCACCCGTTGCACGTGGCGGGCGTGGTGGCTGCCGATGCGGTCAAAACCTTGATTCGCCCCATTGCCCAGCGCCACCCGATTGCCTTGGTGGCGGGCGCTCTCGTCTTGGGTGGTTTGCTCGTCTGGACCAAACCCTGGCGTGGCATTCTCAAGCCGGCCTTGCTGGCGGGCTTGTTGCCACAGCTGCTGACCAAGGTCATGGCCGTGGTGCCGCTTGAGTCGTGGCTGGCGGTGATGGCATCGTTCACACAAAGGAACGAGCAGCCTCCAACCTCACCCGCAAATCCACAGCCCACAAAGCCCACAAAGCCCACAGAGAGTACCGAGCCCACGACCCCGAGCGCTCAAGCCCCACTGCACTGAGCCGCAAACGCATAACCGAGCTGCTCGCGCTTGGCGTGGTACATCGCCGCGTCGGCTTTGCTGATCAAGGTTTCTGACGTCACGGCGTCGTCTGGGCACATCGCAATGCCGATGCTCGGGCGAACCGCGAGCTGCAGCTCGCCTATGCGCACCGGCGCCGACACCACATCGAACAAGTGCGCTGCCAGGCGGCACAACTGCGCGTTGGTCGCCAGGCCGATCACCAGGCAGGCAAATTCATCACCCCCGAGGCGGCTCACCATGTCTTCGTGCCGAATGGCACGCTGCAGGCGCGCCGCCACGATGCCCAGCACCTGGTCGCCGATGCTGTGCCCATGGGTGTCGTTGATGGCCTTGAAGCCATCCAGGTCGAGGTAGAGCACGGCAAAAGCCTGGCGCAGCGGCGGGGGTTTGGCGAGCGTGCCGTCAAGCCGCTCGTGAAAGAAGCTGCGGTTGGGCAACGAGGTCAACGCGTCGTGCAAGGCCAGGTGGCGAGCCTTCTCTTCACCCGCACGGGTACCGGCCAGCTCGGAGCGCGCCTGTGCCAGCGCCGTTTGTGCATCAAACACCTGCAACTCCAGCGAGTAGCGCCGTGCCAGCTCGGTCTGCAGCGTGCTATGCAACTGGCCCAGTGCGGACACACATTCGAGCACGCTGGCGCGCACCCTTTCGGCGCCGGCCGGCAGATCCAGCAGGTGCTCACCAACGGCCTGGTCGCTCACACTTTCGCTCAACCGGGCTTCGATGGCACCCACCAAGTCAACCCAGTCTTCGATCGGCAAGGTCTCGGGCGAGCCCGACGGGCCGCTCACGGGCGCAAACCCAGGGTCGCGGTGATCAGGCGACAAACGCTGGCCGGCCCCATCGGTCGGCAGAGGGGTGCGCGATCTCTGTGGTGCCTTCATGAACTCATCGTGAGCCCTCGCTACACCGCCGTCTGTACGCCAGGCCACATTGTTTTCGTATTCGGCGGGGGAGAAGTGGCGCCGCTTCACAACCAGTACTCCCACACCCGGCCAAACAGTTCTTTGATGCGCAAGTCGAGCGTGCGTCGCTTCCACTGCTTCAGGTTGATCTCTTCCGAGCCCGCCAGATCCTTGTCAAACATGGCCTGCATCTGGGCGCCAAACTCCGAGCCCAGCACCACCGCATTCAGCTCGTGGTTGTGCAAGAAGCTGCGCCAGTCAAGGTTGGTCGAGCCCACCGTGGCCCACACGCCGTCGATCAGCACGCTCTTGGCATGCAAGATCACGCCACGCCGCTCGAAGATGCGCACCCCGCCGCGCAGCAGCCGGTCGTAGTAGGCCCGCCCAGCGTGGAACACCAGCCACGAGTCGGTCTGGCTGGGCAGGATCAGCTTCACGTCAACACCCCGGCCGACAGCGGCCTCCAGCGCGGCGAGCAGCTGCGGGTCGGGCGCGAAATAGGCGTTGGTGATGAGCACGCTGGTCTCGGCGCTGGCGATGGCCGAGAGCAGCGTGACGTAGATCAGGCTGTGCGCGTCGTCAGGCGAGCTGCCGATGGCGCGCACCACCTGCCGGCCCGCCACTTGCGGTGCCGGGAAGTAATTGCGCTCCGGCAACGGCTCGCCCTTTTGCAGCGCCCAGGTGGAGAGAAAGAGTTTTTGCAGCTCGGCCACCACCGGGCCTTGCAGCCGCACGTCGGTGTCGCGCCAGGCGAGCCCGCCGCTCGGGCGCACAGGGCGGCGTGACTTAGACGAGCCCCCGGAATACACGCTGCTGATGTTGATGCCGCCCAGAAAGGCGGTGTGACCATCGACGATCAACAGCTTGCGGTGGTCGCGCTGGTTGATCTCCCAGCCCTTGCGCGCATTGGCCGGGTTGACGGGGTTGAACTCCAGCAGCTTGATGCCGCTGTTGGCCATGCGTTGAAAGAAGTCAGCCGGCGTGCCCAGCGTGCCCACGCTGTCGTAGATCAGGTTCACCTGCACACCTTGGCGCTGCTTGGCGATCAAGGCCTGGGCAAAGGCGTGGCCCACATCGTCGGCCTCAATGATATAGGTCTCCATGTTGATGTGGTCGCGTGCGCCCTCAATGGCGGCAAACATCGCACGGTAGGTGGCCTGGCCGTCTTGCAGCAGCGTCACCTGGTTGCCGGTGGTGAGCGGGCTGCCGACCACCGCTTCTTCCACCGCGAGGTGGCGCTCGAAGATGGCGGTCTCGGGGCCGCCGCTGGCCAGCTTGTCGAGCACGGCCTTGCTTTGTGCCACCGAGAGCGTGCCGCGCGCGCCTTCCAGCTGCACCGGCGGCGCCGTGGGCCGCACCTGGTCCGGCGCGACGGTGGGCAGGCTGCTGCAGCCGCCCAGGGCGAACAACAGCACAAACGCCCACAGCCTGCGCGTCACTTGGTGCTCACCCGCCAGACCACGTTGCCCACGTCGTCGGCCACCAGCAAGGCGCCTTGCTTGTCGAGCGCCACAGCCACCGGGCGGCCGTGGGCCTGCCCTTCAGCGTTGAGAAAGCCGGTCAATACATCGAGCGGCGCGCCATTCGGCTGGCCGTTCTCGAAGGGCACGAAGATCACCTTGTAGCCACTGTGCGGGCGGCGGTTCCAGGAGCCGTGCTGGCCGACGAACATGCCGTAGCCAAAGGTGGCCGGCAGTGAGGTGCCCGCCGAAGAGGCCAGGCCCAGCGGGGCGGTGTGGGCCCCAAGCGCGTAGTCGGGCACGATGGCTTTTGCCACCAGATCGGGGCGCGGCGGCTTCACACGTTCATCCACATGCGAGCCGTAGTAGCTGTAGGGCCAACCATAAAAACCACCGTCACGCACTGAGCTCAGGTAGTCGGGCACCAGGTCGCTGCCCAGCTCGTCGCGCTCGTTCACCACCGTCCACAGCGCCTGGCTGCGCGGCTCCCAGGCCAGGCCGTTGGGGTTGCGCAGGCCGTTGGCAAAGACGCGGTGCGCGCCGCTCGCCACGTCGACCTCCCAGATCGCCGCGCGGCCGGCCTCGGCCTCCATGCCACGCTCGCCCACATTGCTGTTGGAGCCCACCGTCACGTAGAGCTTGCGGCCGTCGGGGCTGGCGATGAGGTTTTTGGTCCAGTGGTGGTTGATGGCTCCGGCGGGCAACTCGACCACCCGCTGCCCTGGCGCCGTGATGCGTGTTTCGCCCACGGCATAGGGAAAGCGCAGCACCGCATCAGAGTTGGCCACGTACAGGCTGTCGCCCACCAGGGCCATGCCAAAGGGCGAATGCAAGCCGCTGAGCAGCACCGAGCGCTGGTCGGCCACGCCGTCGCCATTGGTGTCGCGCAGCAGAGTGATGCGGTCGGCGCTCAAGGTGACAGCGCCTGCGCGCTTCATCACCCAGGTGGCGACCCAGGCCTTGATACCCTTGCCGTCATCGGGCCGCGCGGGCGCGTTCGTCTCGGCGACCAGCACGTCGCCGTTGGGCAGCACGTGCAGCCAACGCGGGTGGTCGAGCCCGTCGGCAAACGCCGCCACCCGCGTGCCTGGCGCGGGCAGCGGTGTGACACCGCTCGGCCAGCCGATCGCCGGTGCGATGTGCACCGTGGGGAACAGCGATTTGGCCGGCGGCGGCAGCCCGGGCCGTGGCCCGGTGCCTTCGGCCACCGACAACTTGGCCACGTCACCACAGGCGCTCAAACAGACCGCCAAAGCCAGCGCGGCCCAAGGCTGCATCAGATGCGCCCCATCAACAGCAGCACCAGCACCACCACGACGACCAGGCCGAGACCGCCCGTCGGCCCGTAGCCCCACTTCTGGCTGTGCGGCCAGGCCGGAAAGGCGCCGATCAACATCAAGACCAAGACGATTAACAGAATGGTGCCCAAGCTCATGGTTTTTCCTTGTAGTAGATGGAGTGAAATCAGTTCGTCGGCGCTGAGGCAGCCGGCGGCGGCACCACGATCACCGTCGTGCCTTCACCGGGTTTGCCAGGCTCACCCTTGCTGCCGTCGAAGCCGGGGCTGCCCATGCTTCCGGTGTTGCCGGTGTTGCCCGTGTTGCCGGTGGGGCCGGCAGGCCCGGGGGGGCCGGCGGCGGGCGGCGGCACGTAGATCACCTCGGGCCGGTTGTCGCAGGCCGCGAGGCCCAGGGTGGCCAACAAGGCCAGCATCAAGATCGAGTGCTTCATGGAGTGTCCTTTGGGTGAATGAAGAAGGTACGGGTCAGGCTATGCATGTCTGCGTGGCGGCTCTGTGCGCTGTCGCACATATGCCCACTCAGCCGGTGGCAATAAAACGGTCGGCGCGCGCGGCGCGCAGCACTGCGGGGAACTGGGTGTCGAGCAAATCCACCGGCCGCTGCTCGTCGAGCCAGGAGTTGCGCTGTGCAAACCAGACGGCGATCGTCCACCCGTCGAACACCTGGGCCAGCTCGCTCTGCACCTGCCGCACCGAGGGCTTGGTCGACAGGTCGCGCAGCTCGAACTGGAACATCGGCACCCAGAAGCTGCCATGCCATTCAAAGCCGAACACCTCGCCCGTGGCGATCAGGCGGGCCAGGCTTGTTAGG
>JBKJJF010000043.1:0-24657 GCA_046598195.1 Rhizobacter sp. | reverse complement strand
CCACCAGAAGCCGTCCAGGGGAACGTTGCGGTTGAAGGACCACTCGCGTTGATAGATGCCCCTCGCGGATTGGTCGGCGCTGGCCACGATCACGGTGTCATTGCTGCCGTCAAGGTTGACGCGGTGGGTGCTTGATGTGAAGCTGAAACCGGCTGACCACACAGCGGACTGATAGAACACGCTGTTGTCGGTGGAGCCCAAGGGGTAGGTGCTGGGCGCGGTGACGAGCGTGTGCAAGGCATTGCCCTGCCTGGCCAGACTCAGAATGCTGTCGCTCCCGCCGGCGCTGCTGCTTGACTGCCGCAAGATCAGGTGAGTGGGCAACACGGCTACGAACTCCAGCTGGTCGCCCAGGGTGGGGCTCAGCGTTGTCATCGGCTCCACAGCACCCGTGCCTACCATGCGGCGAATCGCCAGCCCGTCTGTGAAGTAGAGGGTGTTGCCGTCAATTCTCAAATCGAGCGAGTCAGCGGTGGGCGTGCTGGTGAATGTGTACAGGCTGGCTTGCAGCGTGGCGCCGGTGGCCGACCAGCTCAGGCGCCGCAGCGTGTTGTCGGTGTGGGTGTAGGCCAGCTGGCCCTGCGCAGGGATGGGCAACCCCAGCTCGAAATCGTTCACACCCTGGCCGCCCACCACATCACCCAGCGGGCTGAACTGCGGGCTGTAGAGCGTGAGCTTGGGTGTGGCGCCGCGCGTGTCTTGGGCGAGCAGCAGCACCGTCGTGGTGTAGGTGGCGTCGGGTAGCGCCTCGATCAGCTCTACGCCGTCGGGCAGTTGGGCGGGTGCTTCGGTGCTCGGTGAATCGAAGCGCACGTAAACACTGCGGTTGTCGGCGGTGGTGGCGCAATCGCCATCGGCCCCGGCTTCGCTGACTTCGAGCAATGCCTCAGAGAGGGGGGCGCTCACAGCGCAGGCGGTCGCCAGCGATGAAATTCGCCTGGCCACGGTGGTGTCGGCCTTGCGCAAGCTGACCTGAAACACCTGCCGGTTCTTCACGTAAAAAACCTTGGACTCACCGTTGAGCGTGTACTTTCCGGCGGCCGCGTCAACCCGGAAGTCGAGTTCAGTTTCGTAGTTCTCTGTCGCCGACAGGCTCACCGACAAGCGCGGCGTGTTGGGTTCAGCGGGGTCGAAGATCAGCAGCGTCTTGCCGGTGCCGCTTGAGATTTCAACCGTGGCCAGGTAATCAGACGGCGATGGGGCCGGCGCGGGCGCCGGGGAGCTGCTTGCGCCGCCGCCTCCGCCACCGCCGCAGCCGCTCAAGAAGGCAACGGCGAGGCTGAGGCTCAGCAGCTGGGTGTTCAATGGAGTCATGTTGTTGTTCCCTGTGAGTGACGGTGCAGGCGGTCGGCCGTGCCCCGCGCGGATTGTCGGCGAACCGGTCACCACAAGAAACACCACAAAAAACGCTGAGCGCAGGTTCAGTACGCTCTTCAAGACAGGCTGTGGCCGATGTTTGTCAGTTCAAGCTTCAAGGCCCCACCAAGCCCGCCCCCGCCAAGGCCGGGTTGGCGGTCAAGGTCGGTGTTTGCAACACACCACGCGGCGCTTTGCGGGGCACGTCTTTCAGCAGCTCCGCCACGCGCGGCCCCACGTACTTGAAGGCGGCTTGCAGCGTGACCGCGCCACCGGCTGCCGGTGCGGCCTTGCCCGACAGGGCTTCCATCAGCGCATAGGTGAAGGCCCCGTGCTTGGGCGCGGTGCCGGCGGCGTTTTGCGGAATCTCGTACGACTCTTCATCACCTTGTGAGGCCGACAACACCGCGATCTGCGCCGAGGCGCTGCGCTTGGCCAAGGCAAACGGGTCGCTGCGACCGTCGGCGCTGCCGGAGTGGCAGGTGTCGAGCACCAGGATGCGTTTGCCGGGCACACGCTTGAGCAGCGTGTGCAGCTCGGTGCCGCTCATCAGGCTCGCAGCAGTGCGGGCCTCGATCGGCTGGCCGGGCTTGGCGGTGAAGACGGCCAACAGGTCTTGCTGAGTGGCGTCTTTGGTGACGAAGTAGTACTCGCCCGAAGCCGGGTCCGGGGTGAAGCCGTGTGAGGCCACAAAGACGAGCACGGTGTCTTCGGGGTTCACATTCTCAAGCTCTTGCAGGCGCGAGACGAGTGTGGCCTTGGTGGGTTTGTCGGGGCTGTCTTCGGTCAGCAGCACGGTGCTCACGCTGCTGAAGAGCTTGCCGGTGTGGCGGGTGAGGGTCGCGGCCAGCTCGCGCGCGTCGTTGGTGGTGTTGGGCAGCTGGGTGATCTTCACTTTGCAGCTTTTGTTTGACTCGCAGGCCAGTGCGCTGTCGAAGCGCGACACACCCGTCACCACCAGCCACAGCTTGCCGAGCTTGGCACGCGCCGCAGCGGGCTGCGCGAGGGGCGCCGATTCGTCGATGCCGAGCGAGCGCTCGGTTTCGGCCTCAACGCGAATCACCGACTGCGCGCTGTTCACCCGCGCGCTCACGGTGCGGGTGAATCGCTGCGCCTGCGCCGCGCTCACGCGGCGCTCGGCGGCGCGCAGCACCGGCACGCCATCCACATACACCCCCAGCTCGCTGATGGGCTGGCCGGTGCTCTCGGCGCTCAGCCGCACGTTGAGCAGGCCGGGCTCGCTGCCGGGCGTGATGGCTTCGATGCTCACACGCGGCGCGGCCATTTGCCGCAGCGTGTCAGCCAACTGGTCGGCCGCTGCCACGGCCGCAAGCGTGGAGGCACGCAGCGCCACACGCACCAGGTCGGGCCGGTACAGGCGGCGCTCGAACTGCACGGCGCGGTAGAAGTCGGGGCTTTGTTGGTCACCACGGTTGACGAGCCAGCCCACGTACTGGTCACCTTGTGGCGACGAGGCGTAGTACCCGTCACCACGCCAAGCCACCCAGTCGCTGCCGTTGGTGTGCACAAAGAGGCCCAGCAGCTCGCGGCCGCTGTCGACGCCATACCAGCGCACCGTGCCGTCGCCCAGGGCCACCACCACCTTCTTGGCGTCGGCGGTGATGAGGGTGTGGTACGCCGGGGCGGGCAAGTAAGGCGGGTTGTCCCAGGCGCGCAAGGGCTTGCCTTGCGCGTCGAGCAAGCGCAGCCGCCATTGCGTGCCGAGTGCGGCAATGGGCTGGCTGGCGTGCACGGCCCAGCTCCACACACTTTCTTCACGCTCCAGTGCGACGGGTTTGCCGTTGACGCGGGTGGGCTCGCGGTAGGCGTAAATGCCGGTGCTGGTGTCCACGTTGAGCACGCCGCTGCGGCGCGCGCTCAGCAGGGCCTTGTCGTCCAGGCCCTCGGTGGTGAGCACGTTGAGCTGGTTTTGCGCGCCCAGGTTGACGCGCAGCCGGGAGGCGTCACCACGCGCCAGCGCCAGCGACTGGCCATCGGCCGAGACGCGCAGGGCAGCGAGGTCGGCGCGTTGGGCGTAAAAGTCGATGTTGTGGGGCAGCCGCTGCTGGGGCTGCCCGTCGCGGTCGATCACCACGTGGCCCTCGGCGCTCACCCGGGTGATCGACGGCACGGTGGTAGCGAGCACGATCTGGCCTTGGGGCAAAGGCAGCATGTTGCTGATTTGCTGGCGGCCCACGTTCCAGCGCTCCAGCGCGCCAGTGAGCGGGCCTTGCACGCGGTAAATGGGTGTCGGCGTGTCGCCGTGCACATTGCCGCTGACGTAGAGCGTGGCGCTGTCGGGTGACCAGGCCACGCAGCACAGTGACTGTTGATCGGCGTCGGTGCTGCGCAGTGTGCGGCGCACGGCGAGCGTGGCAGCGTCCATCACCGTCACCTCGGGTTGGTAGCGCCCGCCGTCGGCGCGGTAGCGCACACCGAAGGCGAGCCACTTGCCGTCGGGCGAGAAGCGGATGCCACCGAGCTGCGAGCCGGTGCATTGCGGCTGGCCGGCTGCCACGGGCGGGTATTGGTTGCGGAAGGCGAGCGTCATGTCTTTGCCATACACACGCACGCAGCCGTCTTCAGAGGTAGAGGCCAGTCGGCCATCGGGCGAAAAATGCACAAAGGTCACGGGGGCTGCATAGGCCGCATCGCTGCCGAGCGGGGCGCCGGTGTCGGCGTCGATGATGTGCACGCCACCACGCGCCAGGCCCACGGCGAGGCGCTTGCCGTCGGGCGAGAGGTCGAGGCTGATGATGGCGTCGTTGTCGAAGCGGCCGAGCTTGGTGTCGATGCGGCCGCGGTCGGCGTCGATCACATAGACGTGCGCGGCGCGGCTCCACTGCCAGCCGGTCACGCCGCCCACGAAAGCGCGCTTGCCGTCACGGCTCACGGCCAGGCCGTGGGGCGTGCCTTCGAGCCCGGGCTCGGCTGGAAGGTAAACGGTGCGCAGCGGCTGCAGGTCGGCCATGCGCCAGATGCGCAGGGTCTTGTCGAGCGAAACGGTGTAGAGCCGCGAGAACGCCCCGTCAGAGCGTATTTGCCCGAGCGCGGCGTTGTGCATCTCTTGCACCACGCGCAGTTGGGGCGTGGTGCTGGGCGGTGCGGCACCGGCCAAGCCGGCACAGCACACGGCCAGCACCCACACGCAGAGGCGCAGCAGCACCCTACTTCGCCGCCGGGCAGTCGCGTGCCTCGGCGCCTGCGGCCGGGGTCTGCTGCACAGCGTCGGGTGCGCACACGGTGCCCGATGTCGTCGTGGCCACTTTGTAGCTGCGCTTGAACACATTCACTGCCGAGCCCGGCACCGAGCCGCCGCGGCCCATATCTGCTTGCGCTGCCGCTCGCGTGCTGAACGCCACCTCGACCTGGCCGGGCTGCCCGGGCACGGACATGCCGGCGGGGGTGCTGTCTTGTGCACTGCGGTCATCAACGCCCAGGCTGGGCAGGCCGCCCGAGGCAGAGGGCGCGCTCACACCCCCCACGCCGGTGCTGCTGGGTGGGCTCACCACCACCGCAGTGGCGCTGCCGCCCACCGGCGCAAAGCCGGCGCCCACGCTCGCAAAGCCGGTTGAGCTGTTGTTGTTGCCCGAGATGCCACCCAAGCCCGGCACCACCACGCCACCCACGCTGTCGGTGATGCTGGCGCCATTCAGGCTTTCAATCAGGCCGTCGAACATGAAGACACGTGTGCCCGCCGTGGTAGGCGTGAACGAGCCCTGGGCCGAGGTGTCCACCGTGACGCGGCTGAGCACAAAGTCGGTCGGGCGGGCGTTGGAGTTGAAGCTGGCCCCCGTGCCGCCTGCGGCTTGCACGAACACAGCCTCGCTCACGGCGCTGAACGACGGGTTGGTGATGGCACCGTTTTGCACCGCCGCCGCCGGCTGGCCGGCGAGTGTGGACGGGAACAGCGCCCCACGCACCCGAACTTCACCGGCCTGGCCTTGCTCGGCGAGCAGGAGGTTGTTTCTGAGCCGCACCTCGGCCAGGCTGTTCACGAGGGTCGAGCCTCCACCGGCGACCCACGCTCCGCTGGACAGCAGCACCGCGCCCGGCGGCAAAAACGGCGCGGTGTTCGGCAACACCGCCCCTGCACTCAAGGTCACCGAGGTGAGCCGCGCAAAGCCGCGGTTGGCACCGTCTTCCAGCTGGAAGGTGTAGGTGGCCGTGCCCGAGGCAAGCAACTCGGTCTGCGTCTGCGACACCACGCTGCCGTCGCTCAGACGAACCTGGTGCACACGGTGCACATCGCCAGGCACCGTCAGCGAGACAACGCCGTTCACGGGCACGGAGTCGGGGGTGAGGTTGCTCAAGGTGTCGTTGCCGGTGCGGCCTTGAAGTTCCGCCAGGTACCCACCGGCTCCGCGAGCCAGGGTCACACGGTCGCTCCACACCAGGGGCTTGGCATCGTCTGGCGCTTCAAAACCGAGCACTTTCAAGCCCAGCCCCAAGGTGGAGCTGATCACGTTGGCGCGCGGCAGCACCGAGACAGGCGTCTGGCTCAGCGCCACCAGCGTGGGCGCAAAGCTGTCAACGCTGAAGCGGCCATCTGCCCCCGGTGCATTGCCCACACCAGCGATTGTCTGCACGTCGACCAGCACGGTGTTGGCCGTGGTGTCGTGGCTGGTGTACGGCACGAGCCGGGTGCGCAGGGCGTCGTCGCCCGCGTCTTGGTAGTTGGCGGTGTTGTTGGAGATGATGACCTTGGCGATGTCACGTGTCTCGGGCTGGCCACGCACGCCGGTGGGCAGGCCACCATTGATCGCCGGGTCGCTGGAGATGATGCGCCCCACGCCATCGATGTTGTAAATCACCAGGCCGCTCGACGGCGCGATGGTGCCCGTCACATCGAGCGACGCCATCTGCAGCGGTGTGGTGCGCTGCCCGTTGAGGTCGACGAGGTAGCCCTCGCGGTCGACACGCACCACGGTGCTCGCGTTCACACGAACCTGGCTGGTGCCGCTGGGCAGGGTGGCGAACTCATCGGCGTTGTCAAACATGCCCAGCACACGCCCACTGATCTGAATGCCGTAGGCCAGCTTGCGGTCATCGGCCGTGCCGCGCAGGCCGTCGGGGCCCACCGAATCCCAGCCGCGCGAGTAGACGTTGTGGCCGAGGTACACCCCGTCGGTGGGCTGGGTGGTGCCCGCGGCGAGCACCACATCGCCCTTGTTGACGGCGATCTGCTCGTTGCTCACGATCCTGCGGCCGGCGGTGACCGTGAGGCCCGGCGTGGTGTCGGTGGGCAGGGTGTTGCCGTCGAGGTTGAGGCCATTGAGCTCCACCGAGCCGGCCGGCGCCTCGACCACCAGGCGGCCCACCTGCGGGCGAAGCGCGTCTTGGTAACCCTGCGCAAAGTTGGTGTAGCCGGTGGTGGCCACGGTGCCACCCAAGCCACGCCGCAAGATCACGTTGCCGGTGTTCGAGCGCACCGTGATGTCTCGGTAGGCACGCATCTCGCCCAGGAACACCCGGCCCGCAGCACCCACGTTGATGCGCGACAGCGAGGCGCTGGCACCGGCGTCGATCACGGCGTCGCTCGCCACGGGCGTGTCGCTGTTGGCCACCTGCGCCGTGACCGCGCCATTGCTCGATGCCACGGTGATGGTGCCGGCCCGTGTTTGCAAATCGCCGTTGAGTGCAATGTCGTTGCGCGCGGCGAGGCCGAGATTGGCGTTGCCATTGGCCCGCACGCCGCCGGTGCCGATGGCCAGGCCCGCACCGCGCGAAGTGAGCGTCACGTGGCTGCCGTCGCCTTGCGTGTCGATCGCCACGCCGTCGGCCAGCGTCACTGCCCCTTGCCCGCTCAGGCTCACCGCGCCTTGGCTGAAGATCGACCCGGTGTTGACCGTGACCGCGCCTGCGCTGCTGTCGGCCGTGAGGCCCGCGCTGCCCACTGCGGCCCCGTTGAGCACGATCGCGTCGCGCGCGGTGATGGTGACGCCGCTCGGCCGCTCAGCCGTCGATGCCGACACGGCGCCGGCATCGCCACTCAGGGCTTGGCTCACGTCGACGCCGCCCGCACTGGCGGCCAGCGTGACACTGCCGGTGCTGAAGAGGCTCGCCGCGTTCACCCCCTGTGCGCCCGCCAGGGTGATGTTGGCGGCACCGGCATCGACGCTGATGCGGCTGCCGCTGGTGCCCACGCTGCCGGCGGCGGTGACAGCCACCGCCCCGGTGCTGACCAGCGCGCCGCTTGAGGTGACATTGCCGGCCGTGGTGTTGATGCTCACGCCCGCACTGCCGGCCCGCACACCGGCCAAACTCACCGCGCCGCCCGCCTGCACGCCGAGGCTGGCCACCGCGTTGCCGCTGGCGTTGGTGATGGCCTGGGCCACGCTGACAGCGCCGCCCGCATTGAGTTGAACCTGGCCGCCCCCCAGCGCAGTGGAGAGGCTGATGGCCTGCCCCGCCGTGGCCAACAGGTTGCCCGCCGCCACCAGGCCCACGCCAGTGCCGGTGGAGACGATGCCTTGTGCCGCCTGTAGCGTGACGGCGCCGCCGGTGCTCTGCAGCACCGCGCCATTCAGTGACACACCACCGCCGCTGCTGGTGACGCCGATGGCACCGCTGGCCAGGGCGCCGTTGAGCGTGATGTTGCCGGCCCCTTGCACCAGCAGGCTGGCCACCGGCGCGGCGGTGCTGCCGGCCGCCACCGCAGCCTGGCGCAGGGTCACCGCGCCGCTGGCGCTGCGCACGTCGACCGCACCACTCGTGAGCACACGCCCCACGTCGACAGCTGCGCCACCACGCAGCGTGACCGCGCCATTGCCAGTGAACAACAACGCGTTGTTGGCCGACGAGAGCGTGCCGTTGGTGGCGGTGAGGTTGAGCGCGCCATCGTTGAGTGCAATCGTCTGATTGACCGTGAGGTTGTTGCCGGCCGTGAGCGTGAGCCCGCCACCCCGCACACCGCCCCCAGCGACCAGGCCATTGACCTCGGCGTCGACCACCACGTTTTGATCGGCCGAGAGCGTCACGCTGGCGCCGCGCGTCAAGAAGAACCGTATCTGCTCGGCCGAGATTTCAGAGTCACCGGAAGTGACGCTGCCGATGCGCAGGTTGAGCGGGTCGAGCAAGAGCGAGCCTTGCTGGCCGTGGGTCGCGAACACGTTCACGTCGCCCATGAAACCGAGCCGGCCCTTGGACGACACCTCCACGCTGCCACCATCACCGCTCACCGAGCCGCCACGCGCTTCAATGCGCCCGGCGAACTGCGTGCTGTCGGTCGACCACAGGGCCACCGTGCCACCCTTGCCTTGTGCGCCAGCACTGGCATCGATCAAGGCGCCGCTGTCGACGTTGACCAGCTGCGCATGCGCCAAGGCACCCTGCCCTTGCCAGTCACCACCCACGGCGATGCTGCCCGCCCCGCCGGTGGCAGCGAGCACGGCGCCAGATTGCAAGGCCACGTCTCGGCCGGTCACTTCAACGCGCCCACCGACCTGGCCCGAGGTGTCGAGCGAGCCGCTCACCGCCACGCGGGTGTTGGCGTCGCCCAGCAGTGAAATCTGGCCCGGTGATTGGGTGAACGAGGTGGCGCGGATCACGCCACTCACGTTGATCAGGTTGTCGACCAGCTGCTTCACGGTCGCCACACTCAGCTGCACACGCCCGCCCTCGGCCACGATCTGGCCCGAGTGGTCGACGCTCGCGGCCAGCGGGTTGCCGTGGGCATCGGCCAGGCTGTTCATCGCAGCCGGGTCGACGATCAGGTTGACGAGCTTGTCGCCATACAGGTCGAGCACAAACGCGTCACCACCCGCCAACGCCACCTTGCCCAGGCGCGCGTTGATCACGCCGCTGTTGATGACACCGCGCCCGACCAGCGCTGCAAAGCCACCTTCGCCCACGGTGATGCTGCCCTGGTTTTCAACCTGCGCGCCCGGCTTGCCGGGCTGGCTGAAGCTCATGCGGGCGGCCATGAAGTCGGCGTTGCTGATGTTGGAGGTGGTCGCCGTGAGGGCCCCCACGTCGACCTGCGCTGTGCGGCCGAACAAGATGCCGTTGGGGTTGATCAGGTAAACCTGCCCGTTGGCGGTGATGCGCCCGAAGATGGCCGAAGCCTCGTTGCCCACCACGCGGTTGAGGATGGCCGAGCTGGCGTTAGGCTGCACGAAGTTGACCGCTTCGTTGCTGCCCACATTGAACGAGCGCCAGTCGATGGCGGCCCGCTGCGAGGCTTGCGTGATGGTGGTGGTGTTGCCGTTTTGTGCAATGGCGGCCTGCCCGGCCGTCACCGCGCCACCTTGCGGCGCCGCCAAGGCAAACGGCATCGCGAGCCAGGCCGCAGCCGCCACGCCGGGGCGGAACATGCGTGAAATCTCAAGCGCCAGCGGGCGGGCGGCAAAGTGTTGTTGTGCAGCGTTCTTCATGGGGTGCTTCCGATCAGAAATCAATGCCGAGGCCGGCGAAGACGCGGGCGTCGCGGTTGCCTTCACTGGTGACGTCTTTGCGGCCGGGTTTGGCCACTTCGAGGTAGCCACGTGTGCGCCAGGGGCCGCTCACGCGCACGCCCAGGCCACCCGCGGTGAGCGAGGTCGATGCGTAGCCGCCATCGGCTTGTTTGCGCTTCACGCTGCCGGCGTCGGCGTACACATACAGGGTGGACGCGATGCGCGCCCCGCCCAGGTCGTAGCGCAGCTCGAACTTGGCCGCAGTACCCTTTTCGCCGATCACTTCAGACGGATCAAAAGCGCGCAAAAACGTCTCGCCGCCCAGGCCCAGCTGTTCGCCGGTGGGCAGCTTGTGGCTGGAGCTCTGGCCGGTGCCGGCCAGCAGCGCCGACCAGTTGCCGCCGAGGCTTTGCAAGCGGGCGGCATAGAGGCTCCATTTGCTGAACTGCTGCGGGATGCCGGTGTTGACCGTGTCGGTGGACGCCGCTCCGAGGCTGGGCAGGCTGCGTGTCCATTCCACGTCGAGCAGCGAGATGCCGCCCCAGCCGTCGGCCAGGTCGGTGGTGAGGCCGAGGCGGGCCACGCCGATGTTGTCTTCGGTGGCACGGCTGCCCGCCACGTCAGAGGTGTTGTGATACGCGTTGATGGCACCGCGCACCGAGAGGTTGGTTTGCCGGCTGCGCAGCACCGGGTAGGCCATGCCGATCGAAACGTTGCGGCCGCGGGTTTCGATGTTGCTGAACGCCAAGTCGGTCTCGGGCTCGGAGCGCGAGGTCGACGCATTGAGCTGCAGCTTGAGCCCTTGGTTGCCCAGGAAAAAATCGGCGCTGTAAGCCAGCAGGCTCAGGCGCTCGTCGCCGGCGGTTACCCAGCGCAGGTTGTGGCGGTCGACCTCGCCAAGGACACCGCGCACTTCGGCACTGGCCTCGTAGCGCGTGCGCCCCTGCGCCGGTGTGCTGCGGTTGTGCGCCGAGAGCGAAAACTCGGTGCGCTTCTGGCTGGACACGATTTCGAGGTCAGAGGCATTGGGCGTGGCGCTCGCACGCAGGTTGGCCTGTGCCGACACACCCGGCAACTCGCCCGCCAGCAACAAGGCCCGCTCCAGCGTGCTCAAGCGCAGCGGCCGTTCGCTCTGCACGGGCGCGAGATAGCCCTGCAACTTGGACGGCGCGCGGCCGGTGAACGAGACCTTGTCGACAAACCCTTCGATCACCTGAATGCGCAACACCGCCACCCCGACAGTGCGAATGTCTTGCGGCGGAATGATGGCCTGCGACAAGATAAAACCCGCCTCGCGGTAGCGCGCCGAGATGGCCGCGGCGATGCCGAAGGCCTCGGCCAGCGTGATGGGTTTGCCGACCAGCGGCGCCCAGGTCGATGACAAGGCCTGAGTCGACAAGACTGTGTTGCCCGTGACCAGCACCTCACCCAGCAAAAAACGCACGTCTTGCGCGCCAGCAGGCACCTGCTCGGCAAAACGCGGGGTGTCGATGCGCACGCTGTCACGGCGCACCGGCTCAGGCAGCGGGCGTGTGTCGCGCTCGATGCGGCCGGGTTGGGCCGCGCCGGTTTGTGCGCGCGAGTGGGTGGGCGCCAGAACCGCAATGGCGATTGGCAACGAATACAGAAGCACGTGGCGCAAGGTGAGTCCCCGAGTGATGTCAAAACGCGCACGCCGTGAAGCCATGGCGCGCGGCGCCGATGTTGCATGCGGGGTGCGCGCTTTCCAATCCCGCATTCGCAGTACGGGCCACGCCATAACGCCCAACTAACGCTGCTGCACTGCAACGACACCCTGTTGGTGCAGCACACCCCCCACGTTTGTGCTTCAAACCTAGGGGATACGCGAGGACGCTGCAGCAACTATCTTGTTGTGAATCCACATCGCCTTCAAAGGAGAGCACCACATGAGCGCCATCTTCGGAGAAACCCTGAGCTTCGGCCAGGCCAACGGCCCCGACATCCGCCTGCGCGTGACGGGCGACGAGTTTTACGCCCACTACGAAACGCTCGACGGCTTCACCGCCGTGAGCGACACCGACCGCGGCTTCTTCTGCTACGGCTACTTGCACAACGGCGTGCTGGTCTCAAGCGGCGTGCCCGTCACCGCGCCGCCACCGGCGGGCACGGTGCGCCACCTGCGCGAAACGCTGGCGGTGCGCCACGGCCGCTTCGAAGCGCGGCGCTCACGCATCCGCCCCGCCGGGGCGCGCGGCAGCAACGCGAGCGTGCTCACCTTCGGCCCCAGCCAAGGCCTGCTCGAAGGCCGCCGCCTGGCCAATGGCGTGGTGCGTGGCCTCACCATCCTGGTCGAGTTTCAAGACGTGCGAACCAGCGTCACCCAGGCCGATGTGAACGACATGCTCAACGGAGCCAACTACACGCGCAACGGCAACTTCTCATCGGCGCGCGAATACTTTCGCACCGTCTCCACCGGCAAGCTCGACTACAGCAACGACGTGGTTGGCCCCTTCCGCCTGAGCCAGCCCCGCAGCTTCTACATCAACAACCTGCTGGTCAAAGAAGCGCTCGACCTGGCGGTGGCCTCGGGCGTGAACCTCACCCACTACGACTCACGCGGCGAAGGCATTCTGGATGCGCTCAACATCATGTACGCCGGCCAGACGCAGTACGAAGGCGACCTGTGGCCACACAACTCGACCCTCGACCTGCGCTACGGCGCCATCTCGACCAATCTGTATTTGCTGACCAGCGCCGGGCGCAGCAGCGCCGACCTCTCCATCGGCACCTTCTGCCATGAAAACGGCCACCTCTTGTGCCGCTTCCCCGACATGTACGACTACGGCGCCGTCAACCGCGAAGGCGACGGCGTGCAAAGCGCCGGCATTGGCAGCTACTGCCTGATGGGCTCGGGCAACCACCTCAACTCGGGCCGCACTCCGTCACCGGTGAGCGCCTACCTGCGCGACCTGGTGGGCTGGTGCAACAACGAGATCATCCTCAACACCACGCCCTCGGCCATGGCCGTGCATGGGGACTACGACACCGTGCTCCGATTCAAGACCAACGCGCCCAACGAATACTTCATCGTCGAGAACCGTTCCAAGATCGGGCTCGACCAGCACCTGCCTTCGAGCGGCCTGGCCATTTACCACTGCGACACGATGGGCTCCAACGAGTTCCAGCAAGGCACCGGCCAGCGCCACTACCAGTGCGCCCTGCTGCAGGCCGACGGCAACACCGACCTGGAGCACAACGTGAACCAGGGTGACGGCACCGACCTCTTCTCAGCCGTCAACGGCGTGGCGCTGTCGCATGCCACCTCGCCCTCCACACGCTTGTGGAGTGGCGCCGATTCGGGGCTGGTGATCTCCGACGTTGACGTGCCCGACGTGCGCATCGGCTTTCGCATTGGCGCCGCCGCCACCGCCCCTTCGGTGCGCGGCGAAAACCTGACCCCGGTGGCCATCCCTGACAAAAAGGCGGCCGGTGTCAGCAGCAAGATCCGCATGGGCGCGGCCGGCACGGTGAAACGGTTGGTCGTGAGCCTGAACATCAGCCACACCTACATCGGCGACCTGCTGATCGAGCTGACGGGCCCGAGCGGCGCGAAGGCCGTGCTGCACAACCGCGCCGGTGGCGGCAGCGACAACCTGCTGCAGGGCTTCGACTCGGCCTCGGTCACCAGCATGGCCGGCCTGGTGGGCCAAGCCGCCGAAGGTGACTGGGTGCTCAAGGTGAGTGACCTGGAAGGCCAAGACGTGGGCACGCTGAACCGCTGGAGCCTCGACCTGACGGTCGACGCCGATGCGGGCACGGCCAGCGGCGAGGCCACACCGCGCCTGGCCATCCCCGACAACAACCCGGTGGGCGTGAGCAGCAGCATCACCCTCACCCGCGCCGGCACGGTGGGCCAGCTCAAGGTGGCGGTGGACATCACCCACACCTACATCGGTGACCTGCGCATCGAGCTCGTGTCACCCGGCGGGCGCAGCGTGGTGCTGCACAGCCAGCTGGGCGGCGGCCAAGACAACCTGGTGGTGCGCTACGACTCGGCCGCGCCGCTGTCGCCGTTGTCGGCTCTGCGTGGCCAGGCGCTGCAAGGCCACTGGACGCTGCGGGTGGTGGACGCAGCGGCGGTTGACGTCGGCACGCTCAACACCTGGTCGCTGGAGATCACACCCGCGTTGTGACGGGCGGCCGAAGGTTACGGTCGAACAGACTGAACAGCCGTTCCCAGTGCCGCTCGGCCGCGGCCTTGTTGTAGATGCCTGCGCGCAGCGGAAACACGAAACCGTGCTCCGCGGCCGGGTACCACTCCACGCGGTGCGGCACGCCGGCGGCGGTGAACGCCGCTTGCAGCTGCTCAATGTGGGCCGGCGACGCCCACTTGTCGATCTCGGCGCAGGCGAAGTAGGTTTCGCAGCGAATGCGCGGCGCCAGGCGGTGGGGCGACTCGGGGCTCTCGGTCGCCATGTTGGCGCCGTGAATGGAAGCGATGCAGTTGAGCCGGTCGGCAAACGCTGATGCGGCCCACACCACGATCGGGCCGCTCATGCAGTAGCCCACGGCGCCGATGCGCGAGGCCTGGGCCTGCGCTTGAGCGTCGACATAGCTCAACATGGCGCGCGTATCGCACTCGGTGGTGGCGGCATTGAGCGAGGCCATGTGGCCAAACATCTCGGCCATGCCGGCCTCGGTGCGCTCCTTCAACCAGTAGTCGCGCGAGCGCCGGTAATAGAGGTTGGGCAGCACGACGAAGTAGCCCACGGCGGCAATGCGCCGCGCCATGTCGTGCAGCTCTTCGCGCTTGCCGGGAGCGTCCATGTAGAAGAAGACCACCGGAAAAGGCCCGCCCTCTTCGGGGCAGACCACGAAGCTGTTCATGGCACCGTCGGCGGTGGCGATGTCGATGTGTTGTTCGATCACATTCAGCTCCCTGCGGGCACGCGGGCCGCGACCACCACATCGAGCGCCCCTTCACCGCGCGCCATCGCGGCATCGAACATCGCGGCCACACCGGGCATCACAAAAAGATCGACACCCCCGCGCTGCGCCTCTTCGATCATCAGCCGCACATCCTTGCGCGCCATCGACACTTCGAAAGAGGGCTGGGTGACATCAGCCGATTCGATGCGCGCGGCCCGTGCCGGCAGCATCTGGCCCGGGTTGAAGTGTTTGAACAGCGAAAACGCATCGGCGGTCGAGATGCCGCTGGCGTGCGCCAGGCGGTTCACGTCGCCCAGCACGCCGATGATGCCGATGAGCGTGAGGTTGCCAAACAGCTTGAACGCGGCCGCCCGCTCGGGCGCTTCACCCATGTAGGCCACGTTACCGGTCATTTGCTGCAACGCCGGCAGCAGCGTGTCGTGGTGCGATTTGTCGCCCGACACCAGCATCAACCCGGTGCCTTCGAGTGCGTTCGACGGGCCCATGAACACCGGCGCGTGAACGAAGATGCGCCCGCGCGCATGCCAACGCGCCACACGCGCGGCGGTGGGGGTGGGCGCAGTGGTGGTGTGGTCAACGATCCAGGTGGCTTGTGCAATCTTGGCGGCCAGCGGCTCCAGCACCGCGTCAACCGATTCATCATCGGCCAGCGAAAGGTGGATGCGCTCCACGCCTTCGAGCGCGCGCGCGGGGTCGGCAAAAGCCTTGGCGCCGTCGGCCACAAGGGCTTGGGCCTTGGCCGGGCTGCGGTTCCACACATGTACTTCGTGACCCGTGGCGCGCAAGCGGCGCACAAAGCCCGACCCCATCAGGCCGGTTCCGAAAAAGGCAATCTTCATGGCGCAGTCCTTCGTGAAATCAGAGGCGCGACGATACGCCAGGTTGCCCCGAGTTTGCCGGGTGTGAAAATGGCGGGCTCCGCAGCTTCAAGCCAGATGCCACCCATGCAAGAAAGCCAAGACACCTCTCCGCTGCCTGACCGCCTGTCGGTCGACCCCACCAGCCCGCACCACGTGGCGGCGGTGTTCGAACGCGATGTCGGCATCCGCCTCAACGACAAGGAACGCTTTGACGTTGAGGAGTACTGCATCAGCGAAGGCTGGGTCAAGGTGCCGGCTGGCAAGGCGATCGACCGCAAAGGCAAGCCGCTGATGATCAAGCTCAAGGGCAAGGTCGACGCGTTCTACCGCTAACCGCCCGGGAAAGCTCGCCCTGCAGCGGCGAGGCCTGCGCGCTACCATGGCCCGACCTCCGCTGCCGCCCCATTTCCCATGGACAGCCTCGACCTCCAAGTCTTGACCCAGGCCCGCCAATGGCACGCCGATGGCCACGCCGTGCGGCTGGTCACCGTCATCGAAACCTGGGGCTCGGCGCCCCGCCCGCCCGGTGCACTGCTGGCCATGCGAGGCGACGGCCTGGTGGTCGGTTCGGTGTCGGGTGGCTGCGTCGAAGACGACCTGATCGAACGTGTGCGCGGGGGTGACGAAGTTAAGCACCCCTCGCTCGTGACCTACGGCGTCACCAAGGAAGAAGCCGCCCGCTTCGGCTTGCCCTGTGGCGGCAACCTGCGGCTGGTGCAAGAGCCCTTGCACGACACCGCCTGGATCGACGAGGTGCTGGCCCGCACCCAGCGCCATGAGCTGGTGGCGCGCCGGCTTGATCTGCGCACCGGCCAGGTGACAGTGGAAGCCGCCACCCGCGGCGATGAATTCAGCTTCGACGGCAACACCCTGCGCGCCCTCTTCGGCCCGCGCTGGCGCTTGTTGGTGATCGGCGCGGGGCAGCTCTCGCGCGTGCTGGCACACATGGCCCTGGCGCTCGACTTCGAAGTCATTTGCTGCGACCCGCGCGAGGAATACCACCTCACCTGGGACGTGCCCGGCACCACCTTCAGCCGCCACATGCCCGACGACCTGGTGGTCGAGCTGCAGCTTGACCCGCACAGTGCGGTGGTGGCCGTCACGCACGACCCCAAGCTCGACGACATGGCCTTGCTCGAAGCGCTCAAATCGCCCGCCTTCTACGTGGGCGCACTCGGCTCCCGCAACAACACCGCCAAACGCAAGGAGCGCCTGGCCTTGTTCGACCTGTCCGCACAAGAGATCAACCGCCTGCACGGCCCCATCGGGCTCGACCTGGGCGGGCGCACACCGGCCGAGATTGCGGTGTCCATCCTGGCCGAGATCGTGGCGGTGCGCCATGGGGTGACGCTCACGCAGAAGAAGCCTGTGGCCTCGGCCGAGGCCTGTGACACCCGCCCATGATTCCATGGCTGCGCCACCCGCTCGACCCGCTGCCCGACACGCAGCTCGCCCTGCCACCCGGCTCTGACGCCCCGGGCTTGCTGGCAGCGGGTGGCGAGCTCACCCCCGCGCGCCTGGCCGAGGCCTATGGCAAAGGTGTCTTCCCCTGGTACAGCGAAGGCCAGCCCATCCTGTGGTGGTCACCCGACCCGCGCATGGTGCTGTTTGTCGACGAATTCAAGCTCTCGCGCTCATTGCGCAAAACGGTGAAGCGTTTTGCGATGGACAAACGCTGCGAGATCCGCACCGACAGCGCCTTTCGCCGCGTCATCACCGCCTGCGCCAGCGCGCCGCGCGACGGCCAAGCCGGCACCTGGATCGTGCCCGAGATGATCGACGCCTACTGCGACTGGCATGCGCTCGGCACCGTGCACAGCGTCGAAGCCTGGATCGACGGCCAACTGGTCGGCGGCCTCTACGGCATCAACCTCGGCCGCATGTTTTTTGGTGAGTCGATGTTTTCGAACCGCACCGACGCCTCCAAGATCGCCATGGCCGCGCTGGTGTGCTTTTGCCGCCACCACGGCATCACCCTCATCGACTGCCAGCAACGCACCGACCACCTGGCGTCGCTGGGTGCGCGCGAGATCCCGCGCAGCGAGTTCGAGACCCTCTTCACCCCACGGATCAGGGAGCCGTCGATCCCTGATTGGACCTATCATTTGGCGATGTGGGCGCAACTCGAAGTCGACCAGACGGACGGGAGCAACCCGCCCACCCAGGAACCTGGCCAGTGACCCACCCGAAAGAGCTGCCGCTCTCATCGATCCAGTTTTATGCCACCGCGCCTTACCCGTGCAGCTACATCCCGGGCCGCATGGCACGCTCGCAAGTGGCCACGCCCAGCCACCTGATTCACGCTGACGCCTACTCGGGCCTGGTGGCCAACGGTTTTCGGCGCAGCGGCATGTTCACCTACCGGCCGTTTTGTGATGGTTGCCGCGCCTGTGTACCGATGCGCATCCCGGTCAAGACCTTCGAAGCCACCCGCAGCCAGCGCCGCGCCTTGAAGCAACACAACAACCTGCAAGCGCGTGTGCTGCGCCTGGGCTTTGTGCCCGAGCACTACCAGCTTTACCTGCGTTACCAGGCCGGGCGCCACAGCGGCGGCGGCATGGACAACGACTCGGTCGACCAGTACACCCAATTCTTGCTGCAAAGCCGCGTCAATTCACGCATGGTCGAGTTTCGCGAGCCGTCGGTCGAAGGCACGCTGGGCGCGCTGAAGATGGTCTCCATCCTCGACATCCTGAACGACGGCCTGTCGGCGGTCTACACCTTCTACGAGCCCGAAGAGCGCACCAGCTACGGCACCTTCAATGTGATGTGGCAGATCGAGCAAACCCGGCTGCTCAAGCTGCGCCATGTGTACCTGGGCTACTGGATCAGCGAGAGCGACAAAATGTCGTACAAAGCCCAGTTCAAGCCGCACGAGTTGCTGGTCAACGAGCGTTGGGTCGCGGCGGTCGACTGAGTTCGGCGGCCGAGCCGAACGAAGCTTTCTTTTGGACGCAGAGGTCGCAAAGGAAGACGCAAAGATCGCAGAGAAAGCCTTGCACTCCTTTGCGTCCTTTGCGTCTTCCTTGGCGTTCTTTGCGTCCAAAAAAAAGCCTGATTAGCGACGAACCTCAGCCAAGCTCCGTTCGCCCTGAGCCTGTCGAAGGGTGCGCAGTGCACGGCGCCGGCTTCGACAGGCTCAGCCCGAACGGAAAATTGGATGGGCTGAGGTTCGTCGCTAGTCAGGAAAAAAAGTGACCCCCATCGGACACGCCCTGTCACTTGCCTGCGTAACCGAGCGTCTGCGGCAACCACAGCACCGTCTGCGGCGCCAGGGTGATCACCAGCAAGGCCACGATCAGCACGCCGATGAAAACCCAGCTCTCGCGGATCATCTCCTTCAGCGGCACACCGGCCAGCGCATTGATCACAAAGAGCAACATGCCAAACGGCGGCGTCACCATGCCGATCATCATGTTGACCACCACCATCACGCCGAAGTGCACCAGGTCAACCCCGAGCGCACGCGCCGCAGGCAACAACATCGGCACCAGCACCAGCAGCATGATCGAGGTGTCTAGAAAACACCCCAGCACCAGGAACAGCAGGTTCACCCCCAGCAAGAACTCAACCGGCGACAGCTGAAACCCACTCAGCCACGCCGCCAGCATGGTCGGCACGTTCTCAGCCGCGAAGGCGTAGTTGATGAAGAAGGCCGAGGCCACGATCAAGGTCACCGAAGCACTCGACTTCGACGACTCGACCAGAATCTGATACAGGCGCTGCCAGCTCAGCGCGCCATACACCACACCGGCCAGAAACAGCGCATACAAGGCCGCCACCGCCGCCGCTTCGGTGGGCGTGAAAGCGCCGCTGTAGATGCCACCCAGCAGCACCACCGGCAGGCTCAGCGGCAGCAGGCCGCGCACCAGCACACGCGGCAACTCTTTCGGCGGCAGCGCTTCGCTGCGTGGCAGATTGCGGCGTTTGGCCACCAGCTGCACGCCGACCATCAGCGCCACCGCCATCAACAAACCGGGGATCACGCCACCGAGAAACAGCGCGCCGACCGAGGTGTCGGACACCATCGCATAAATCACCAACGGAATCGACGGCGGAATGATCGGCCCGATGGTCGCCGAGGCCGCCGTGATGGCGCCCGCGAAGGCCGGCGAGTAGCCGTGCTTGGTCATCATGCGAATGCTCACGATGCCGGGGCCGGCGGCGTCGGCGATGGCGCTGCCGCTCATGCCTGAGAAGATCACGCTGACGATGATGTCCACATGCGCCAGGCCGCCGCGCACCCGCCCCACCAGCACGTGGGCAAACGCAAACAGGCGCTCGCTGATGGTGCCCGAGTTCATGATGTTGGCCGCAAAGATGAAGAGTGGCACCGCCAGCAGCACATAGCTGTTGTACAGGCCGTTGAGCACCTGCTCGGCGACCAGGCCCACGTCTTGCCCCTTCACCAGCAGGTAGGCCACGCCACTGGCCAGCATGCCAAAGCCGATGGGAATGCGCAGCAGCAGCGTCACCGCCAGCATGCCCAGCAATACCGTCAACGCGAGGCTCACAGTTGCCCTTGCCAGCCGGTGCGCAGCAGCTTCCAGCCCTTGTGCAGGTACATCAGCACCACCGCCAGCACGAACACCAGGAAGGGGGCAAACACCAGCGAAAACGGCACGCCCAACACGGCGGTCGGCTCGCGGTGCATGAACCGCACATAGTCAAACGCATACGGCAGCAGCACGCCCATCAGGCCCGCGATCAGCACCACGCCCGCGAGCGCCATCACACGCTGCCCCCAGGGCGGCAGCGCCGCATAGACCAGGTCGAACATCACGTGCTCACGTTCTTTCAACAGCGTGGCGGCTGACCAGAACACCATCGCGATGTAGAGGATGACCACCAGCTCGTCTGACCAGGCGAGCGGGCGATCAAACAGGAAGCGCGCCGCCACCTGCACCACGAAGGTGATGAAGAGCAAGGCGAAGACCACCGCAGCGATGGCGCCAGCCACCTGCTCCAGACGCTGGCGCATGCCCTACTTCACCGCGTTGATGCGGTCGAGCAAACCGGCCGGCCAGGTTTTGGCCTGCTCCGAGGCCAGGTACTTGGCTTGCACCGCCTTGCGGAAGGCGTCCACATCGGGTGTGGTGACCTGCAGGCCTTCTTTTTTGAAGAAGTCGATCAGCTGGGCTTCGTCTTGAATGCGTTTGTCGTCGTTGTACTTGGCGGCGGCCATCGCTGCGGCGCGCACCTTGGCCTGCTGCTCAGCGTTCAGCCCCTTCCAGGTTTTGCTGGCGACGGCAATGAACAGGCCATCGACCAGGTGACTGGTCAGCACGATCTGTTTGGTCACTTCATGAAACTTGGCCGAGCGCACGGTGGGCAGCGGGTTGTCTTCGCCATCGATGGTGCCGGTCTTCAGCGCCAGGTACACCTCGCCGAAGCCCAGCGGCGTGGCGGTGGCGCCGAGCGCCTCGCCAAGGAACAGCCACTCCTTGGTGGCCGGCATGCGCAGCTTCACGCCTTTCAGGTCGGCCGGGGTCATCACCTTGCGCGGCTCGCGCAGGGCGAGTTGGCGTGTGCCGAGGTAGGCCACGTTGAGCAACTGCACGTCCATCTTGGCGGCCACCGCCTTGGCCATCTCGTCGCCAATGGGGCCGTTGAACACGGCCTTCTGGTGCGCCGGGTCGCGGATCAGATAGCCCGCGGTGTAGATCGCGTACTCGGGCAGGATCTTGGCGATGTCTTGCGCCGACATCGCCGCCATCTCCAGGCTGCCGCGCGCCATGGCGGTCGATTCGGCGCCTTGTTTGAAAAGCGCGCCGTTGAGGTGAATCTGCACCTCGAACTGGCCTGGGGCCGACTTCTCCAGCTCGTCCTTGAACACTGTCCACATCTTGGCGTGCCAGTCTTCGGTAACGGCCGGGGTGGAGATGCGCAGCAAGGTCTTGCTCTGCGCCATCGCGGTGCCAGCCATGAACAGGCTCAGCAGCACGGCTGAAAAAATGCAGCGGCGATTCATCGTGTCTCCAGTGTTGTGGGTATAGCGGGAGGCGGGATGTTAACGACCCGCGTGCGGCACAAAACGCACGCCACACAGCATGAACCCGCCGGTATCGCTTGGCAGGCCTTCGGCGGCTGCCGCGGCCCGCAGCGCGGCAGGGTCGCTCACCTGCACCTGCAGTGCGATCAGCCGCTCCACAGACCCCGCCACGAACCGCACCCCGCCCAGGTCGAAGTGCAAAACGGGCTGGCCGAGGGGCTCGCGTGAGACGGGCACATCCATGAGCCGGCCCCAGTGGGCGGCCAAGTCAATTGGGTCGGGCGACTCGACCTCGACCCACGGGATGCCCGCCACACGGTCGAGCCGCTGGTGATCCCGCCAGTGCGGCCCGGCGGGCCAGTAGGCGCCATCGAGTTGTTCGTTGCCATCGCTGCGATCGAACTCGAGCATGGTTGCGCGGGCATCGCGCGGGTGCAGCTGAATGCCGCGAAACCCCGGCGCCTCCATCGTGTGGGCAATGCGCACGCCGAGCGACTCGACCAGCCCACGGCGACGCTCGGGGTCATGGGTGTCGAAGATGGCCATGTAGCCGCCGCGCCCGCCACTGCGCTCCAGAAAGCGCCCTGCTGCAGTGTCGGCACGCGTGGGCGCCACGATCTCGACAAACTGGTGGCCAAAGACAAACAGCGCGTTGGCCAGACCGTACTTCGCCACCGCCACGTCGCGGTGACAAACGTCGACGCCAAAGATGCGCCTCACCTGCTCAACGGCTGGTTCGAGCTCGGGGGCAACGAGGCAGATTTGACGCAGGCGCAGCATGGGCCGGGAGCATACGGGCGCCGGTGCAGCACCGACCCCGGGGCCTACCCCAACGGCACTGCTGGACAATACGCGGCTGCCCCTGTGCCCACCCCGCATGAACACCGCCACCCAGACCCCTGATCTCGCCCACCACACGCCGATGATGCAGCAGTACCTGCGCATCAAGGCCGAGCACCCCGACACGCTGGTGTTCTACCGCATGGGCGATTTCTACGAGCTGTTTTTCGACGACGCACGGCGCGCCAACAAGCTGCTCGACATCACCCTCACCCAGCGGGGCCAGAGTGGTGGCGCGCCGGTGGTGATGGCCGGCGTGCCGGTGCATTCGGTAGAGAGTTACCTCGCCAAGCTCATCAAGCTCGGCGAGCCGGTCGCGATTGCCGAACAGGTGGGCGACGTGGCCACCGCCAAGGGGCCGGTCGAGCGCAAGGTGGTGCGGGTGATCACGCCCGGCACCGTGACCGATTCGGAGCTGCTGGCCGACAAACGTGATGCCCTGTTGTTGGCCGTATCGCAGCAAACCAAGCGCGGGGTGGTCACCTACGGCCTGGCCTGGTTGGGCCTGTCCAACGGCCAGCTCGGCATGACCGAATGCCATCAGCGCGAGCTGGCCGGCTGGCTGGCGCGGCTCAATGCGGCCGAAGCGCTGGTGGACCGCGACCAAGTACCGGCCGCGGTGGCGCAGTCGCGCATGGCCCTCACCAACCGCCCCGCCTGGCAGTTCGACACCGCGTTGGGCCAACGCAAACTGTGCGAGCAGCTGCGTGTGGCGAGCCTCTCCGGCTTCAACGCCCAAGACATGCAAGTGGCCCAAGCCGCCGCTGCCGCGCTGCTGAGTTACGCCGAACACACCCAAGGCCAGGCACTCGCCCACGTGCGCACGCTGACGGTAGAACGTGCCAGCGACCTGCTCGACCTGCCGCCCACCACGCACCGCAACCTTGAACTCACCCAAACGTTGCGCGGCGACGATGCGCCCACGCTGCTCTCGCTGCTCGACACCTGCCGCACCGGCATGGGCAGCCGCGCGCTGCGCCATTGGCTGACCCACCCGCTGCGCGAGCGCCTGGTTGCCACCCAACGACACGACGCGCTGGAGGTGCTGATCAACCGCTCCTCCGAGCCGCTGCGCGAAGCGCTGCGCCATGTGAGCGACGTCGAGCGAATCACCGCACGCGTCGCCTTGCGCCAAGTGCGCCCACGCGAGCTGACCGGCCTGCGCGCCACGCTGCAAGGCCTGCCAGCCTTGCGCTCCTTGGTGCCCACCGGCCAGGCGCTGCTGCTCGACATGCTGGCCGAAGCGCTGAACCCATCGGCCGCCATCGAAAGCTTGTTGCGCGCATCGATCGCCGACGAGCCTGCGGTGCTGCTGCGCGACGGCGGCGTGATCGCCGCCGGCTATGACAAAGACCTCGACGAGCTGCGCGGCATCAGCCAAAACTGTGATGCCTACCTGCTCGACCTGGAGGCCCGCGAACGCAGCCGCACCGGCATTGCCAACCTGCGCGTGCAATACAACAAGGTGCACGGCTTCTACATCGAGGTGACACAAGGCCAGGCGAGCAAGGTGCCGAGCGACTACCAGCGCCGCCAGACGCTGAAAAACGCTGAGCGTTTCATCACGCCCGAGCTGAAGGCGTTTGAAGACAAGGCCTTGTCGGCGCAAGACCGATCGCTGGCGCGCGAGAAGATGTTGTACGAAACGGTGGTCGACCAGCTGCAAACCCACCTTGATGAATTGAGCGGCCTGGCGCGTGCTCTCGCCAGCCTGGATGCACTCTCGGCGCTGGCCGAACGCGCGACCACGCTCAACTGGTGCCGCCCGCAGTTTGTGCGCGAGCCCTGCATTCACATCGAAGCCGGCCGCCACCCGGTGGTCGAGGCGCGCTTGGCGGAAACGGGCGCCGGCAACTTCATGGCCAACGACTGCCGGCTCGATGCGTCGCGCAAGATGCTCGTGATCACCGGCCCCAACATGGGCGGCAAGAGCACCTTCATGCGCCAGGTGGCGCTGATCGTGTTGCTGGCGGCCGTGGGTTCGTTCGTGCCGGCGAGCGCTTGCCGGCTGGGGCCGATCGATGCGATCCACACGCGCATCGGCGCGGCCGACGACCTCGCCAACGCGCAGTCCACCTTCATGGTCGAGATGATCGAAGCGGCGGCGATTCTGCACAGCGCCACCGAGCAATCGCTGGTGCTGATGGATGAGATCGGCCGCGGCACCTCCACCTTCGACGGCCTGGCCCTGGCCAGCGCCATCGCCGCCCAACTGCACGACAAAACCCGCGCCTTCACCCTGTTTGCCACCCACTATTTTGAGTTAACAGAGTTCCCCGCCAAACATCATGCGGCACTCAAC
>JBKJJF010000289.1:0-15372 GCA_046598195.1 Rhizobacter sp. | reverse complement strand
GACATGGGCCTGGGCAAAACCTTGCAAGCCCTGGCCGTGCTGCTCGCGCGTGCTGCTGGCGGGCCGGCGCTGCTGCTCGCTCCCACCTCGCTGATGGGCAACTGGCTGGCCGAGGCGCGCCGCTTTGCGCCCAGCCTGCAGATGCATCTGTTCAGCGAGTCTGAGCGCGACAGCCTGGTGGCCGGGCTTGGGCCCCACGACGTGGTGCTGGTGTCGTACCAGATGCACCAGCAAAACCTGGCCGTGTTTGCGGCACGCGAGTGGCACACCCTGGTGCTCGACGAAGCCCAGGCGATCAAGAATGCTGCGGCCAAACGCTCGCAGGCGGCGCACGAGATGCGTGCCGACTTCCGCCTGGCCTTGTCGGGCACGCCAATCGAAAACCGGCTGGCCGAGCTGTGGTCGGTGATGCGCGTGTGCAACCCCGGCCTGCTGGGCAGCCTGGCGCGCTTTAACGAGCGTTTTGCCGGCCCCATCGAACGCGACCGCAACCGCCAGGCCCAGCGCAGCCTGCGCCGCTTGATCGCGCCGTTTGTCTTGCGCCGCACCAAGGCCCAGGTGCTCGACGACCTGCCCCCGCGCACCGAACTCACACTCACGGTGGAGCCTGATGCCGCCGAGCGGGCGCACTACGAAGCGCTGCGCCGCCAGGCACTGGAGGCGGCCGAGGCGAGCCTCGCGGGTGACACCCCGGGCCACGCACAAATGAACATCCTGGCCCAGCTGACCCGGCTGCGCCGCGCCGCCTGCGACCCGCGGCTGGTCAGCCCTCAGCTCGGCCTGGTGGGGGCCAAGGTGCAGGCGTTCAGCGAGTTGGCGGCCGAGCTGTCGGCCAACGGGCACAAGGCGCTGGTGTTCAGCCAGTTTGTCGACTTTCTTTCGCTGCTGCGCGAGCCGCTCGATGCGGCCGGCATTGCCTACCAATACCTCGACGGCTCCACACCACCCGCCGAGCGCACCCGCCGGGTGGCGGCGTTTCAGGCGGGTGAAGGTGATCTGTTTCTCATCAGCCTCAAGGCGGGCGGCTTTGGCCTCAACCTCACCATGGCCGACTATGTGGTGATTGCCGACCCGTGGTGGAACCCGGCTGCCGAAGACCAGGCCAGCGGCCGCGCCCACCGCATCGGCCAGCAGCGGCCGGTGACGGTGTACCGCCTGGTCAACCGCGGCACGCTGGAAGAACGCATCGTGGCCTTGCACGGCGCCAAGCGCGAGCTGGCTGACAGCGTGCTCGAAGGTGGCGACGTGAAAGGGGTGCTCAAGGCGGCGGAACTGGTGGCCTTGATCCAGGGCGATTGAACCCGGTTGTTTGCACGACGGGCCTGTAAGAAGCCCACCGCCGCACCGACAGAGCCCGGCAAGCGCGGTGATTCGGCAAGCTGCCGTTTCCCTGGCTGCACTTCCTCCAACCCTTTGCATCAAGGAAACCACACCATGCTGAACCTCAAATCCGGGCTCGCCCTGGCCACCACCGCTGCCGCGTTGTTCTCCACCGGGCTCGCCACCACCACCGTGCACGCTGCCGACGACGGCATGGTCAAGTGTTCGGGCGTCAACAGCTGCAAGGGCAGCTCCGAGTGCAAGACGGCCAAGAGCGAGTGCAAGGGCCACAACGGCTGCAAAGGCCAAGGCTGGGTCAGCAAGAAGAGCGCCGCCGAGTGCACCAAGGAAGGTGGCAAGGTTCTCAAGTAAGCAGCCGCCGCTGTTTCCGCATGACCTCCGTCGTCACCGGCTTCGGGCTCGGCCTGCGCAGCGAGCACTACGCCGACTTCGCACAAGCCCA
This sequence comes from Rhizobacter sp., assembly GCA_046598195.1. GTDB lineage: Bacteria > Pseudomonadota > Gammaproteobacteria > Burkholderiales > Burkholderiaceae_C > Rhizobacter. Next base: position 13,589 of record JBKJJF010000289.1, on the reverse strand, counting down.
GCCCGGGGTCGACTGGCTGGAGGTCATCTCCGAAAACTTCCTGGTGCCCGGCGGCAAGCCGCTGCACCACCTGGAGCGCATCCGGCGCGACCATCCCGTGGTGATGCACGGTGTGTCGATGTCGATTGGCAGCACCGACCCGCTGGACCTGGCCTACCTGCGCGAACTCAAGGCCCTGGCCCAACGCATCGAGCCGGCGTGGATCTCTGACCACCTGTGCTGGACGGGCGTGGACCACCACAACCTGCACGACCTGCTGCCGCTGCCCTACACCGAAGCCGCGCTGCGCCATGTGGTGCAACGGGTGCAACAGGTGCAAGAGCTGCTCGGCCGGCGCCTGCTGCTGGAAAACGTCTCCAGCTATGTGAGCTTTGCGGGCGACGAGATGAGCGAGTGGGAGTTCATCGCCGAACTCATGCGCCGCGCCGACTGTGAGCTGCTGCTCGACGTCAACAACGTCTACGTGAGCAGCGTGAACCACGGCTTTGACGCCAAGACCTTCATCAACGCCATGCCGCGCGAGCGGGTGCGCCAGATTCACCTCGCCGGCCATGAAGACCACGGTGACCATTTGATCGACACCCACGACCACCCGGTGTGCGAGGCGGTGTGGCAGCTCTACGCCTACACCGTGCAGCGCCTGGGAGGTGTGCCGACCATGATCGAGCGCGACGACCACATCCCGCCGCTGCCCGAGCTGCTGGCCGAGCTGGCTGTGGCGCGCGCGGTGCAGGCACAGGCCCTTGCGCTGCGGCAGGCCGCATGAACACGCTGGCGCAACAACAGCGCCAACTGCGCGCTGCCATCGTCGAGGGAGTACCGGCCCCCGGCCTGCTGCGTGGCCACGCTCCCTGGTTGCGCATCTACCAGCACGCCTACACCGCGCGTCTGCTGGCGGCGCTGCGCGACAACTACGGCGTGTTGCCGCGTGCCATGGGTGACGAAGCCTTTGATGCGCTGGCGCTGGCCTACCTGCACGCTCACCCGTCATGCCACCCGTCGATCCGCTGGTTCGGCCACTTGTTCGCCGATTTCATGGCGCAGCATCCCGAGCGGGTCGAGCACCCCGCCTTCGTCGACCTGGCCCGCATGGAGTGGGCCTTGAGAGGTGCGTTCGACGCGGCCGATGCGCCCACACTGTCAGCCGCATCGGTGGCGGCGCGTGCGCCCGAGCACTGGCCCGGCTGGGTGTTGCGCTTTCAGCCGAGCGCGCAGTTGTTGCGCCTGCAATGGTGTGTCGAGCCCGCCTGGCGCGCCTTGCAATCGAAAGATGAAGAACCCGAGCTCGACGCGCCGGAAGCCGGCGAGCACCTGTTGCTGGTGTGGCGGCCTCGGCTCGACACCCGCTGGCGTTCGGTCACCGACCCGATCGAGGCCACGCTGTTGCCCGCAGCCCTGCAAGGCCAGAGCTTCGCGGCCCTGTGCGAGCGTGCGGCGCGGCAGGTGGGTGATGAGTGCGCCGCCGCCGTGGTGGTGGGTGTGTTGCAGCAGTGGGTCAGCGAAGGCCTGCTGGCCGAAGACGCCGCGGGCTGAGCGGCTCAGAAGCTGCTCTTGCCCTCGACCAGGAACTGCACTTTGCGGATCGACCGGTCGCCATCGAGCGGGAACGCCAGGTCGATGTGCACCACGCTGCCGGTGGCCGAGCGGCTGTTGCCCAGGCGCAGACCGAAGCCCACGTCGCGCAGCAGCCCCTGCGGGATTTGTGTGCGCGGGTTTTGGTCCCAGGCGCGACCCATGTCGTAGAACACCGCGCCACCCACGTTGAATATGCGCCACGGGTACCAGTCGGTGAAGTAACGCTGCTCGGCGGTGAACAGCCAGCGCCCGTGGCCACTCTGGTAGCGCAGCGGGTAGCCGCGCAGGCCGGTGTCGCCACCCAGCAGCACCTGTTGGTCGGTGTCGGGGTTGGAGGCCCGTTCGGTCGACAAGGCGAGGTAGAGGCTGCGTTTGTCTGACTGGCGCAGGTAGTGGCGCGCGCTCGCCTTGAGCAAGGTGCCGGCAAAGCCGTCGCGCTCAAAGCGGCCGGTGGCGCTGGCGTCGAACAACACCGTCGTGTTGGGCCAAGGTTTCAGGCCCTTGTACAGCTGCAGGCTGAAGACCGCCGCGCTGCGGTCGGAGCCGAAGGCCGGCAAGGCGGCACCCAGCTGGGCCGTGCCGTGCCAGCCGAGCGCCACGTCTTCGGTCTTGCCGATCTGGTCTTGGTTGCGCACGGTCTGGTACTCGTCTTGCAGCCACTCGAAGCCGATCCAGGGGTAGACGAGCTTGCGGTCGGCCTGGCCGGTGATGCCGGGCAGGGTGTTGGTGGCCAGCGGTGTGGCGCGGTGTTCGTCGTGCGTGACGCCCAGCGTCCAGCGCTGCACCCAGCCGTCGCGCAGGCCGCCGGACAGGCCGCCGTAAACCTTGGCATAACGCTCGGTGGTCTGGTACTGGCCGACCACCTGGCCTTGTTCATAGGCCGAGTCCAGGCGCGTCTCGTCGCGCCACGAGGCGCCCGCGGCCCAGCGGGTGTCAAGTGCGTAGAAGGGTCGCTCCAGGCCCAGCGAGCGTGATTTGCCGTCGCTGTTGTTGGCGTAGCTGCCGTTGAGGTCGAGCCGCTGGCCCCCGAGCAGCGGGTCGTGGTAGTACAAGGTGTGGGTGCTGCGGTCGACACCCGACTTGATGTCCAGCCCCAGCTGGGTGCCCAGCCCCAGCAGGTTGCGCTCTTGCAGGCCGATGCTGCTGCTGTTTTTGCCACCGCTGCGGCCGAACGACAGGCCGGGCTTGAGCGTCCAGACGTCTTGCGTGGTCACCTCAATCTCAGCCTCGCCGCCGGGGCAAGCCAGCGTGCGAATGTGGGCGCTGCCCAGGTAGCCGCTGCCGCGCAGCAAGCGCTCGGATTCTTCCAGCAGACGTGGGTCATAGGCATCGCCAGTCTTGAACAGCAGCAGCTGCTGCAGCGTCGACTCGCGTGTTTGGATGTGCAGCCAGTTGGCCAGGCGGAACAGCGCCTTGTCTTCTTCCGGAATGCGGGTGTCGAACACATCGAGCCGCACCAGGTGGATGGCGCCGATGCGCTGACACGCGGTGTCTGCCGTTTGTGCCCAGACGAGGCCGGGCAGCGTCAGCAGGCTGGCGACAAACAAGCCGGCCCATCGGCGCGTGTGCTTGCTACGGCCGGGGGGTCGAGCATTGAACATGGGCGCACTGTGCCGGCCCTGACTTAAGCGCCGCTGAAGGCCCTAACCCAGCGCGTCGATTCTGTTGGCCAGCCCTTGTGTCGCAGGGTGCGACGGCACCAACAAAAAACGCGGCCTAGGCCGCGTTTTTCTTGGGGGCGACGAATCGCCACCTGGGTTCAACCGATCTCAGACCGGGCGAATGTTCGCTGCTTGCAGGCCTTTTTCGCCTTGCTTGACTTCGAACTCGACCTTTTGGTTTTCGGCCAGGGTCTTGAAGCCAGAGCCGGCGATGTCACGGAAGTGGGCGAACAGGTCAGCACCACCTGCGTCTTGTGCAATGAAGCCGTAGCCCTTGCTCTCGTTGAACCATTTCACGGTACCGGTTTGCGTCGTCATGATGCGTTTCCTAAATTAAAAATGGTGAGGAGCACATGCCCCGCACGCAGCGACTCTCAAGAAACGATCAAAGGGATTTCTAACGGAAACCGCACCGGAACCGGGCAGCACGAACGAGATCACTAACACCACTGTCTTGCGTAACTGTGGCGAGAATGTACTCGACAACTGTTCATTCGGCTAATCGGGCTGTGCACAGGCACCAGCCTGCCGCGGATAATCGACGGTTTTCACGAGGTAGCGCGCCTTCATTGCGCCGCACACGCATGTCCGAGCTGACCCCCCAGGTGCGCCGCCGCCGCACCTTTGCCATCATTTCCCACCCCGACGCGGGCAAGACCACGCTGACCGAAAAACTGTTGCTGTTTTCGGGCGCGATCCAGATTGCTGGCTCGGTGAAGGCGCGCAAGGCCACCCGCCATGCCACCTCTGACTGGATGGAGATTGAAAAACAGCGTGGCATCTCGGTGGCATCGAGCGTGATGCAGATGGAATACCGCGGCTGCGTCATCAACCTGCTCGACACCCCCGGCCACCAAGACTTCTCGGAAGACACCTACCGTGTGCTGACCGCGGTCGACGCGGCCCTGATGGTGATCGACGCGGCCAACGGCGTGGAGCCGCAAACCCGCCGCCTGCTGCAGGTTTGCCGCGCACGCAACACGCCCATCCTCACCTTCGTCAACAAGATGGACCGCGAGGTGCAGGAGCCGCTCGCACTGATGGATGAGATCGAGCGCGAGCTGGGCATGGAGGTCGTGCCCTTTACCTGGCCGGTGGGCATGGGCAAGTCATTCCACGGCGTGATGGACCTGCGAGAAAAGCGCATGCGCTTGTTCGGTGGTGCTGAAGCGAACAACGGCATCGAGTTCCTCGAAGGCCTGGACAACCCGGCCTACCCCGAGCGTTTCGGCATGCAGTACGCGCAGTCCAAAGACGAGCTGGACTTGCTGACCGATGCCGCACCGCCCTTCGACCGCGAGGCCTTTTTGGCGGGCCGCCAGACGCCGATGTTCTTCGGCTCGGCTGTCAACAACTTCGGCGTGCAGGAGGTGCTGGACGCGCTGGTCGACCTGGCGCCCTCGCCCGGCCCGCGCGCGGCGGTGCAGCGCGTGGTGCAGCCCGACGAGGCCAAGTTCACCGGCGTCGTCTTCAAGATCCAGGCCAACATGGACCCGGCCCACCGCGACCGCATCGCCTTCCTGCGCGTGGCCAGTGGCCACTTCGAGCGCGGCATGCGGTTGAAGGTGGTGCGCTCGGGCAAAGAGCTGCGGCCCAACACGGTGGTGAGCTTTCTGAGCCAACGCCGCGAGCTGCTCGACGAGGCCTTTGCCGGCGACATCATCGGCATCCCCAACCACGGCGTGCTGCAGTTGGGTGACACCCTGACCGAAGGTGAGTCGCTGCTGTACACGGGCCTGCCGTTTTTCGCGCCGGAGATGTTTCGCAGCGTCGAAGTGGCCGATCCGCTCAAGACCAAGCAGCTGCGCGCCGGCCTCACCCAGCTGGGTGAAGAGGGCGCGATCCAGGTGTTTCGCCCGGTGGCCGGCACGGTGCTGTTGCTCGGCGCCGTGGGCCAGTTGCAATTCGAGGTGGTGGCGCACCGGCTGGAGCACGAATACGGCGTCAAGGCGCGCATCATGCCGGCGCGTTACAACGTGGCGCGCTGGGTCACCTGCGAAACCGGCGACGGTGCGGCGGCCGATGAGCGCGAACTCAAGCGCTTCATCGACGGCAACGCCCACCGTGTGGCGCTCGACGCGGTCGACGCCCCGTGCGTGCTGCTCGAATACGCCGGTGAGCTGCGTGCCATGCAGGAGAACTGGCCCAAGATCAAGTTCCACGCGCTGCGCGAGCACGCCGGCTTGGTGTTCCAGAAGCAGCTCGAAGGCTGACCGCCCGCGCCACGCGGGCGTCCGTTGGCGCCGCAAGGCAGCGTTTTGTCGCCTCACGATTGCGGCCAAACCGCTTCGCCGGCACAGTCGCGCCACCCGTTGCCGGAGCCCGCCATGCTTGTGAAGTCTTTGTTCGCCTACGCCCACTTCATCGCTGCCTTCGGCATTGCGGCCACGCTGTTCTTCGAGTGGTTCACCTTCAGCAAGGCGCCCACGGCCACCGAGGCCCGCCGCCTGGCGCTGGCCGACCGCTGGTACGGGCTCTTTGCCGGGCTGCTGCTGGTGGTTGGGTTTGTGCGCGCCTATGCGTATGAAAAAGGCCTCGACTTCTACCTCGCCACTCCCTTCTTTCATCTGAAGCTCACGCTCTTTGTGCTGATTGGTCTGGCGTCGATCTACCCCACGATCCGTTTCGCCCGCTGGCGGCCCGACATCCTGGCTGGCCGCGCGCCGGTGGTGAGCGAGGCGCAGTACAAGCTGATCTCACACCTGCTCTCAGCGCAGATGGTCTTGCTCGCATTGGTGCTGCTGTCGGCCTCGCTGATGGCCAATGCGGTGGGGCGTTAGTCCCGGTCTCGGGGGCGCCCCTGCACGCGCAGCACTACGCCTTTTCGCTGCGGCCCAAGCGCGGCGGCGGTGGCCGCTTGATCGAGGCGCCTCGGCAGCGGCTGAAGGCGGTGCAGACCCAGGTGTTGACGGGTCTGCTGAATGCCGTGCCGGTGCACGAGTCCTGTCACGGCTTCGTGTCGGGGCGCTCCGTGTTGACGCACGCGCAGCGACACACTGGGCAGCCGGTGCTGCTGCATTTCGACTTGAAGAACTTCTTCAACAGCATCACCGTGGCGCAAGTGGCGGCGGTGTTTCGCACGCTCGGCTACCCCTCGGGCGTGGCGCAACAACTGGCGGCGCTGTGCAGCGTGAGCACACCCGAGCCGGTGATCGAGCGCATGCGCGACGACGGCTGGCTCGACTGGCACCAGGCCCGTTGCCTTCGCCACCCGCATCTGGCGCAAGGCTCTCCCAGCTCGCCGATGCTTGCCAACCTGTGTGCCTTCGGATTGGACTTGCGGCTCGATGGCCTGGCCTGCGCCTTGGCGGCGCGTTACTCGCGCTACGCCGACGACCTGGTGATCTCCGGCCCCGCGATCTTGGCGGCTGCGGGGCCACGCATTGCCGCCTGGGTGGGGAGCATCGCGCTCGAAGAAGGTTATGCCGTCAACCCCCGCAAGACTCGGCTGGCCACCCAGGCCCAGGCTCAGCATGTGTGCGGCGTGGTGGTGAACCATCACGTGAACATAAAACGCGCTGACTTCGACCGGTTGCGCGCGTTGCTGCACCAGTGCGGCCTGCACGGGCCGGTGTCTCAGAACCGTGAAGGCCACGTCGACTTTCGTGCCCACTTGCGAGGCAAACTCGACTGGGCGACCCAGCTCAACCCGGTGAAGGCACGGCGGTTGCATGTGTTGTGGGATCGCATTGACTGGAGCGCTGAATGAGAGGTTTGTTCCTGGCTTTCGCCGCCACCCTGCTGAGCTTCTCGGCCTGGGCCGAGGGGTCACCGCGCCGCTGCCTGAGCGAGTGCACGCCGCGCATCGGCATCGTGTCGGCCTTCGGCGCCGAGGCCGACATCCTGCTGGCGCAGACCACGGCCAAGCGCATGCGCGTCATCCACGGCAAAACCTTCACCACCGGCCTGCTGCGCGGCAACCGGGTGGTGATCGTGCTCAGCGGGGTGAGCATGATCAACTCGGCGCTGGTCACGCAGACGCTGATCGACCACTTCCACATCGAACGTTTGGTCATGAGCGGCATCGCCGGTGGCATCAACCCGGCGCACCACGTCGGCGACGTGACCGTGCCCGACCGCTGGGCGATGCCGATGGAGGTGTACTGGAACGCCGATTCCAGCGTGCCGGCCGCCTGCGGTGCGGCGGCCGACGTGAGCTGCCTCGGCCTCAAGCTCGCGAGCGGCCCCGACGGCAAGCCGCTGCCGCCGTTTGTGTTGCCGGGCGGCCCCACCGGGCTTTTCATGCGCGAGAACTACGTGCTCAGCGCGGCCAATGCGCCGAAGGGTGAGTTCCGGTTTGACTATCCCGTCGACCCCGCCATGCTGGTGGTGGTACAGGGCCTGTCGCCCAAGCTCGAACGCTGCGGGCCGCGCGCCAGGCTGCCTTCGGGCGAAATCGACCCGAAGCAGTGTGTGCGCGAGCAGCCGCGCTTGATCGTGGGCGGCCGTGGCGTTTCGGGCACGGCCTTCCTGGCCAACCCGCACTACCGCGCCTACCTGTTCGAGCACCTGCAGGCCGAAACGGTGGAGATGGAAACCGCCGCGCTCGCGCATGTGGCCTACAGCAATGGCGTGCCCTACATCGCGTTTCGCAGCCTGAGCGACCTCGCGGGCGCCACCGAGTTCAACACCGACGTTGCCGCACTCTTTTCGAGCGGCCTGGCCGAAGCCAACGAAGCCGCCGTCACGTTCGCGTTTCTGGACGCCTGGAAAAAGTACGCCGCCGCGCGAAAGGTCAAGCCATGAAGCTCACACCCTTGCTGGTGGCAGCCACCGTCGCAACCGCTTTGGTTGCCCCGGCCACCGCCGCCCCACGCGAAATCAAGGCCCTCGTCATCACCATGTTCAGCCCCGAGGCCGAACCGTGGATCGAGCGTTTTCAGCTGGCAGAGTCCATCCCCGTGCCCGGCCTCTCGCCCGACCACCCGGCGCTGCGCTGCAACGCCGATGACGTGTGCCTCGTCACCACCGGCATGGGCCACGCCAACGCTGCGGCGTCCACGCTCGCGGTCACGCTCGACCCGCGTTTCGACCTGCGCAAGACCTGGTTCTTCATCACCGGCATCGACCCCACCCAGGGCACGCTGGGCACGGCCGCGTGGGCACGCTGGCTGGTCGATGTGGGCATCGCGCACGAGATCGATGCCCGCGAAATGCCCAAGGGCTGGAAGAACGGCTACTACGGCCTCCTCACCAAGGGCCCGGGAGAAAAACCCAAGCTCGAATACCGCACCGAGGTGGCGCGTGTGGACGAAGCCTTGCTCCAGAAGGTGCTCGCGCTTACCAAAAACGCAGCCTTGCAAGACAGCGACGCCGCCCGTGCCTACCGGGCCCGCTACCCCCAAGCGCCGGCCAACCAGCCGCCGCGTGTGACGCAGTGCGACACGCTGGGTGGCGACACCTGGTGGCACGGCCACAGGCTGGGCGCACACGCACGCGCGTGGACGAAGCTGCTCACCGATGGCCAAGGCACCTACTGCACCACGCAACAGGAAGACAACGCCACCTACAACGCACTGGAGCGCGCGGCCGCCGCCGGCAAGGTCGACCTGAAACGCCTGGCGGTGTTGCGCACGGCATCGAACTTCGACCGCCCCCATCCGGGGCAGAGTGCACATGCTTCGCTGATCGCCTCGACCACCGGCGCCACCGGGGGGTTCATGCCCGCCACACACAACCTGCAGGCGGTGGCCGGCATCGTGGTGCGCGACATCGTGGCGCACTGGGCACAGTGGCGCGAGGGTGTGCCACCCCCCTGAACACAAAGGATGCACTGAACAAGTCCCCGCGATGCGTGTGCGGCAGTGGCACGTTGATTGCAAAACAGTTTCCTCCGCAACGCCCGGTAGGAACTCACCATGTTCGAACGTTTCGCTGAAAGCGCGTCACCCACGCGCCCGCTTGTCATCGCCCTTGCAGCCTGTTTTGCGCCTGTCGCGGCGCATGCGCAGGCCCCCGCCGCAGAGGCGCCCGCACCCGCTGCATCAGCGGCCGCAACCACGCCACCTCTTGCGGCCACACCCGCCAGCGCACCCGAGTGGGGCCGGCTGCCGCCGGTGATCGTCACCGCCGAGCGGCGCCGCGAAAACGCAAAAGACGTGCCGATGGCCATCACCACGCTGAGCGGCGAGAAGCTCGACGTGCTCAACTCATCGGGCGAAGACGTGCGCATGCTGTCAGGGCGTGTGCCCAGCCTCAACATCGAGTCGTCGTTCGGGCGTGCCTTCCCGCGCTTCTACCTGCGTGGTTATGGCAACACCGACTTCCGCCTCAACGCCTCGCAGCCGGTGTCGCTGGTTTATGACGAGGTGGTGCAAGAAGCGCCCATCCTGAAGGGCTTTCCGGTCTTCGACCTTGACCAGATCGAGGTGCTGGCCGGCCCGCAGGGCACGCTGTTCGGCCGCAACACGCCCGCGGGCGTGGTGAAGTTCGACTCGGCCAAACCGGAGCGTCGGTTCGGCGGCTACGGCAGCATTTCGTATGGCAGCTTCAACAGCGTCAACGCCGAAGGCGCCATCAACATCCCCTTGTCAGAGACCACGGCGGCGCGGGTGTCGCTGATCTCGCAGAACCGTGACGACTGGGTTGACAACACCCACCCTGCCGGCCCGACGCAGTCGTTCGAGGGCTACCACGACCACGCCGCGCGCGCCCAGCTGCTCTACAAGCCACACAAGGATTTCAGCGCACTCTTCAACCTGCATGCACGCGAGCTCGACGGCTCGGCGCGGCTCTTTCGCGCCAACATCATCAAACCCGGCAGCAATGAGCTGGTCGATGGTTTCGACGAAAAAAAGGTCGCCTTCGACGGTGCGAACGAGTCCAAGCTCACGACCCACGACCCACGACCCACGGCGCCAGCGCCAGGCTGAGCTGGGGCCTCGGCGGCATGACGCTGCACTCGATCACCGGCTACGAGTCGCTCGACACCTACAACCGGGGTGACATCGATGGCAGTGCCGGCCCCTATTTCGGCCCCGGCCAGATCCCGTTCCCTTCGGAGACGGCCGACGGCATTCCCAAACACCGGCAGCTCACGCAAGAGCTGCGGCTCGAATCGAGCGACGCTGCGCCCCTGGGTTGGCAGGCCGGCGTGTACTTCTTCGACGAGGACTACACCATGGAGTCGTTCAGCTACGACTCCCTGGGCGGTGGCGCGCAAAACGCGTACTCCCGCTCGCAGCAGAAGAACAAGGCCTACGCGGCCTTCGGCGCGCTGAAGTACGCGGTGACACCCGAGCTGTCGGTGCGAGGCGGCCTGCGCTATACCCGCGACGAAAAAGACCTCGCACTGCAGGCCTACGAGAGCTCGGTGTTCGGCACGCCGCCCACGCTGGCCGACCTGCAGGCAGCCGGCCCGGTGACGGCCTCGCTGTCCAAGAGCAAGATGAGCTGGGACTTGAGCAGCACCTACAAGCTCTCGCCCGAGCTCAACGTGTACGCGCGGGCGGCCAATGGCTTTCGTGCCGCCAGCGTGCAGGGTGCGGGCCAGTTCAACAACCAGTCCATCGCCGAGCCCGAGACCAACACCTCATTCGAGGCTGGCATCAAGGCCGACCTGATGGACCAGCGAGCCCGCGTCAGCTTCAACGTCTTCCACTACACCGTGAAGGACCAGCAGCTCACGGCCGTGGGCGGGGGCAGCAACGCCGTCCGGCTGCTGAATGCCGACAAGACGGTGGGCCAGGGCTTCGAACTCGACTTCCAGGGTTACGTGGCCGAGAACCTGCTCGTCACATTGGGTGGCAGCTACAACGACACCCAGATCAAGGACGCGGATCTTCGCGTGGGCACCTGCGCCTCGTGCACCGTCACCGACCCGGTCTCCGGCGGGTTGGCCAGCATCGACGGCAACCCGTTGCCCCAGGCCCCCAAGTGGATCGCCAACTTCACGCTGCGCTACGGCATGCCGGCGGGCGATGGCGGCGAGTTCTTCGTGTTCACCGACTGGGCCTACCGCAGCAAGGTCAACTTCTTCCTCTACGAGTCGGTCGAGTTCACGGGCAAGCCGGTCACCGTCGGCGGCCTGCGCGTGGGCTACAACTGGGGCAATGGCAAGTACGAGGCAGCGCTCTTCGCGCGCAACATCACCAACCAGATCCGCGTGGTCGGCGGCATCGACTTCAACAACCTCACGGGCTTCATCAACGAGCCTCGCACCTTTGGTGCGCAGTTCAAGGCGACGTTCTGACAGTGGGGCCGTTGCGGGGTTCTAGACTCGGGGCATGACCGCTCCGAGTGCCCCCGCCCGCCAAGTGCCCTCGCGCCTCTCGCTCTACCTCAACCTCATCCGCTGGGATCGCCCGGCCGGCAGCTACCTGTTGCTGTGGCCTACGTTGTCGGCACTGTGGATCGCGGCGGGCGGCTTCCCGGGTTGGCATTTGCTGCTCGTGTTCGTGCTCGGCACGTTTCTGATGCGCAGCGCCGGTTGTGCCGTCAACGACGTGGCCGACCGCGACTTTGACAAACACGTCAAACGCACCGCCCAGCGCCCGGTGACCAGCGGTGCCGTCAGCGTCAAAGAAGCGTTGCTGCTCGGCGCGGCGCTCGCGTTCATTGCCTTCCTGCTGGTGCTCACCACCAACACCGCCACCATCGCCTGGAGTGTGGCCGCACTCGCGGTGAGCATCTTCTACCCCTTCACCAAACGTTTTTTCTCCATGCCGCAGGCGGTGCTGGGCGTGGCGTTCAGCTTCGGCATCCCGATGGCGTTTGCCGCGGTGCAAGGCCAGGTGCCGGCCGTCGCGTGGTGGCTGCTGCTCGGCAACCTGTGCTGGGTGATTGCGTATGACACCGAGTACGCCATGGTCGACCGCGACGACGACCTGAAGATCGGCCTTCGCACCTCGGCCATCACGCTGGGCCGTTTTGATGTGATGGGCGTGATGCTCTTTTACGCGCTCTTCATCGTGGTGTGGGCCACGGTGGGTGCGCAGCAGGGCCTCGGCTGGCCCTACTTCGCTGGCATCGCGGTGGCGGCTGGCACCGCGGCCTGGCACTACACGCTGATCCGCGAACGTTCGCGTGACGGGTGTTTTCGCGCTTTCCGCCTCAACCACTGGCTGGGTTTCGCGGTGTTCGCCGGCATCGCCGCCGACTACGCCAGCACCACGATCTGACGAGCTGGCGCGCCATGGGGGCTCAAGGGTACAAACCGCGCTCTTCGCGAGCGGTGAGGATGCGCTCGCACGCCACGGCGAAAGTGGCGGTGCGCAGCGTGATCTTGTGGTGGTCGGCCGTGTCCCAGATGTGCTTCAGCGCGTCGACCATGATCTTGTCGAGCCGCACGTTGATCTCGTCTTCGCTCCAGAAGAAGCTGCTGAAGTCTTGCACCCACTCGAAGTAGCTCACCGTCACGCCGCCGGCGTTGCAGATCACATCAGGCACCACCAGCACGCCACGTTCCTCCAGCACGTCATCGGCCTCGGGCAGCGTCGGGCCGTTGGCACCTTCAAGCACGAGCCGGGCCTTGATGCGGTTGGCGCGCGGCACGGTGATCTGGCCTTCGAGCGCGGCCGGGATCAGGATGTCGCAGTCCACCTCCCAGAAGTTTTCGTTGTCCACTTTTTCAGCGTCTTGGTAGCCGGCGATGCCACCGTCTCGCTTGAGCACGGCCATGGTGTCGGCCATGTCGAAGCCTTTCGAGTTGACGAGGGTGCCGGTGTGGTCTTGTACGGCCACCAGTGTGGCGCCCGCGCCGATGAACAACTCGGCCGCCGCGCTGCCCACGTTGCCCATGCCTTGCACGGCGATGCGCGCGCCATTGAGGTTCAGGCCGATGCGGCGCGCGGCCTCGCGGCCGGTCACGAACACACCGCGCCCGGTGGCCTTCACACGCCCGAGTGAGCCCCCCAGGTGCAGCGGCTTGCCGGTGACCACGCCGGTGGCGGTGGTGCCGGTGTTCATCGAATAGGTGTCCATCATCCAGGCCATGATCTGGCCGTTGGTGTTGACGTCGGGCGCCGGGATGTCGCGCTGCGGGCCGATGATGATGCCGATCTCGCTGGTGTAGCGGCGTGTCATGCGCTCCAGCTCTTTTTTCGACAGCGTTTTCGGGTCGACGCGGATACCGCCCTTGGCGCCGCCGTACGGCAGGTTGACCGCGGCACACTTGACCGTCATCCAGGCCGCCAGCGCCATCGCTTCCTCGAGCGTGACATCGGGGTGGAAACGCACGCCTCCCTTGCCCGGGCCGCGCGACAGGTTGTGCTGGACCCGAAAGCCCTCGAAGTGGGCGACCGTGCCGTCGTCCATCTCGATCGGCACGTCGACGATCAGTGCCCGCTTCGGCCGCTTCAGGGTCTCAGACCAGTGCGCCAGATGGCCGAGGTAGGGCAGCACCCTGTCCACCTG